>CADEDM010000028.1 GCA_902826065.1 uncultured Acidobacteriota bacterium | reverse complement strand
ACGATGCGCCCCAGGCGCGCGCGCAGGTCGGCGCGGCTCTCGGACAGCGCCAGGATGGCCATGATCTCGGACGCGGCCGTGATGATGAAGCCGGTCTCACGCGCCGGGCCGTTCTCGCGACCGCCCATGCCGGCGGCGATCTTCCGCAGCGAGCGGTCGTTCATGTCCATGCAGCGCGGCCACAGGATCTCCTTCGGATCGAGCCGCAGGTCGTTGCCGAAGTGCAGGTGCGTGTCGATCAGCGCGGCGAGCAGGTTGTGCGCCGAGGTGATGGCGTGGAAATCACCGGTGAAGTGCAGGTTGATCTTGTCGACCGGATGCAGCGACGCCTTGCCGCCGCCGGTCGCGCCGCCCTTCTGGCCGAAGACCGGTCCCAGCGACGGCTCGCGCAGGGCCGCGATGGCGTGCTTGCCGATGTGGACGAGGCCCTGTGTCAGGCCGATCGTGTTCACCGTCTTGCCCTCGCCGCTGGTCGTCGGCGTGATGGCCGTGATGAGCACGAGCCGGCCGCGGCGCGTCGGGAAGCGGTCGAGCGCCTCGAGGCGAATCTTGGCGATGTGGCGGCCGTACGGCTCGATCAGGTCGTCCGACAGGCCCAGGCGAGAGGCGATTTCAGTGATGGGGAGCATGCGTGGGCGGCATGATACCTCGGACCCGGCGACGTGCCGGACCCGCCGGCATCGCGGGTGCGTCTAGAGGATGGCATGCCTCACCTGCAGACGTCGCTGTTCGTGCCGCGCCCGCTGCCGGAGGTCTTCGCCTTCTTCGCCGATGCCCACAACCTGCAGCGCATCACGCCGCCGTGGGTCGACTTCCGCATCGAGACGCCGGCGCCGATTGCCATGCACGTCGGCGCGTTGATCGACTACCGCCTGAAGGTGCGCGGGGTGCCCGTCCGCTGGCGTACCGAGATCACCGACTGGCAGCCGCCGCACCGGTTCGTCGACACCCAGCTCAGGGGGCCCTACTGGCGATGGGTGCACACGCATCGATTCCGCGAGGCGCCGGGCGGCACCGTCGTGGACGACGACGTGGACTATGCCGTGCCGGGCGGCCGGCTCGTGAACCGGCTGCTCGTGCAGCGCGACCTGCGTGCCATCTTCCTGCATCGACAGCGGGCGATTCTGGACGCGTTCGACGCGGCGGCCATCGCGCCGCTGACCGTGACCCTCGACTGATTCGGCCCGGCCACGACGGCACGACGGGCGTCCAACGTGACGTCGGCGAAGCGCACGCCGCAGGTCATCCCATGCTTCGTACCCATCGCTCGTTTCGTCTCGTGGCCGTCGCGGGCTTCGCCCTCGGCGTCGTGTTCGCGACGGCACTGCCGGCGCGCAGCCAGTCGGATCGCGAGGACGCCGCCCGCCTGGTCCAGGCGCTCGGCATCGGCGCGGGGCAGGTCGTCGGAGAAGTCGGGGCTGGCCGCGGCGCGCTCTCGGTGGCCATCGCCCGCGCCGTCGGTCCCGACGGGCGCGTCTACAGCAACGAGCTCGACGCCGCGCGGCGCGACGACATCGGGAAGGCCATCGCCGATGCGAAGCTCACGAACGTCACGGTGATCGAGGGCCGGCCCGACGGCACCAACATGCCGGCCGCGTGCTGCCGCGTGCTGTTCATGCGCGACGTGTTCCATCACGTCGAGGACAAGCCGGCCATGAGCCGCAGCCTGCTCGCCACCCTCGAGCCGGGCGGCCGGCTGGGCGTGCTCGACTTCCCCGTACGTGGCAGCCACGGGATGCCGGCAGACGAGGTGCGCGGCCACCTCGAGCGCGCGGGGTTCGCCGACGTGAAGGTCGAAGCGTCGGGCGCGCGCTGGTATCTCGTCACCGCGACCAGGCCGCGGACGTAGGGCCTGCGGCGTTCGGACGAGCGGCGCGGTTGTGGTGGCTCGCCGCGGCGCAGCGCCGCGAACGTGTGCACCGGGACCCGCTCGCCCACGCGCACGCGGGCTAGAATGCGCCACCCGGCGACGCCACTCGCGCCGTCCCCGCATTCATCCCGGAGGTCCGTGTGAAGGCTCGTCCCGCCGCGCTGCTCACCCTGGTCGTCATCGCCACGTTGCCGCTGGCCGCGCAGCAGGCGTCGCCGCCGCAGGCGCAGACGCCGTCCACGCCGCCCGCCAACGAGCAGCTCGTGCTGACGACCGAGCGCACGATCGACTTCACGACCGACGAGGTGACGTGGATGTCGATCGACGTCTCGCCCGACGGGCAGACGATCGTCTTCGACCTGCTCGGCGATCTCTACACGCTGCCGATCGGCGGCGGCGAGGCGCGGCGCATCATCGGCGGGCTGTCGTTCGAGAGCCAACCCACCTGGTCGCCGGATGGAAAGACGATTGCGTTCCTCTCGGATCGCACCGGCGTCGAGAACCTGTGGATCGCGGATGCCGACGGCGGCAATCCGCGCGCCGTCAGCAAGGACGGCCGCACGAACGACCGGCCGCAGATCCTGACGTCGCCAGCGTGGACGCCCGACGGCAACTACCTCCTGGTCTCGAAGTCGCGGCCGCCCGATCCCGGCACGTTCTGGATGTTCATGTATCACCGCGACGGCGGCGCTGGCGTGCGCGTGGGCGCACCGCCTCCGCCGCAGGCCTCGCCCGACAATCCCGGGCCGCCTCCTCCACCGCCGATGAACCGGATGGGCGCGGTGGTGTCGCCGGACGGCCGCTTCATCTACTACGCGCAGCGCACCGGCACGTTCACCTACAACGCGCGCTTCCCGCTGTGGCAGATCTACCGCCACGATCGCGAGACGGGCGAGGCCTCGCAGGTCACCAACGCGCAGGGCTCGGCCATGCGTCCGGTGTTGTCGCCCGACGGACAGTCGCTCGTCTACGCCACGCGGCACAAGACCGACACCGGGTTGCGCATCCGCAATCTGCAGACCGGCGCCGAACGCTGGCTCGCCTATCCAGTGACGCGCGACGACCAGGAGTCGCGCGCCAGCCGCGACACGCTGCCCCGCTACGACTTCATGCCCGACGGCCGATCGATCGTCGTGCCGGTGGGCGGCAAGCTGCAGCGCATCGACGTCGCCACCGGGGCCGCCGCCCCCATCCCCTTCACCGCGCGCGTGCAGGCGGAGGTGGCGCCGCGCGTCTACACGCCCATCCGCATCGACGACGGACCGACCGTACGGGCGCGCCTGGTGCGCTGGCCGCGCGTGTCGCCGGATGGCCGTCAACTCGTCTTCAGCGCGCTGAATCACCTCTACGTGATGGATCTGCCGGCGGGTGCGCCCCGCCGGCTGACCACGGCCACGGAAGGCGAGTTCATGCCGGTGTGGGCGCCGGATGGCCGCGCCATCGTCTACGTCACGTGGACGAACACCGGCGGGCACATCAAGCGCGTGGCCGCCGCGGGTGGCACACCCGAATCACTCACCGCGCACGAGGGCTACTACCTCGACCCGGTGTTCACGGCCGATGGCAGTCGCGTGGCGTTCCTGGCCGGCGCCGCCTCCGATCAGCTGTACGCCATCCTGCTCGACACGCCGCCCCCTGATCACGACGGGCCTGATGCCCCCGCCGAGATCGGCGGCATCGATCCGCCCAACACGCTCGAAATCCGCACCATGCCGTCGGCAGGCGGCACGCAGACGTTCGTCGCCGCGGCGCAGGGCGGACGCGGGCTGCACGTGTCACCACGCGATCCCGACCGTGTGTTCTTCACCACGAATCGCGGCCTCGTCTCGGTGACCCTCGCGGGCTACGACCGCCGTACGCACGTCCGCGTGCAGGGCGTCGGCCCGGGCGTGAACCCCCCGGCCGCCGACGAGATCCGCCTGTCGCCCGATGGCACGCGCGCCTTCGTGAGCGTGCAGGGGCGGCATCACGTGTTCGGCGTGCCGCGAGCCGGACGCGAGACCGTGGAAGTGCGGATCGGCCGCGATGCCGCAGCCGTGCCGGTGACGCGGATGTCGACCGAGGGTGGCGACTACCTCGATTGGACCCGTGACGGCACGGCCGTCACGTGGGCCCTTGGCGCTCAAGTGTTCCGGCAGGCGATCGACGCCAAGGAGCCGCAGCGCATCGACGTCCGGGTCGAGGTGCCGCGTGCCCGCGCTACCGGCTCCGTGCTGCTCACCGGCGCCCGGGTCATCACGATGAAGGGCGACGAGGTGCTCGAGCGCGGCGACGTGCTGGTCACCGACAACCGCATCGCCGCCGTCGGCCCGAGTGGCCGCGTGACGGCGCCGGCTGGCGCGCGCCGCATCGATGTCCGCGGCAAGACGGTCATGCCCGGCTTCGTGGACGTCCACGCGCACATGTGGGCGCCGCGCGGCCTGCACCAGACCGCGGTGTGGCAGTACTACGCCAACCTCGCGTACGGCGTGACCACGACGCGCGATCCGCAGACGTCGACGCCGGACGTCTTCGCCTACGCCGACATGGTCGATGCCGGCATGCTGGCGGGACCGCGCGTCTTCGCCACCGGTCCCGGCGTCTTCTCGACGTCAGGCATCGACAGCCGCGAGGCCGCCTTCGCCTTCATCAAGCGCTACAAGGAGGCCTACCGCACCAACACGCTGAAGCAGTACGTGGCCGGTGATCGCCTGGTGCGGCAGTGGATTCTCGAGGCGTGCAAGGAGTACGGCATCACGCCGACGATCGAGGGTTCGCTCGATTTGAAGCTGAACCTGACGCAGATCGCCGACGGCTACACCGGGCAGGAACACAGCTTCCCGATCATGCCGTTGCACAAGGACCTCGTGGAGTACGTCGCCCGCACGAAGACGTTCTACACGCCGACGATCCTCGTGGCGTATGGCGCCCCGTGGAGCGAGAACTTCTACTTCGAAACCGAGAACACGGTGGGCGACGCCAAGCTGAACAAGTGGATTCCCAACGAGTTGCTCGACACGATGATTCGCCGCCGGCCGCAGTGGTTCGCGCCCGAGGAGTACGGCCACACCAAGCTCGGCAAGCAGGTGGCCGACATCGTCCATGCCGGCGGCCGCGCCGGCCTGGGCAGCCACGGCCAGTTGCAGGGCCTGGGCGCACACTGGGAGATGTGGAACCTCGGCTCGGGCGGCCTCACGCCACACGAGTTGCTCAAGGTCGTGACGATCTTCGGCGCGGAGGCGCTGGGCCTGCAGCAGGACGTGGGCTCGCTCGAAGCCGGCAAACTCGCCGACATCGTCGTGCTCGACGGCAACCCGCTGCAGTCGATCCGCAACACCAACACCGTGCGCTACGTGATGAAGAACGGCGAGCTCTACGACGCCAACACGCTCGACGCAATCTGGCCGGAGGCGAAGCCGCTGCCGAAGCCGTTCTGGTGGGACACGGCACCGCCGAAGCAGTAGTCCCGGCGTCGGTGGATGGCCGGACGAGAGGGACACCCGACATCGAAAAAGAGCCGAAGGGCGGCCGTCTACAGCTGTGAGACCGGTCGGCCGGCGCGATGTGAGGCCGCCGCGACTGACGCCCACGCGTCAGGCAGGGAGGGTGCACCGTGGCCACAGTCAAGTTCGACAAGGGACCGAACGCCTCGTGGGCACAGACGTTCTTGGCCGCGCCGCATCAGCACTACATCAGCCATCCGTCGGGACGGTTTCGCACCGAGTTCGGGCCGGTGTACTACCGCGGACGCCTCGGTGCCGGCGTCAAGGTGCTGATCGTCGGGCAGGACCCCAGCACCGATGAGATCCTGGCGCAGCGGAATCTCGTGGGCTCCGCCGGGCAACGCGTCCAGCGGCTCCTCAACAAGATCGGCCTCAAGAAGTCGTACGTGATGTTCAACACGTTCCTGTTTGGCATCAAGGGCCAGATGGACGCGGTGATGAACGGGGCCGCGCTCGAGCCGGCCATCCTGAACTATCGGAACGGCCTGTTCGACATGGCCGCCGGCGCCAGCGGGCTGCAGGCCATCATCAGTTTCGGCAACGGCGCCGACCTCGCGGTGGCGAACTGGCCGGCCCGGCCGGCTGGTGTCCCGTGGCTTCAACTGACCCATCCGTCCGCCCCAGACAACATCGTCCTGCCGAACTGGAACGCGCAGCTGAACGCCCTGCACGCTGCGGTCACGCCCGACAGCGTCGCCCTCGTGGACACGACGCCCTACGGCGCCGCCTTCGGCGTGAACGACGTCACGCAGATCCCGCGCGACGATCTGCCCTTCGGGCTTCCCGATTGGCACGGCGCAGGCGGCGGGACTCGGAGCCAGCGGAATGGGGACAACACGATCAACTGGACGTCACCGCAGTAGGCGCCATCGTGCCCGCGTGGTGAACGCGCCGGCGTCTGTCGGGACGCCGGCCGCGCGCGGTGGACGTATCATGTCGCCGGCATGTCCAGTACGCGCACGGCGATCGTCCTTGGCGGATCTGGGTCAGTAGGCACCGCGCTGCTGCACGAGCTGTTCCACAGCGACGCCTTCTCCACGATCGTCTCCGTCTCGCGACGATCGCTGCCCGACGCTGTCGCCCTGGCTCGAGCCACCGGCCGCAGGCTGCTGGAGGTGCTCGTCCCCGAGATGCAGCCGGATCCTCTGGCGGCTGCGACGGCCGAGGCCGCCCGGAACGCCGCGAGTGAGCCGGTGGGATTCAGCGTGCTCGGCATCGGCGCAGGGACGGCGAAGCTGACCATCGAGGAGCATCGCGCCGTCGACGTGGCGCTGAACGAGGCGTTCGCACGCGGGCTGCGCGACTCGGGTACGGTTCGGCATCTTGCATTCATGAGCTCCGTGGGCGCCGACCCGGCGGCGAGCGCCAGCCGCGGCGGGGCCGCGGGCACGCCGCGCTATCTCCGGGTGAAGGGCGAATCCGAAGATGCCGTCCGCGCCAGCGGACCCGCGATCGTGAGCGTCTTCCGTCCGTCGATGATCATCGGCTCGCAGCACACCCCGTGGCTGCTCGAGAAGGTGCTGCCCCTGGTCTCCTTCGCCACACCGGCCAGGTTCCGATCGATCCGCACGGAGCAGATTGCAAAGGCGATGGTGGCAGCGGCGACGCACCAGCCCGCCGTCAGGGCCACGTATCACTACCCCGAGATGATGGCGCTCATCGCGGAGCACCGCCGCGATGCCTGACCTCGACGCAGGCCGAGTGACGCGTCGTCCATCGCCCCCCTGCTCCACACCTGTGCCCTGAGGCCATCGTGCTGCTCGATACGATTCACGGCATCATCGATCGTCGCGTGCTGCTGAACTGGCGCCTCGATCCCGAGGTGCTGCAGCGCGTCCTGCCTCCCGGCTTCCGGCCGAAGCTCTTCAACGGCCATGGCATCGGCGGCGTGTGCATGATCCGGTTCGTCGAACTGCGGCCGCGGCACGTGCCGGGGTGGCTCGGCCTGGGCTCCGAGAACGCGGCGCACCGGATCGCCGTCGAGTGGACGCAGGATGGCGAGCCGCGTGAGGGCGTGTTCATCCCACGCCGCGACACGAACTCGACGTTCAACCGGGTCCTTGGCGGCCGGGTGTTTCCGGGCATCTTCTCGTCGGCGCGCTTCGAGACGTCGGAGTCGGCCGACACCCTGGCCCTGCGAATCGTGCGCCCCGATGGCGGCATCGAAGTCGCGTTCGCGGGACGAGTCGCTGCGGCACTGTCCGAGAGCAGCGTCTTCCCCACCCTGGACGCCGCGTCCGATTTTTTCTTGCTGGGCGCCACAGGCTACTCGGCCACGCGGGATCCCGCCAGGTTCCACGGCATGGAACTCCGATCGCTGAACTGGTCGGTGACGCCGCTCGCAATCGGCGAGGCGCACTCGGCATTCTTCGGCGCGGTCGATCGGTTTCCACCGGGATCGGCCACGCTGGACTCGGCGCTGCTCATGAGGGGCATCGCGCACGAGTGGCACAGCCGGCCGGATCTCCGGATGACTGCGGGCGAATCCGTCTTCACGACGCAGCGGGTCGTGACTCCCGGGACGCTGACATGAAGGCACGCGTCACGGTGATCACGTCGGTCACAACTCTTCGAAGGCGGAAGTCGACGACGTGAGGGCGCAGGCGACCCGCGCCGGCGCGGTCATCGCGACACCCGCCCACGAGACCTTCTGGGGCGGCTACGCCTGACGGACACCTGTGGGAGTTGCTGTGGAATCCGCGGCGGCTCCCGGCAGACTGAGCGGCGACGCGCGAGACGCTCGTCAGCTCACGCCGCCGGGGCGGCGCGCTTCCCCATTGACGCCACGACGAGCGTCGCGATGGCCTCGGCCAGCGCCGGCGACTCGTTGAGGCATGGCAGGTGCTTCGACGCGACGTCCGTCAGCGCCGCCAGCGCCACGCGACCCTCGAGCTCGCTCTCCGCGTTGTCTGCCAGGAAGCCGTACGGGTAGTAGACCACGCGCGTGTAGCCGGCATCGGCCACGCCGGCGAGTGCCTCTTCGATCGGAGGATCGGTCCACTTGCCGCCGCGGGTGTGATTCAACCATCCGTGCGCGACGACACCGAATTGAGGGGCGAGGCGCGCGGCAATGGCGATCCGCAGCGCATCGGTGGCCGCCAGGCCGGTGTCGATCTTCGTCGGCGGGTTCAGCACGGTGCCGTGGGCCGCGAGCACCAAAGCGGTCTCGTCGCCCCGCCAGTCCGGGGGCGTGTGCTCGAGCACATGGTCGGCCGAGATCTCGGCGAGGGTGATCACGTCGAGGGCATCCGCCACCTGCACAGGTGCCGACCGCGCCGTGGTGCGTGCATGGTCGACGGCCACCGCGCGCGACAAGGCGTGCGTGAACGCCGAGTCGGCGGCGTACATCGGCACGATGGTCACCGGCTCGGCGGGCGGAATCGACGCCAGCACGTCCGCCACCAATGGCCGGCGGAACTCGTACGCCACATGGACCTGCCACGATCCGGCGTCGCGGCTCGTGAGGGCGGCGCGCACCTGCGTGGCCTGCCGCTCGGTGATGGGCTCGAGGGGCGATACATAGCCGTGCGTTCGCCAGGCCGACGTGCGCCCACGGGCGCGCGACACGGCGATCACCGGCAGCACCGGGCGCGGAATCGGCGCCACTGTGCGCGTCAACCCGACCAGGATGCGCCACGAGTAGACGAGCTGATCGACGAACGACGCCGTGGGCGGCTCGCCGTAGGTCACGAGCACGACGTGACGCGTCTCTCCCGTCATGCGGTCACTCCCTGCGCCGTCACCGGCGCCGTCAGGTCTCGCGACCACAGGCGCCCCGCCAGCGACGTCGCGAGCTCGCGGCCGCTCTTCACCGCGTGGTTGAACGACACGCCGTCATACGACGTACCGCACAGGGCAAGGCCGGGATGCGCCGCGACCAGATCGGCGATGGCGGCCCGGCGCTCGAGATGTCCCACGGTGTACTGCGCGATCGCAGACGGCCACGCGAACGTCCACGCCCGCGACGGCGCGGCGGTGATGCCCAGCACCTGCTGCAACTCCCTGCGGGCCAGAGCCTCGACCTCGGCGGCCGGCCGGTCGATGACGTCCGGTCGCCGGGCGCCGCCGATCATCACGCGCAGCAGCGCCTGACCGTCAGGCGCGCGTCCTGGAAACAGCGACGACTCCCACACCACGCCCAGTGTCGCCAGCCCCTCGCCTCTCGTCGCCAGGTAGCCGTAGCCGTCGAGCGCGCGAGGCACATCGCGCACGGGATACGCCAACGCCACCACACCGAGGCCGGCGTACTCGATCTGGCGCAGCGACCGGGCCAGCACGGGATTCAGATCGTCGACCATCGGCGCCGCGGCCCGGGCCGGCACGGCAAGGACCACGTGGTCGGCATCGAAGACGTTGCCCGGTTCGGCCGTGACGCGCCAGCCGCGCGTGGTTCGGTCGATGCGGCTGACGCCGGTGCCGCTGCGCAGGTGCACGCCGAGCCGGGCGGCCAGCGCCGCCGTCAGCACGCCCATGCCGCGATCGAAGCTCACCAGCCTGGCCTGCGGGCCGCGCGGGCGCTTCCTGGAGAACATGGCCCGCAGCAGGCTGCCGTGATCGCGCTCCATCTCGTGCATCACGGGGAACTGCGCGCGCACGGAGAGCCGACGGCTGTCGCCGGCAGAGATGCCCGACACGGCGGCATCCACCAGCATCTCCGCGGCCTCGGCGCCAATCCGTCGAGCCGCGAAGTCGTAGACGGTCTCGTCGACGCCGGCTGGCGGACGCGAGGCAAACGGCTCGGCCATCAGGCGTAGCTTGGCGCGCAGTGACAGCGCGGGCGTGGTGGCGAGGCCGGCAGGACCGTCGGGCACGAGACAGAGCCGGCCGCCCCGCACGATGAAGCGTCGCGCCGCGTCGGGTCGCGCCTCGACCAGCCGCGACGTGAGCCCCAGCGACTCGATCAGGGCGAGCGTGTGGGGCTCGCGACTCAGGAAGCCGTTGGGTCCCGCTTCCACGACGAAGCCGTCGTCGCACGTGGTCTGCGCGTGCCCACCGGCGCCGGCGCCCGACTCGAGCACCGTGAGCGAGAGCGGATGTCCCGCGTCCCGGGCGGCATCCAGCAGCGTGACGCCGGCGGTGAGGCCGGTGACGCCGCCACCGACGACCACGACGCGAGGTCCGCTCATACCGTCTTGCTGAACACCGGCGTGGCGCCGCCGGTGCGCGCCGCCAGGTAGCGGTCGAAGGCCATGCACACGTTGCGGACGAACGGTCGTCCCAGCGCCGTCACGGCGATGGCCTCGCCGGTCACCTCGACGAGGCCGTCGGCGGCCGGCGATCCCGGGCCGGTCAGCAGCGCCAGCTCGCGCGCGAAGTAGTCGGCGAAACGGAGCCCGAAGCGCTCCTCGACGTCGGCGACGTCGAGGTGGCCGTTGCACATCAGCTCGGTGATCACGTGGCGGCGCAGGCGGTCGTCGTCGTCGAGGGCGTAGCCGCGCTCGATCGGGAAGCGGCCCGCGTCGATCGACTCGTAGTACTCCGGCAGCTTCTTGGTGTTCTGCACGAAGGCCCCCTGCACGTCGCCGATGGCCGAGACGCCCAGCGCCACCATGTCGCGCGACGACTGCACCGTGTAGCCCATGAAGTTGCGGTGCAGCGTGCGGGCGTCGAGGGCACGGGCCAGTTCGTCCTCGGGCACGGCGAAGTGGTCCATGCCGATCTGGACGTAGCCCGCGCCGGTGAAGGCCCGCTGCGAGGCGGTGAGCAGGTCCATCTTCACGTCGGCCGGCGGCAGCGAGTCCTCCGGCAGGTGCTTCATGTGCGCCTTCATCCACGGCACGAAGGCGAACGAGTAGACGGCCACGCGTTCCGGGCGCAGGGTCAGCACCTGTTCCAGCGTGCGGCCGAAACCCTCGCGTGTCTGGTACGGCAGGCCGTAGATGAGGTCGATGTTGATCGAACGGAAGCCGAGGGCGCGGGCGTGATCGACCAGGGCCTTGGTCAGCTCGTAGCTCTGGATGCGGTTGACGGCCTGCTGGACCTCGGGGGCGAAGTCCTGCACGCCCATCGACAGCCGGTTGAACCCCAGCTCGCGCAACACCGTGAGCTGCTCGGGCGAGGTGACGCGCGGGTCGATCTCGACGCCGATCTCGGCGTCTGGCGCGAACGTGAAGTGCTGACGCAGGCGGCCGAAGAGCCGCGCCAGCCGGTCGGCCGGGTAGTAGGTGGGGGTGCCGCCGCCCCAGTGCAGCTGCGAGACGTGGCGCCGGCCAGGCAGGTGCGCGGCCAGCAGATCGATCTCGCGTTCGAGGTACTCGAGATACCGGTCGGTGACGTCTCTGTGCTTCGTGATGACGACGAAGCAGCCGCAGTACGAGCAGCGCTCCTCGCAGAACGGCAGGTGCATGTAGACCGACAGCGGCGCATCGGTGTCGGCGTTGGCGCGCGCGAGGCGCTCCACGTAGGCATCGGCCGTGACGCCGTCGTGGAACTCCACGGCGGTGGGGTACGACGTGTAGCGCGGGCCCGGACGGTTGTAGCGGGCCAGCAGCTCCGGCATCGTCAGCGTCGCAGGCATCGTCAGCGCTCCACCGCGGCGACGGCGGCGCGATCGGCCGTGGCTGCCACGGTCTCGACCAGGGCATGCACGCTTGCGATCGGCGTCTCGGGCAGGATGCCGTGACCGAGGTTCATGATGTGGCCCGGCCGGCCGGCCATGCGCGTCAGCACGTCCATCGCCAGCCGGGCGACCTCGTCAGGCGCGGCGAACAGCGCGTGGGGATCGAGATTCCCCTGCAGCGCCAGATGCGGGCCCACGCGCGCGGCCGCCTGATCGATTGGCGTCCGCCAGCAGACGCCGAGGACGCCGGCACCCGAGGTCGCCGCCGCCTCGAGCAGATGCGGGCCGCCATTCACGAAGTAGATGACCGGGACATCGAGGTCGCGCAGGCCATCGACGATTCGCCGCACCCAGCGCAGCGCGAACCGCTCGTAGGTGGCCGGGGCGAGAACGCCGGCCCACGAGTCGAAGATCTGCACGGCCTGGGCGCCTGCGGCGACCTGCAACCGCAGGTAGTCGATCATCGCCGTCGTCAGCGTCTCGAGCAGTGCCTCCACGGTGGCCGGCTCGCGGTAGATGAGGGCCTTCAGCGCGCCGAAGCCCTCCTTGCCTTCGCCCTGCACGAGGTAGGCGGCCAGCGTGAACGGCGCGCCGCAGAAGCCGATCACCGGCGTGCGGCCGTCGAGCGCGCGGCGCAGCAGCGTGAGCGCCTCGCCGACGAACGGCACGGCCTCGGCCATCGGGCGCGGGGTCAACGCGTCGACCTGCGCGCGGGTGCGGATCGGCTCGGCGATCTTCGGCGCCGGATTGAACGACATCCGCACGCCCAGCGCCTCGAGCGGCAGCAGGATGTCCGAGAAGATGATCGCCGCGTCCAGGGGGAAGCGCCGCAGCGGCTGCAGCGAGACCTCGACGGCGAGCGCCGGCGTGCGGCACAGCGTGAGGAAATCGACCTCGGCCCGCACCGCGCGGTACTCGGGCAGGTAGCGTCCGGCCTGGCGCATCAGCCACAGCGGCGTCTGGTCCACCGGCTCACGCCGGCAGGCGCGGAGAAAGCGATCGGTCATGCGCGGGCCTCCGCGAACGCCGCGGCCGCGGCGTCGAGCGTGCGATCGATCAAGGCCGGCGCGTGCGCCGCCGACAGGAACGCCGACTCGAACGCCGACGGCGGCAGCAGCACGCCACGCGTGAGCATGCCGCGGAAGAAGCGGGCATGAGCGGCGCGGTCGACGGCGGCCGCGTCGTCCCACGAGCGCACCGGGCGCGACGAGAAGAAGACCGTCCACATCGAGCCGACGCGCTGCACCGACACCGGCACGCCGGCCTCGGCCGCGCGCGCGCGCAGGCCGTCTTCGAGCCGCTGTCCCGCGCGTTCGAGGACGTCGTAGAGATCGGGACGCGCGTCGATCGCGTCCAGCATCGCCAGCCCGGCGGCGATCGAGAGCGGATGCGCGGCGTAGGTGCCGGCCTGGTACACCGGGCCGGCGGGCGCGACGCGCTGCATCAGATCACGGCGCCCGCCGAAGGCCGCCAGCGGCATACCGCCGCCGATGACCTTGCCCAATGTCACGAGGTCGGGCGTGACGCCGTAGCGCTCTGCGGCGCCCCCACGGGCCACGCGCAGCCCCGACATCACCTCGTCGAACACGAGCACGATGCCGAGCCGCGTGCAGCGCTCGCGCAGGCCGTCGAGAAAGCCGGGCGCCGGCGCCACGCAGCCCATGTTGCCGACCACCGGCTCGACCACGATCGCGGCGACCTCACCGCCGGCACGGGCGATCACCTGGTCGACGCTGTCGAGGTCGTTGAACCTGGCGACGGCGGTGTCCGCCGCAGCCGCGGCGGTCACGCCGGGCGAATCGGGCACGCCCAACGTGGCCGCCCCGCTGCCGGCACTGACCAGGAACATGTCGGCGTGGCCGTGATAGCCGCCCGCGAATTTGACCACGACGCGACGGCCGGTAGCGGCCCGCGCCACGCGCACGGCGCTCATCGTGGCTTCGGTGCCGGTGACCGTGAAGCGCACCATCTCGCAGCCGGGCACGCGCGCCACCAGCCGCTCGGCGAGGTCGACCTCTGCTGGCGAGGCCAGGCCGAACACGAGCCCGCGGCGCGCAGCGGCCACCACCGCGTCTTCGATTCCGGGATGGGCGTGGCCAAGCAGGGCCGGCCCCCAGGCGCCGACGTAGTCGATGAAGGTGCGGCCGTCGACGTCGCGCACCTCGGCGCCGCGTCCTTCGACGACGGCCACCGGCGGCGTGCCCACCGAGCCGAACGCGCGCACGGGCGAGTGCACGCCGCCCGGCGTGACGCGGATCGCGCGGGTGAACCAGGCCTGCACTTCGGGGGTCGCCGGGGCGCTCATCCGCGTACCTCGGCGGCGGCGCCCGCCGCCCGGTGCTGGAAGTCGCGCGCGAGTTCCCGCGCGAAGTAGGTGATCACGAGATCGGCGCCGGCGCGGCACAGCGCAATCGACGTCTCGTGCATCGCCCGCGGCAGATCGATCCAGCCGCGTTCGGCAGCAGCATGGAGCATCGAGAACTCGCCCGACACCTGGTAGGCAGCGACCGGCACGTCGACCCGCTCGCGCACGGCGCGGATGACGTCCAGGTACGGCAGGCCCGGCTTGACCATCACGATGTCGGCGCCCTCGGCGATGTCGGCTTCCGCCTCGCGCACGGCCTCGCGGACGTTCGCCGGGTCCATCTGGTAGCCGCGGCGGTCGCCATGTTGCGGCGTGGAGCCGGCCGCCTCGCGGAACGGGCCATAGAACGCCGACGCGTACTTCGCGGCATACGACACGATCACCGTCTCGGCGTGCCCGGCGTCGTCCAGCGCCGCACGAATGGCCCCGACGCGGCCGTCCATCATGTCCGACGGCGCGATGACATCGGCGCCAGCCTGCGCATAGGCGATGGACGCCCGGGCCAGCAGCGGCAACGTGGTGTCGTTGTCGACGCCGTCCGCCGTGAGGACACCGCAGTGGCCGTGGCTGGTGTACTCGCACAGGCAGACGTCGGCCCAGATGCTGAGGTCCGGCGCCTCGCGGCGAATGCGTGCGATGGCCTGGGGCACCGGGCCGTCCGGATCCCACGCCGCGCTGCCCTGGTCGTCCTTGGCGTCGGGGATGCCGAACAGCAGCACGGCACCGACGCCCAGGGCCGCCAGATCCGCCGCTTCCCGGGCGGCGAGATCGGGCGACAGCCGGGCGTGCCCTGGCATCGCCGCGATCGGCTGACGGACGCCACGACCGGTGCAGACGAAGAGCGGCGCGACCAGCTGCGATGGCTGCAGGCGTGTCTCGCGAGCCATGGCGCGCAGCGCCGGCGTGCGGCGCAGCCGCCGGCCGCGATGGAACGGCACGGTCATGACGAAGCTCCTTCCATCGCTGCCATGGCGTCCCGGCTGGCGTCGATCAGCGCGCCGGCGCCCTGCCGCAGCATCGCATGCGCGACATCGGCGCCGACCCGTTCGGGCGTCGGCCCCGCGGCGGACGCGCGCACCGCCCGGCCATCGGCCAGGTCGAACACCGCGGCGGTCAGAGACAACAGCCCGCCGCGTACCATCGCCGCCGCGCCCACCGGCGCTGAGCAGCCGCCGCCCAGCACGTGCAGCGACTCGCGCTCGGCCATCGTGGCGGCGCGGCTGTCGGCGTCGTCGAGGGCGGCGAGCAACGCAGCCGTGGCGGCGTCGCCGGCGCGGCACTGCACGGCCAATGCGCCCTGCGCCGGCGCAGGCAGGAAGTCGGCCGCGTCGAACACCTCGGTGATGTGCGCGCCGAGGCCCAGGCGCTCGAGGCCGGCCCTGGCCAGCACGATCGCGTCGAGTTCCCCGCCGGTCACGCGCGCCACGCGCGTCGGGACGTTGCCACGCAGCGGGACGCAGACGAGGTCGGGCCGCCGGCCCCGGATCTGGGCCGTGCGGCGCAGGCTGCACGTGCCCACGCGAGCGCCTGCGGGCAGGGTCGCGAGGGTGTGCCCATCCCGCGCGACGAGTACGTCTTCGACCGGACCGCGGGTCGGGATTGCCGCCAGCAGGAGGCCGGGCGTGGCGGCCACTGGGAGGTCCTTGCAGCTGTGCACCGCGATGTCGACCTGGCCGTCGAGCAGGGCCCGCTCGATGGCGGCGGTGAAGAACCCGGTGCCTTCGACGTGACTGAGCGGCACGTCGACCACCCGGTCGCCCGTGGACTCGATCTCCACCAGCGTGACGGCCACGTCGGGTCGGATCGCCGCGAGCCGCTCCGCGATGTGCCGTGACTGCCACAGCGCCAGTGCGCTGCCGCGGGTGCCGAGACGCAGCGGCGTCATGCCTCAGCCTCTGCATCGAGTGCGAACAGGCGGGAGAGGTAGTCGGCCTGCGCCTGGTCGAGCGGCAAGGCGCCGGTCTCGAGCGACGCCAGCGGCACCGCCAGCACCTGTTCGAGCAGCCGCCGCGACAGCCGGTCGAGGATCGCCGAGTCGACGGCGGTCGTGCCACGCATCTCCTGCTGGATGCGCGCCAGCTCCGCGCGGCGGATCGCGTCCACCTTGCGGCGCAGGCCCGAGACGATCGGCCGCAGCGTGAAGCGGCGCACCCACGTCTCGAGATGCGCCATCTCGCGCGTGAGAATCGCCTCGACGCGCGGCACCTCGGCGGCGCGCGAGCCGCGTTGACGCAGGACGAACGCTTCCACCGCGGCGAGGTCGACGCGGGTCACGCCGGCCACGTGTCCCGGCGCGATCGCCGGCGGCATGCTGATGTCGGCGACGATCAGCGGGCGCCGCCGCCGATCGGCGGCAATCGCCGTCAGGTCGGCCAGCGACACGATCGGTTCCGGCGCATGCACGGCGCAGACGACGGCGTCGGCGATGCGCAGTTCCTCGGGCAGCCGCGCCAGCGTCGCCGCGTCACCGCCCACGGCGGCGGCGACCTCCTGCGCGCGGGATTCCGAGCGGTTCACGACCACCAGATCAGTCACGCCGAGCGACCGCAGTTTTCGGGCCACCTTGACGCCTGTGGCGCCAGCCCCGAGCACGACCACGCGCGCCTGACCGAGCGGCAGGGCGCTGGCCACGAGATGCACGGCGGCCGAGGCCACCGACTGCGCGCCGACGCCGATGGCGGTCTCGGCGCGCGCCATCCGCCCCGCCCGCAGCGCCGCCTGCACCACGCCGCGCAGGAACGGCCCGGCGCCGGGGCTGCCGTCGAGCGCTGCGCGCACCTGGCCCAGGATCTCGGCCTCACCCGGGACCAGTGACTCGAGGCCCGCGCAGACGCGGAACAGGTGTCCGGCCACGGCCGCGCCATCGAACCGCGTGGCGTCGCTCCAGGCGCTGCGGCCGGCGGTGTCGACGGCCGCGTCGCAGACCGCACGCACCGCGGTGTCGTCGGCGGCGCCGGACGCCTGCCAGTAGACCTCGGTGCGATTGCAGGTGACGAGCACCAGCGACGGGATGGCCGCCGCCGTGAGCGCCTCGTGCAGGCGTCGCGCCGCGTCGGCGTCGAGCGACACGTCCTGCAGGGCCTGGACGCCGAGGGCGCGGTGGTTGAGCGTCAGTGCGCGCAGGGACGCGAGCCCGCCGCTCTCGGCCGGGCGCACTGGTACGGCAATCCGTACAGGCTCCTCGAGGAATCCAGGCGCTTCCGGCATGACGCTGACGCTGACTCAGCGTACGTCCGTGCCCCCGGCCCGGCAATAAGCAGGACTACGGAGACGCCTCCGTACAACTACGGAGGGTCGAAGCCGTCGAGCAGCCCCTCGCGCATCGCCGCCTGGATCAGCAGCGCCATCGACTTCACGCCGAACTTCTGCATGATGTTGGCGCGGTGGGTCTCGACGGTCCGCACGCTGATGCCCAGATCCGCCGCGACCTCGCGGCTCGATCCGCCGCGGGCGAGTCCACGCAGCACCTCGCGTTCGCGCTCGGTGAGCGAGGGGGCCGGCGACGCCGGGCCGGCCTCACCGCGCACGAGCCCGGCCAGCCGCGCCTGCACCGCCGGGCTGAAATACGAGCGCCCGGCCATGACGGCCTCGAGGGCGGCCACCAGGTCCTGTACGGCCGAGTCCTTGAGCAGGTAGGCGTCGGCACCGCCCTTGAGCGCGCGCGTCACGTACTCGTGACCGGCATGCATGGTCAGCACCACGACCTTCAACGACGGCCGTCTCGCCTTGGCGGCGAGGAGCACGGCGTTGCCGTCGAGGCCCGGCATGGTGAGGTCGAGCACCAGGATGTCGGCCTCGGGGTGCGCGTCGACCAGCGCCAGCGCGCCGTGGCCGTCCGCGGCTTCCGCGAGCACGCGCACGCCGGGCTGACTCTCGAGGATGCGGCGGATGCCGCCGCGGACGAGCGTGTGGTCGTCGGCCAGCAGCACGCCCACCGTGGCGGCGGTCACGCGGCGTCTCCCACGGGAATCCGCGCCGCGATGCGCACCCCGCCGGCCGGCGCGGGGCCGATGTCGAGCTGTCCGCCCAGCGCCGTGACGCGCTCGCGCATCCCCAGCCAGCCGAGGTGCGACGTGGCGCCAGCGACCACGCCGGCGCCGTCGTCGTCGACGACGACCGAGAGCTGCCCCGGGTCGTCGTGGACGCGGACGTGCGCCCGCGTCGCCCGCGCATGGCGCGCGACGTTGGTGAGCGCCTCCTGGATGACGCGGTAGACCGCGACTTCGACATCCGGCGCCGGGCGCCGCGTGAACCCGTCGAGATCGAGCGTGACGGCGATGTTCGTGCGCATGGTGACGTCGTCGGCCAGTGCGCGCAGCGCGGCGACGAGGCCGAGGTCGTCGAGCGCCGACGGCCGCAGCAGGTTGCTCACGTCGCGCACCTGCGCGAGCGCGCGGCCGACGAGCGCACCGGCCTCCGGACGGCCATCGAGTTCCAGTTCGATCTTCACGGCGGTGAGCACCTGGCCGGCCTCGTCGTGCAGTTCCCGGGCGATACGGCGCCGCTCGTCCTCCTGGACGCGCATCAGCAGCCGGCTCAGTTGCTCGAGTTCCTCGGTGCGGGCCGCCAGCCGCGCGCGTTCCTCGCCCAGCACGACGAACAGCAGGCCGAGGCCGATCGCGAACAGGAACAGGACGTCGACGAAGACGCCGTAGAGCACGGCCGCGCCGAACCCGCGCAGCAGCGGGTAGTCGAGGTGGTGCAGGCCCCACAGGACGAACGCACCGGCGAGCACCGGGGCGGCGTCGCTCGACACGCGGGCACGCTCACGCCAGAAGATGACGCCGGTCCAGATCGTCACGCCCGACAGCAGCAGCGTGGCCGAGACGCCGGCCACGAGCATGCTGCCCATGCCGTAGATGGTGATCCACGCCCAGGTCACGGAGAGGGGCACGATGAGCGCGTGGATCGGCCGCAGCACGAGGCCGCGCGAGATCTGCAGCGCGGCCAGCAGCAGGAGCAGGGCGCTGACGCCGGTGGCCGACTGGTGCAGGAACAGCCAGAAGAGATCGCGGCGCACCAGGAATGTCGACATGCAGGCCAGCCGCACGACGTAGATCGACCAGGCCAGCGCCCAGGTCAGGAAATACGCGCGCCGGTGCCGCCGCCACAGCACGTAGCAGGCGATCGCCAGCACGCTCGTGAGCACCGACTGGAAACCGAGCGCGCTGCACTCGACGAACGTGCGGTCGAGCACGTCGCTCATGGCGGTGGCGTCCTGCCCGGCGTTCATACGGTGGGCACCGCCGGGGCGCTGAGCAGCCGCGCGGCCGCCTCGAACGACGCCTGCGCCGGTGACTCGCACCTGACGCCTGCGGCCGCGAGCGCGGCGGCCGTCGTGGCGCCGATGGCGACGACGCGCACCGCGCCGAGCGCCTGTGCGCCGATGGCGGCGACCAGCGCGCCCGCCGCGCCGGCGCTCGCCAGCACGACCGCGTCAGGCGCCGCCGCTGTCCAGTCGCGCGCGATCGCCAGACCCGGCCGCGGTTCCATCCGATAGGCCTCGACCTCGTCGACCGCGGCACCGGCCGCACGCAGGCGATCGGCGAGCAGCGTACGTCCACCGGGCGTCGTCGGCACGAGGGCGTCGCATCCGCGCCACGACAGCCCCGAAAGCGCGTCCCACAGCGCCTCGGCCCCTGCGGTCGGCGCGGTGAGCACGGGCGTCGTGACCCCGGCGTCACGCAGCGCCTGCGCGGTCGCCGGCCCGACGGCGGCCGTCCGCACGCCCGCGGGCCATGGTCTGCCGCGCGCCGCCGTGAGTGCGCGCACGGCGCGGACGCTCGCCACGATGACCCAGGCGCGGCCGTCGAGGCTGCGAGCCGCCTCGGCCAGCATCGTCGGGTCGGCCGGGGGCGTCTCGATCAGCACGGGGCAGGCCACCGGCGTCAGGCCTAGAGCGCGCAGCGACGCGGCGAGCACGTCCGCGCGATCGTCGTCGGACGTGGTCGCGACGCGCGATACACGAATGGGAGTCGTCGGCGCCACGGGATCGGGTTGAGTGTAGGGCAGGGCCGGAGCGTGGGCCAAACGCGCGACGGCTGCCCGCCTGGTGTTTCAGCGCGCTGGCGGCGGGTCGGCGACGCCGTCGAGCACGGCGAGGAACTCGGCGAGCACCATCGCGGTGGCGCCCCACACCTTGGCGCCATCGACGGCGAAGAACGGCACTTCGATGAGCACGCCGGGTGACCGCTCGCGGCGCTCCCACGCGACGGTGTCGGGCGCGCGCAGATGGTCGAGCGGCGCCTCGATGAGCCGGGCCACCTCCGCCGCGGCCAGGGCGAACGTCGGCCGCACCGACGTCACACCGACGATCGGATGCAGCAGGTGTCCGCTCACCGGGATGTGCAACGGCGTGAGCCGGCCCAGCACCTCCACCACGCCCGGGTCGACGCCGACCTCCTCGAAGGTCTCGCGCAGCGCCGCGGCCTCGAACGTCTCGCCCTCGTCGACGCGTCCGCCGGGCAGCGACACCTGGCCGGTGTGATGGCGCAACGTCGACCCGCGAAGCGTCAGAGGCAGATGCCACGCCCCCTCATGGGGGTAGACCAGCAGCAACCCGGCCGCGTCGCGCAGGCCTGGCGGCAGCGTGTGCGGATCCCAGCCCGGCCGCGGCCGCGGCGCCATCTGCAACTGCGCGTCGAGTCCGGGTAGCGGCTGCGTCAGCCGCGCACGCAGCGCGTCGATGAACGGACGCATCCGCCGATCGTATCGCGTCCGCCGAACCCTGGTCCCTGTTCCCTGGTCCCCGGTCCCTGTTCTACAGTGCGGTGCGCGCGACCTGGCGCGCGCCGAGGAGGTCGAGTGGTGAAGCGCGAGTGGATGGCGATCGCAGGTCTGGTGCTCACGATGGGTGCCGGCGGCTGCAGCAGCGCACCGGCGGTCGAGCCCGCCACGCTGGTGCTGCGCGGCGGCAAGATCGTCACGGTGGAGGCGTCGGCGCCCGAGGCGCAGGCGCTCGCCGTTCGCGGCGACCGCATCGTCGCCCTCGGCACCGCGGAGCAGATCGCGCCGTACGTCGGTCCGGCCACCCAGGTCATCGACCTCGCGGGCCTCACGGCCGTACCCGGTCTCATCGAGGGCCACGGCCACTTCATGGGCCTCGGCCAGTCGAAGATGGTGCTCGACCTGATGGACGTCACGAGCTGGGACGCCATCGTCCGGCTCGTCGGCGAGGCTGCCGCGAAGGCGAAGCCCGGCGAGTGGATCCGCGGGCGCGGCTGGCACCAGGAGAAATGGACCTCGGTGCCGCAACCGAACGTCGAAGGCTTCCCGCTGCACGACGCGCTCAGCAAGGTCTCGCCGAACAATCCCGTGCTGCTCGAGCACGCCAGCGGCCATGCGGCGTACGTGAACGCGAAGGCGATGGAGGTCTCGGGCATCACGGCCGCGACGCGCAACCCTGCCGGCGGCGAGATCCTCAAGGACCGCGCCGGGCGCCCGATCGGCGTGCTGCGCGAGACCGCCTCCGACCTGGCCGAGGACGCGCTGGCGAAGTGGCTGTCGACGCGCACGCCCGAGGAACGCGCTGCCGATGCGCGCCGGGTGATCGACGCCGCGGTGCAGGCCGCGCTCGAAAAGGGCGTCACCTCGTTCCAGGACGCTGGCGAGAGCTTCTCCACCATCGACGTCCTCAAGCAGGCCGCCGACGCGGGCGCCCTGGGCATCCGCCTCTGGGTCATGGTGCGCGACAGCAACGAGAACATCGCCGCGAAGCTCCCGTCGTACAAGGCGGTCGGCCTGCACGATCAGCACCTGACCATCGCCGCCATCAAGAAGACCATCGACGGCGCCATCGGCTCGCGCGGCGCCTGGCTGCTCGCGCCCTACAGCGACCTGCCCGGGCACACCGGGCTGAACACGGCGCCGGTCGACGAGGTGAAGGCGCTGGCGGAGCTGGCGGCCGTCAACGGCGTGCAGCTCGGCGTGCACGCCATCGGCGATCGCGCCAACCGCGAGGCCCTCGACATCTTCGAGGCGACGTTCAAGGCCCATCCGGACGTGAAGGACTGGCGCTGGCGCATCGAGCACGCGCAGCACCTCAGCGCCGCCGACATCCCACGCTTCGGCCGCCTGGGCGTGATCGCGTCGATGCAGGGGATCCACGCCACGTCCGACGCGCCCTACGTGACCGCGCGGCTCGGCGAGGCGCGCATCACCGAAGGCGCCTACGTGTGGCGCAAGCTGATGCAGAGCGGCGCCGTCATCTCGAACGGCACCGACGTGCCGGTCGAGCGCATCGACCCGATGCCGAATCTCTACGCGTCGGTCACGCGCAAGATGACCAACGGCACCGCGTTCACCCCCGACCAGGTGATGACGCGCGAGGAAGCGCTGAAGTCGTACACGTGGAACGCGGCCTATGCCGCCAGGGAAGAGACGCTGAAGGGGTCGCTCGCGGTGGGCAAGCTGGCCGATGTCACGGTGCTGACGAAGGACATCCTCACCGTGCCCGAGGATCAGATCGCCTCGACGGGCGTGGCCTACACGATCGTCGGCGGCAAGGTCGCGTACACGGGCCCCGGCCGGCAGTAGCCGGAGCCCGCCGGCCGCTATCGCTTCAGGCTGTCACGGATTTCGCGCAGCAGCAGGACGTCCTCCGGCGTGGGCGGAGGCGCCGCCGCTGCCGGCGCCGGCTTGCGGGCCGCGTTCACGCCCTTCACCAGCATGAACACCACGAAGCCCACGATCAGGAGGTTCACGACGGTGTTGACGAACGAGCCGACGTTCAGGGTGACCGCGCCGGCGTCCTTCGCCGCGGCCAGCGTCGGATAGGGCCCGGCCGCCTTCGCGCCCTCCTTCAGCGTGAGGAAGATGTCCGAGAAGTCGGCGCCGCCCATCAGCAGACCGAGCGGCGGCATCATCACGTCGCTCACGAACGACCCCGCCATCGCCCCGAAGGCCCCGCCGATGATCACGCCGACGGCCAGGTCGAACGCATTGCCCTTGATGATGAATTCCTTGAATTCGCTCAGCATCGGATCCTCCAGTGCGTCGCAGCGTGACCGCGGGTCATTCTAGCCCCTGGCCGCCCGCGGCTAGTACTTGTAGACCACCGACAGCACGACCGACTGGTCCGCCTTCTTCAGCGCCGGGTCGGTGGGCTGGCGTTTGTAGGTGCTCAGGAACTCGGTCTTGAGATCGAAGTTGCCTGCGATCGAGGTCAGCAGTCCGGCCGAGAACGTGTAGAAGGCGTCACCCAGATCGTCCATCTTCCACAGGCCGCTGGCTGCGTGCGTCAGCTTCGACCGTTCGCCGATCGCGACGGTCAGCTTCTCGCCCGCGAGCAGCGCGCCGGACGTGTCGAGGTCGCGGTCCCGGTTCTTCTCGAAGACGAGGCCGAGGCTCCCGTCGGTGGTCCACTCGAGGCGCGGGCCGGTCAGCACCTGGTAGCTGAGGCCCGCCGTGGGCGCCACGAGATAGTCGATGGCCTTGAAGCGATCGCGGGCGAAGGTGGTGAGCGCGAACGCCGACAGCCGCGGCGACAGCTTGTAGCTGAGGCGCGCGTCGGCCTGCGAGCGGTCGACGTTGGAGGCGCCGTTGCTCGAGCCCTTCAGCAGCAGGCCCGAAGCCTTGAACACGATGTCGGTGCCGCTGTCGTGCAGCACGTCGGCGCCGACATTGGCCATCGACGTGTCGGTGTTGCCGCTCGTGACGGCGAGTCCACCGCCGACCGAGCCGGCCCAGCCGGGTGGCGGTGGTGGTGGCGCCGCGGGCGCTTGTGCCCGCGCGGGCGACGGAATGAGCGCGCTGAGCGTCAGCGCCGCCAGGAACGATCTCGAGACGGATTTCACCATGGCCTCCTCGGGCAGGCACTCGCGGACCGAGGGGGAACGGCGCCGGACGAGCTACAGACGGAAAAGATAACTGATCTTCAGGTAGAAGCCGTCGTTCACGCGGCGGTAGGTCCGCATCCGCCCCCGCGCGTCGTCGGTGGCGAGGCTGCTGCCGTAGCCGGCGTAGACCACGGTACCCGGCGTGGGCAGGTACGAGAAGAGCCAGTCGAGGCGCAGCCGCTTCGACGACGCCCGCGCCGCAGGTGTCAGGGTGCCGTCGGCGTCGCGATAGAAGATCGGCAGCCCGGTCCGCGAGTCGTCACGCAGCCGATCCTGGAAGTTCGCGTCCTCTTCGGCGATCAGGCGCAGGAAGATCGGGCGCGTCACCTGGTACTCGACGCGCAGGCGCGGGATGCGGCGGATGCCGACATACGAGCCGTCGGTGCGACGCTGGTACGACTGCAGCTGATAGCGCCCTTCGAAGCGAAGCTGGTCAGTGGGCCGCCACGTCGCGAAGGCGTTGAGGAACA
This sequence comes from uncultured Acidobacteriota bacterium, assembly GCA_902826065.1. Lineage (GTDB taxonomy): Bacteria > Acidobacteriota > Vicinamibacteria > Vicinamibacterales > UBA2999 > CADEFD01. The sequence goes on along the minus strand of CADEDM010000028.1, from coordinate 12,702 downwards.
CGATGTCGGCCGACGACCACTCGAAGAAATTCTCGTCCTTGCCCCACAGCAGGAAGAGCTCGGCGTTCAGGCCCTTGCGGGTCGGCGTCTCGGCAGAGATCACCCAGTCGAGGTTCGGCAGGCGCGGCGTGCCGACGTAGGGCTCGTAGCGCGGCGCGGCGCCGGGCACCGGCACCTCGACGACGTAGTCGGTGTAGAGCCGCGGGTCGTAGCCGAACGACTCGATCAGCGCCGACCCGCCCACTTTCCAGCCGCCGTTCAGAGTCAGGTTCTGGTTGAAGTGCAGCTTGCGATCCTGCGACGGCCGCCCGGCCGTGAAGTCGTCGTAGACCCACATGCCGTCGACGACCACGTCACTCGAGAAGCGCTGGAACCACTGCCCCGGCTTCCCCAGCGTGATGAACTGGTTGGTCACGGCGAACTGGGCGATGCCGCCGCGGCCGATGAACCCGGCCTGCGCCTGGAACTGCGGATCGAGCCCGCGCGCCACCGCGCGCAGCCCATAACGACGCCCGGTGCGGTTGAACGTGGCCTGCCACAGCGGCGCGGTCTCAGTGGCGGTCGGGGTGTCGGTGCGGCTGGTGGCGCCCTGGACCAGCAGCGAGTAGATGTCCTTCCACACCAGCCGCGCGTCGACGCCCAGCACGCGGTTCGATCGGTCGCCGTCGACCTTGTCGGTGTAGACGAGCCCCAGCTTGGACGACGTGCCGATGTCGTGCTGCGCGCGCAGCAGGTTGTAGACGGGATGATCGCGGCCGGACGCGGACGTCGTGACGTCGTCCACGGCCGAGAGGAACGCGACGCTGGTGGCGCGGCTGACGCGCCCGGTCACCTTGGCCGCGGTGATCGGCGCGACGACGCGGCGCGTGTAGATCAGGTTGTTGGGTGAGGCGTACTGCTCGATGCCGTCGAGGAAGAACGGCCGCTTGTCGGGGAAGAACAGCGCAATCCGCGGGTCGAACTGGAACTGGCCGGCGTCGGCTTCGACCTGCGAGAAGTCGGGGTTGACGGTGCCGTTCAGCGTGAGCGTCTCGGTGACGCCCCAGCGCACGTTGAAGCCGAGGTCGGGGCGGCCGCCGTCGTAGGTCCAGCCGCTGGCGCCGGGTGCGCCGTCGGCGCGCGCCGTGGCCACGGGGTTCAGGTCGAGCACGAGGCCGCGCCGGAGATCGTGCAGCCCCTCGAGGAATCCGGCCTGCGACAGGAACGACGCCCCGTCGCGGCGGGCCGGCGCCCACGTCTCTTCGACGCCCGCGCGCGGGCTGACGCGCGTCACGTGCAGGCCCCAGCGCTGCGAGTCGCCCGACTGGTAGCGCAGGCTCTTGAAGGGGATGCGGACCTCGACGACGTAGCCGGCCGCGTCGACGACGCCGCGCGACTGGAAGACGAAGTCGGGGCTGCGGTCGAAGTCCTCGCGGCCCTGCGCGAGGCCGGCGAAGCCGCCGCCGCCGGAGCGCAGGCCCTCCACCAGCGCGCCGTCCATCTGCACGCCGAGCGGGTTCACCGCGAACACGAACGCCTGCCGTCCGTCGGCGAACGTGCTGAGGTAGATCTGCACGTGATCGTCGGCGTCGATGCGATCGCGATCGGCCAGCGTCGCCTGCACGCCGTCGGGACCCGCGGTGGCGCGCACGCCGAAGAAGATCGCTGTCGGCGAATACCAGACGAGCACCTCGGTGCTGCGGTCGGCCGGACCGCCATCCACCGGCGAGTAGCGCGAGAAACCGGTGAGCCGTGCGGCCTGGCTCCACGCCGGCTCGTCGAGCGCGCCGTCGATCGTGGCCTCCTCCTCGACCCGTGGGAGCGGCACCTGGAGCTGTCGATCGACGCCGGAGAAGGCGCTCAACGCGGCCGCCGGGGCGGCATCGGCAGGAGGCGTTGGGCCTTGCGCAACGGACGGCCTCGGGGACAGCACGAGCGACAGGACGAGGACGGCGGTGCGGCGCATGGACCGTCCTCCACGGTAGCAGAGCTGGCGCGCAGGTCCGTGCGGCGCCGCCGGGAAATGACGGGACGGCTGCTGGGACGGCAGCTCCGCCGGCCCGCGTCAGCGCGAGAACGACTGGCGCACGACGCGGGCCGCGAGCACCAGCAGCGCCACGCCGGTGGCGGCACTGAGGGCCCGCCGCGGCCCGGTGTTGCGGAAGATTTCGCGCAGCCGGTGCAGCGCGAACACCCACGCCGCATGGCACGCGAAGGCCATCGACACGTGGCAGGCGGCGAGCACGACGTAGGCCCAGCGCGGCCACGTCGGCCGAATGAAGGTGGGCACGACGCTCAGGTAGAGCGTCAGCACGGCCGGGCCCAGCAGGTTCACGACGAGGCCTTCACGGAAACTGCGGTGATGGGCGGCGCGTGGCGCGTCGAGGGCGCCGACGATTGGCGCCTCTCCGAGATACGCCTGCCACAGGCTGCGCAGCCCCAGCCACGCGAGGTAGCCGCCGCCGGCAAGGCGGATGACGTCGAGCGCCCCGGGCCACGCCCGCACCAGCGCGGCACCGCCCAGTCCGGCGACGGTGGCGTGCGTGGCGTTGGCGCACGCCGCTCCCAGGGCCGCGAACACACCGGCACGGCGGCCGTTGTCGAGCGTGTTGCGCACGACCACCGCCGTCGTCGAGCCCGGCGTGGCGACGAACACGAACGTGAAGCTGAGGAACGCGAGGAAGAGCGGATCGGACAGCATCAGGCCGCGGGCCGATCGGCGGCCAGGCCGCGCGACGGCGCCGGCCAGCGCCAGGCCACCAGCGCCAGCGTCGTGAGTGCGCCGAGCATCAGGCTGGCGATCGTGAGATGCGCCACTTGCGCCGGCGGGGGCAGCGCGAGCCCGGCGAGGACCATGCCGGCGACGATCTGCAGCACCGCGGTGGCTAGCGCGGCGTTGGCGGCGAGCACGAGCGGCGCCTGCTGGCCGAAGCGGGTCCACACCCACGCCCAGAGCGCAACGACCGCCAGGGTCACGACCGCGGCGAGGTCGCGGTGCGTCGCGTCGAGCGCGCCTACCGAGGCCAGCGCCTCGGCGCGGGGCGTGCCAGCATCGAGCGCGTCGTCGATGGTGCCCCGCACCTGCGTGCCGACGGCCACCTGCACCAGCAGCAGCGCGGTCACGACGCCCGTGACTGCGGCCAGGCGGCCGCGGCCGCTACCGGCTTCGCGCTCTTCGGATGTGCCGTCGCCTTGCAGCGACTCCACCGTGGCCCACAACAGCAACTGCACGATGACGAGCGCCACGACCAGGTGCGCCGTGACGATCCACGGCGCGAGTTCGTGCGCGACGACGCGTCCGCCCAGCCACCCCTCGTAGCCGGTGAGCAGCAGCGCCACCACGACCGGCCACACGATGCGCGGACGCCGGCGATGTGCCCGCCACGCGGCGATCGTCGTGGCGAAGATCGCGAAGCCCACGCTCACGCCGAGCAGGCGGTTGAGATACTCGGTCCACATCAGCGTGGGGTTGAACTGCGCGGCGTCGAACTCCGGCGGCAGGGCTGTCGCCGACGCCGGAGGAATCCACGACCCGAAGCAGCGCGGCCAGTCGGGGCACCCGAGCCCGGCGCCGGAGGCGCGCACCAGGCCTCCCACGGCGATCAGCAGGTAGGTCAGCGCCGTGGTGGCGATGGCGAGGCGCTGGAACGACGTGAGGCGCATGGCGGGAACGGCTCCACGCGGATCGTACACCCGCGACGCGGTTCCGCGCCCGGCGTGCGACCCCGTGGCCGCGTCGCGTCGTTCCGCCGACCGGCGCCGGCGGGTGGCTGGCTAGCCGCGCGCGACCGCGGGCTCACCGGCCGGCGCGTCGGCCGTGTCGGTGTCGTCCGCCTCGGTGGGCGGCGCGTCCTTCGCTTCGAACGTCGCGAAGTCGAGCTGACCGAGCAGACGTCCTGTGATGGTGCCCGCCGTCATCGACCCGCTGACGTTCACCGCGGTGCGGCCCATGTCGATCAGCGGCTCGATCGAGATCAGCAGCCCCGCCAGCGCCACCGGGAGGTTCAGCGCCGAGAGCACGACGAGCGCGGCGAAGGTGGCGCCGCCGCCCACGCCGGCGATGCCCACCGAGCCCAGCGTCGCCACGCCGATGACGGAGCCGATGAACGACATCGACGTCGGGTCGACGCCGGCGCCGGGCGCGATCATCACCGCGAGCATGGCCGGATAGAGGCCGGCGCACGCGTTCTGGCCGATCGTGGCGCCGAAGCTGGCGGCGAAGTTGGCGGTGGCCGGCGGCACGCCCAGGCGCGCCACCTGCGTCTCGACGCTCAGCGGAATCGCCGCCGCGCTCGAGCGGGAGGTGAAGGCGAACGTCAGCACCGGCAGGATCTTCTGGTAGAAGCGCACGGGATTGAGGCCGACACCGGCGAGGAGCGCCGCGTGCAGCAGCAGGATCAGCAGCAAGCCCAGGTACGACGCCACGACGAAGCCGCCCAGGTTGTAGATGTCGTCGACGTTCGACGTCGCCACGACGCGCGTCATCAACGCCAGCACGCCGTAGGGCGTGAGGCGCAGCACCATGCGCACCAGTCGCAGGATCAACTGCTGCAGGGTATCGATGCCGGTCTGCACCCGCTCGCCCACCTCCGGCTTGTCGCGCTTCAGTGCAATGGCCGCGAAGCCGAGCATGGCGGCGAAGACCACGACGCCCATCACCGACGTCGACCGCGCGCCGGTGAAGTCGGCGAACACGTTGGTCGGCACCATCGACGTCAGCAACGACGGCAGGTCCAGCCTGGCCGCCTCGGTGACGCGGGTCTCGAGATAGGTGCCGCGTTCGAGCTCACGAGCGCCACGCACCAGGCCTTCGGCGCGCAGGCCGAACAGGTTCGTCATCCCCACGCCGATGCCGGCGGAAATCGCCGTCGTGAGGAGCAGCAGGCCGACGACGCTGGCGCTGATCTTCCCGAGTGCGCGGGCGTCGTGCAGCTTCGACACCGCCGAGAGGATGGAGATGAAGACCAGGGGAACGATCACCATCTGCAGCAGGCGGACGTAGATGCCGCCCACGACACCGACCCAGGTCATGGTGCCGGCGATGGCGGCGTGACCGAGGCCGTAGGCCGTCTGCAGCAACGCCCCCAGCACGACGCCGAGCAGCACCGCCAGCATCACGTTCGACGCGATGGTGGCGCCACCCTTCCGCCGCTGGTACAGGAACCCGAGCGTGAGGACGAAGACCGCGAGGTTGGCGAGAACGAGTGGATTCATACAGGCTCCGACGGCAGCTTCTGGTTCGACGCACGGCCGGCCCCCACGGTGTCGAGGGGCCCCTGAAACGGCAGCGGCCCTCCCGAAGTCGAGAGGGCCGGTCTGGCTGACGGCGTGGGTCGCGACGATCTGCGACTCATGGCGTACGGCGCCCGGACCCTCGCGGCGAGGTGCGACAACAACAGCATTCGCAGGGGGCGGCGCGCATGGAAATCGCCCGGAGTCTAGCGTCGGCCCGGCAGAGGCGTCAATGCGGCCGGGGCATCGACGGGCGACAGGCGTCGGCCTGCCGCGATTGTCACCGCTTGTCTACCAGGACGCCGCCGTCGCGCATCACCCAGCGCACGCCCGTGAACAGCGCGTCGATGCGCGCCAGCGGGTCGCCCTCCACGGCCACGAGGTCGGCGGCGAATCCCGGCGCGACGCGACCGAGATCCGACTCGCGCCCGAGGAGCTTCGCCGGGATCGTCGTGGCCGTGGCGAGCGCCTGGGCCGGCGTCATACCCGCCTGCACGAACCAGCCGAGTTCGCGCGTGTTCTGTCCGAACATCGTGTAGACGGCATCCGACCCCATCGCCATCGGCACGCCCAGCGCGATGGCCCGGCGCACCGACGCGAGGTTGCGCTGGATGTAGTCGCGCAACGCGGTCTCGGCGCCGGCCGGGAAGCCATACTCGTCCTTCGCGTCGATGTAGTAGCGGTTGTGGTCGACGGTGGGCACCCACACCGTGCCGCGCCGCGCCATCTCGCGGAGCGTGTCGTCGTCGACGTCGGCGCCGTGCTCGACCGAGTCGGCCCCGGCGCGCACAGCGTCCGCCACGCCCGAAGGGCCGTAGGAATGAATCGCCACCTTCGTGCCACGTGCGTGGGCGGCGTCGACGATTGCCTTCATCTCGTCGGCGGTCACGGTCTGAGCGCCGTCGACGACGTCGAATCCGCCGCGCGAGCCGAACACCTTGATCCAGTCGGCGCCGGCGTTGAGGCGGGTCTCGACCTGCGCCGCCATCGCGGCTGGATCGGGCGTTGCCCCGGCACGCGCCGAGATGCCCGGCCCTGACGCGATGATGCGCGGCCCGATCATCGCGCCGGATCGCGTGAGCTCACGCATCGCGAAGTCCATGTCGTTGCCGGCATTGAGGTCGCGCACGGTCGTGACGCCGGCCTCGAGCGTCTTGCGGGCGTTCTCCTGCGCCAGGAACACGGTGACCGCCGGCAGACGGCGCTGGCCGCGCGGCCGCGTGCCCGGCGTGCGATCCCAGATGTAGGTGATGTGCGTGTGCGCGTCGATGAGGCCGGGCAGGCCGGTGTAGGCGCGCAGGTCGGTCACACGAGCGCCGGCCGGGACGGCGGTGTCGCCCTGCCCCACCGCACGAATCCTGTCGCCGTCGATCACCACGACGGCATCGCGGACCGATCGCGAGCCGTCCCACAGCGACCCGAAGCGGACGGCGTGCACGGGCCCCTGCGCCGATGGCGACGCGACCAGGGCCAGCGTGACGACGACCGCCGCCGGCAGTGGCACGACCGCAGATCCGCACGCGGATGCACGCAGCGCACGCAGCATGTGGCGAGGATCGGGCGCGACGTGGCGCCTGTCAAGCGTCCGTCTCGGCCGTGCGGTAGAGTGGGCCGTCATGACTCTTCGCCCGGGCCTTCCGCCCGACGCTCCGGTGCTCCGGCGCCACCCGTGCATCGCCGCCTGCCTGACACTGGCCTTCGCAACGGCCCTCGCCGGCTGCCGCGCACCGGCGCCCAAGGGCCCGGTCGCGCCGGAGACCCGCATCGACACCGTCGTCGACACCATCCACGGCGAGACGTTCCCCGATCCGTATCGATGGCTCGAGCAGCAGGGGGCACCCGAAACGCGCGCGTGGCTGGACGCGCAGACCGCCTACACCGAGCAGCGGTTGCCGCGCGACGCCACCCGCGCCGCCCTCGAGCGCACGCTCACGACCCTGATGGACCGCGCCGAGATCGGTGCCCCTCGGCGCGCCGGCGCCTTCGAGTACTTCACCTTGCGCCGCGTCGGTGAGCCGCTCGCGAGCATCGTGCGTCGACCCGCGCCGGCGCCCCCGACTCGCGGTGCCGCGGCGCCGCGCCTGCCAGTGGATCCGGCGGTGCGCTACGAGGTGGTCGTCGATCCGGCGCCACTCAGTGCCGACTTCACGACCCGCGTCGAGCTCGTTGCCGTCGAGCGGCAGGGGCGTTATCTCGTGTACGCCGTCCGCGACGGCGGGCAGGACGAACACGTGTTGAAGGTGCGCGATCTCGCCAGCGGCGCCGATCTCGCCGATGCCTTCGCGTCGGGCTTGTACAGCAGCGTCGTGCCGACGATGTCTGGCGACGGCTTCTACTACAGCATCCGCTCGCGCCAGAGCGGCGCCCGCATCCGCAAGCACACGTGGAAGTCGGACCCGGCGCAGGATCCGCTCGTGTTCGGCGAGGGCTACGGGCCGACCGCGTTCGTGTCGGTGCTGCAAAGCGACGATGGCCGCTGGCTGGCTTTCACGGTGCAGCACGGCTGGGCGTCGACCGACGTGTTCGCGCTCGATACCCGCGCGAAACCGGCGGCGCCGGTCGTCGTGGCCAGGGACATGGACGCGCGGTTCTACCCGCGCTTCGTCGAGGGCGAGCTGTGGATGCGGACCGACCTCGACGCGCCGCGCAACAAGGTCGTGGCCGTGAACCTGACGCGGCCGGCCTGGGATCAGTGGCGCACCGTGCTGGCGGAGCAGCCCGATGTGCTCGAGGACTTCACGGTCATCGGCGAGGCGATCTACGGGCAGTACCTGCGCGATGCCGCCAATCGCCTGGTGCGCTTCGACATGGCCGGCACGCGCGGCCCCGAGCTCGACGTGCCGCCCTACTCTGCGGCCTCGATCCGCGCCGACGGGCCGGGCCAGGCCATCCTGACCCTCGAGTCGTTCGCGGCGCCCGAGACGTCGTGGCGTGTGGACCTGGCCACCGGCGCACGTTCGCCCGAGCGAGGGGCCGAGATCGCCTACGACGGCACCGCTGTCGAAGTGCGCTATGGCATGGCCGCGTCGAAGGACGGCACGAAGGTGCCCGTCTGGGTCGTGCACAAGAAGGGCCTGACGCGCTCCGGCGCGACGCCGACGCTGCTGTTCGGCTACGGCGGGTTCTACGCCGCGCAGAAGCCCTCGTTCTCGCCGCTGGCGGCGGCGTGGGTGCAGCAGGGCGGCGTCTATGCCATGGCGATCCTGCGCGGCGGCGCCGAGTTCGGCGAGACCTGGCACCGCGCCGGCATGCTCACCAACAAGCCGCGCGTCTTCGAGGACTTCATCGCCGCCGGCGAGTGGCTGATCGACGAGCGCTACGCCAGCCCGGCGACGCTGGGCATCATGGGCACCAGCAACGGCGGTCTGCTCGTGGGCGCCGCGCTCACCCAGCGCCCCGATCTGTTCCGCGCCGTGCTCTGTGGCTTCCCCGACGTCGACATCCTGCGCTTCAACCAGTACACGACGAACAACAACATGCCGGCGCTGCTCGAGTACGGCGATGCGGCCGTGAAGGCCCAGTTCGACGTGATCCGCACCTACTCGCCCTATCAGGCGATTCGTGCCGGCACGGAGTATCCGGCGGTGCTCGTGGCGTCGGGCGACCTCGACACGCGCGTGCCGCCGCTCGCGGCGCGCAAGTTCACGGCGCGCCTGCAGGCCTCCTCGACGTCCGGCCGACCGATTCTGCTGCGCTATCACCCGAAGGGCGGCCACGCCGCCAACTACGGCATGCCCTTCGCCCTGCGCGTGCAGCACGCAGCCACCGACCTGCACTTCATGATGCGCGAGCTGGGTTTGCCGCTGCCGGCGGCCGCCACGCACTGAAAAGCCGGAGGCCGTGGCAGCGCGCTAACGGGTCGCGCCGCCGGCTGACATCGCCGCCCGCTGGCGCGTGTCGTCGAGCATGGCATCGAGCGCGCTGCGGTCGAAGAACCGGCCGTGGAGCACGACCCCACGAATGGCGCGCGTGGCCCGGATGTCCTCGAGCGGGTTGCGGTCGAGCAGCAGCAGGTCCGCGACCCTTCCGGGCGCGACGGCTCCGTAGTCGCCGGCATGGCCGAGGAACGTCGGTCCGTTCACCACCGACGCCACGAGCGCCTGCTGCGGCGTCAAGCCATAGCGCACGAGGATCTCGAGCTCGTCGTGCAGGCCGATGCCCGGATAGTTGAACGAGTTGAGGAACCCGGCGTCGGTCCCGGCGAGAATCGTGACGCCGGCCTGGCGCAGCAGCGGCAGCAAGCGCGCGGCCTGCTCGAACCGGTCGTGACGTCGCGTCACCGCCGCGGCGTCGGCGGCGGCGGCACTCGTGACGCGCCCTTCGTAGGTCGCCTTCAGTCCGGGCCCGAGGTACTGCAGATAGGTATCCGACGCGTGGGTCTCCTGATCGAGGTAGGCGAGGATGCGGCTGCCGTTCAACGTCGGCGTCACCGCCGTGCCGCGGGCGGCCAGGCGCCGGTAGGTGGCGACGGCGGTGCCCTGGTCGAAGGTGTCGACCATCGACGTCAGCGCGGCGGCGGAAGCCAGCTTCCCTGCGCCGACGGCGGCACTCAACTCGGCTTCGCGCGGTGACCCGCCACGCAGTAGATAGGACATGTGCTCGATCGAGCTCAGGCCCGCCTCGGACGCCTGATCGAGCGTCACCGCCATCGGTACGTGGGCCGACACCTTCCAGCCGCGCGCCCGCGCTTCGCGCACGCCCAGCAGATACAGATCGGGCTTCAGCGTGTTCTCCGTGATCTTCACGAAGTCCACCTGCATCCCCTTGAGCGTGTCGAGCGCCGCCATGACCTCTGCGGGCGTACCCACCTCGAGGTCCCCGGGCCAGATCGACGCGATGCCTTCGAGCTTCGGCCCCGAGGTGAAGATGCGTGGCCCCTGCAACGCACCGGCCGCCACGGCCGTGCGCCACTCGAGCACGCTCGGGCTCAGATCGCCGGCGGCGTCCCGCACCGCCGTGATGCCGTGCGCGACATAGAGCGGCAACAGGTTGCGGTTCTCCTCGATGAGGGCCGGACCGCCGCCGAAGTGCACGTGGTTGTCCCACAGACCCGGCATGAGGAACCGGCCCGTGCCGTCGACCGCTGCGGCCGGGGCGAAGCCATCCGGCGAGTCGGCGACCGCGACGATGCGGCCGCCGGTCACGATCACCGTCCTGTTCGCCTGCAGCGTGCCGCCGGCGACGTCGACGACCGTGGCGCCGATGATCGCGAGGTCCGCGGGCGCGCCGACCGGCCCGCCGCAGCCTGCGGCCACGACGGCCCACAGCAGACACGCCGTCACCTGACGCCTCGTCATCACGACGCGCCTACGCCTTCAGTGCGGCGAGCACGCGCGCCGGGGTGAACGGCACGCGGCGCATGCGCACGCCGGTGGCGTCGAAGACGGCGTTGGCGACGGCTGCCAGCATCGGCTTGCACACGGTCTCGCCGGCGCCGTAGTGCGGCAGGTCGGGACGGTTCGGGTTCGGATCGCCGTTGACGATCGCGATGTCGATGCGCTCGGGCACGTCGGCGTGCGTCAGCGTCGGTGAGCTCACCCAGTCCACCGTGAGCATCTTCTGCGTGTCGAAGCGCGCCTCCTCGAAGAGGGCGCGGCTCACCGAGTGCAGCAGCCCGCCTTCGAGCGTGCGGATCATCGCCTCAGGGTTGATCACGAGTCCGCAGTCGTGCGCACAGACGATGCGCTTCACCCACACACGGCCGGTCCGGCGGTTGACCTCTACGTCGACGATCTCGGCGACCACGGTCTCGCTGCGATACGCGTAGGCCACGCCGCGGCCGGTGACCACCTCGCCGCTCCGGATCGGACCGGGTGCCCGGCGCGGGGACCAGCCGTACTTCTCCGCGGCGGCCTTCAAGCACGCGATCGAGCGGGCGCGCTTGAATCCGGCGTCGTCGCCGGAGCCGCGCTCGAGCAGCGCCAGGCGGAACGCCAGCGGATCGGCCTGCGCCGCCACGGCCAGCTCGTCGATGAAACTCTCGGACGCGAAGGTCACCTGCGGGCCATCGGGGTCGCGCAGGTTACCCATGCGCACCGGTGTTTCCCAGGCCAGCGGCATCGGGATGACGCTGCCGCGCATGCGGCGCGCCGGGATGCCGTACTTGTCGGACGGGAACGACGCGCGTCCACGCGCCGGTTCCTGCTTGCGCCGGCCGGTGAGCTGCGCGATGAGCACGGTGTCGTGCTCGTTGTAGCCGACGTGGTTGTGATCAGCGGCGCGCGCATCGTAGTCGAGCGCTACGACCTGGCCCTGCGCGTCGAGGGCGCCGCGCATGGTGATGGCGTAGGCGGGGCCCTTCGTGTCCCAGGCCGTCTCCTCCTGCCGCGACCACTGCACGCGCACGGGCCGCTGCAGCTCGGTGGCCAGGAACGCCGCTTCGAATCCGGCATCGTCGGCGGCGGTGCGGCCGTAGGCCTGGGGGCCCTGCATCCACACGACGCGGATGCGTTCCTTCGGGATGTTCAGGAAGCGGGCGACGCCGGCCCTGAGCCCGTACGACTTCATGTCGTTCGAGTAGATCGTGAGCTGGCCATTGGACGGGTCGGCCAGCGCGTGCGCGGGCCCGAACGCGGTGTGGCCCTGGAACGGCACGTCGTACTGCGCATGAAGCATCGTCCCGCCGCCGAGGATGGCGGTGTCGACGTCGCCCGTGCCCACTGGCGGGCTCGTCGACGACGGCTCCGTCGCGCGCATGTAGGCAAAGAGATCGTCCGATGCCGGGAACGGCGCCGACGCCGGCGGCGTCCACTCGACTTTCAACTGGCGGGCGGCGCGAATGGCATGCTCCTCCCGTTCGCAGACCACGGCGACGTAGTTGCCGCGGCTCACGACCTTCACCAGCCCCGGGACGTCCTTGACCGACGCCTCGTCGATCGCTTTCAGCGTCGCACCCACGAGCGGCGGCCGCACGTTGCGCGCGTGCAGCATGCCGGGCACCTTCATGTCGACGGCCCAGCGCTGCGTGCCGTCGACCTTGGCGGGGATGTCGTCGCGGCGCGGCGACTTCCCCACGTTCTTCATCGCCTGCACCGGCTTCAGCGGCGCCGTGCCGGTGGTGGCGTCGATGTTCCGCCCGGTGAGCGTGACGTTGAAGCGCCTGCCGCCGATGAGATCGCCGTATGTCACGCTCCTGTCGGCCGAGTCGCCGGTCTTGGTGCTGACGACGCCGTCGCTCACGGCCAGCGCCGTCGCCGGCACGCCGAAGTGCGTGGCGGCGAGGTCGAGCAGCACACGCCGCGCCTCGGCGGCGACGCGGCGCATCGGATACCCGTCGGTCTGCAGCGCGTCCGACCCGCCCGAGCCGCCCTGGTCCACCGTGACGTCGGTGCTGCCCATGACGCACGTGGTCTTGTCGAAGGCGATGTCGAGCTCGTCGGCCATGATCTGGCGGAACGCGGTGCCGGTGCCCTGGCCCAGATCGGTCTTGCCGACGTAGAACGTGGCCGTGTTGTCGGGCCGGATCACGATCCACGAGTCGAGCTGCAGGAA
>CADEDM010000027.1 GCA_902826065.1 uncultured Acidobacteriota bacterium | reverse complement strand
AGGTGTCGAGCCCGTTGAACTCGGTGGCGTGGTCGGCGAGCTGGCTGCCGCCCCACACCTCCATGCACTGCATCCGCGCCGTCGCGTCCATGCCAACGTCAGTCTACGGCAGGGCCCGCGATCTGGATTGCCGACGGCGAACGCACCGGGCCTCCCCGCTGGAGAGGCCCGGCTGAGGGACTACTTGCAGAACGCCACTTCGTCGCCGATCGGATCGGGGCTGCCGTCACCGGTCGTGAGCAGCAGGTCGACCGACAACTTGACCACGTAGGCGCACTTCTTCAGGTCGGCCACCGTCGTGCCCGGCGGCAGCACCAGCGTGGCGACGCCGAACCGGTTCGCGGCCGTCGACCCCGCGGCATCGGCAAGCGTCGTGTTGTACGGGCCGCCGGGGCCGTGCATCCGCACGGTGATGGTCCCGAGGTTGGGATGCGCCCCGGTGTAGCGGATGGTCAGGGCGTTCGTGACCTTGCCACACCCGCCGCCGATCTCGTCGATGTTCACGAGCGCGGCGCCGAGCTGGTCGTCGTCGTCCTGCGGCGCCCACGACCCGCCGTGCCGCACGTTGTCGTAGTGGCGGTTGTAGATCGCGACCCGCTCACACGTGCCCGACACGGTGGCCGTGACCGGCTGGCCCACGCGCCGGACCACCAGCCGCAGGCCGTAGGTCTCGTCGAGACCGAGTGGCGGCGGCGTCGTGCTCTGGCCGGCGGCCTTGCCCGTGAGATCGATGTCGGTCCACGCCTGCAGCAGCCGGGTGTCGAGATTCACCAGGTTGCCGTTGGGCGCGAAGTTGCCGGTGGGCAGGTTGACGTTGCTCTCCTGCGGCACCTGGATCCAGCCGTCGGCGGTGATGACGGCCACCATGTCGTTCGGCGCCGCGCCCTTCACCGTGTACGGCTTGACCTGGATCGGATCACCGGCCACGAGCGGCGGCGCCTGCCACTGCCCGATCTCGGTGCGCGCGATCATCGCGGTCGGCAGCGGGGTCCACGGCCCGCCCCCGGGCGCGCGGAACTCGAAGCGATACTCGGCGGGTCCGCCCGCATGCTGCTTGCAGAGCACGCCGTTCAGGCGCACGACGTGATAGAACGCCCGTGCGTCGGCAGTCGTGAGTCCGTTGCCAGCACCGCTGCTGTTGATGGCGGTCAGCACGTTGTAACCGCCGATGTAGCGGAACACCGACGTGCAGCCCGGTGGGCAGAAGATGATGCAGCGCCGGTCGCAGTGCAGGTGGCAGTACCAGCGGCACACATACCAGCAGAAGCGGCTCAACTTGAGCCGTTCGAGCAACGGTCCCCAGGCGCGCGCGTCCTGCTTCAGCAACGCGCCGCTGACCTGCGTCAGCGCGTCGCGATCGCCGGCCGCCTGGCCCAGCGCCAGCGCGAACTCGCGCAGCTGCGGGATCGTGAGATCGATGTCGGGCAGCTTGTGGCACAGCACGAAGCAGAGCCGGAAGCAGTGCCAGTGGCAGAACCACCGGCAGTAGATCAGGCAGTAGCGCAGCAGCGACACGCCGTCCAGCACCGCGCGGAAGTTCGGGCCATCGCCCTTCTCGAAGTACTGCAGCGCCTTGGTGAACGACGCGCGATCCTGGCCCAGCCGCGCCAGCGCCACGATCGACTCGCGCAGATCCTCGAACGGATCGGGCGGACGCTCGACCACGGGGGTGGCCAGCAGCAGGCAGAAGCGGCGGCAGCGGAACGTGCAGATCCACATCGCCAGGAAGAAGCAGTACTTGTGGAGCTTGAACTCCTCGACGATGGCGTGGAAGCCGCGCGCGTCGCCGCGGTCGATGCCGTCGATCAGGCGCCGCAGCAGGTCTGGTCGCTCGCCGAGCGGCTGCACGAGGTGCGCGAAGTCGTGGAACTCCTCGACGTTCAGGCCGGCCGTGGGCAGCTCGTGGCAGACCAGCCGCACCACGCGCACGCAGCGCCACGTGCACAGCCAGAAGCAGATGCGCGTCGCGTGCGGCAGCAACTGGTGGCGTTCGAGGATGCGCCTGAACACCGCCGCGTCGCCCTTGTCGAATGCCTCGACCGCCGCCGTGAAGTCCTTCTCGTCCTTCGCCAGGGTGCCGACGGCGGCGCTGGCCTCCTGCCACTCGATCAGATGTTCGTCGTTGTCCATGTGATCCTCCGCGGATGTCCCGTGGTGCGACCGTCGTCTCGCGGGAGGAGCTCCACCGGCCGGGCCGGGGGCACGCGGGAACAAGTCGTCTCATCAGGGCGGGACGGCCGCGAGGATGCGTTTTTGGCCGCGCCGGCGGCGCCGCGATCAGCGGCCGAGGACTTCGCGGATCTTCTGGCCCAGCGCGTGCGCCGTAAACGGCTTGTGCAGGAAGGCGATACCGGGTTTGAGCACCCCGTGATGCACGATCGCGTCTTCGGTGTAGCCCGACATGTAGATGACTTTCAGCCCCGGACGACGCTGTTGCAGATCGAGGGTCAGCTCAGGTCCGCTCGCGCCCGGCATGACGACGTCGGTCAGCAACACGTCGATGGCGGCGTGTGCGTCGACTTTCTGCAGGGCCTCGGCGGCGTCGGCGGCGATCAGCACCTCGAACCCCTGGCGTGTCAGCGTGCGGGACATCAGCTGGCGCAGGCCCTCGTTGTCGTCGACCACGAGCACGGTGTGGCCGTGGCCCAGCACCGGCGCGACCGGCGCGGACGGTCGCGCGTCGACGACGGCGCCGGCGTCGGCGCGCGGCAGGTAGATCTTGAACGAGGTCCCACGGCCCACTTCGCTGTAGACGCCGACGTTGCCGCCCGACCGCGTCACCACGCCATGCACGGTCGCCAGGCCGAGCCCGGTGCCCTTGCCGGGTTCCTTGGTCGTGAAGAACGGCTCGAAGAGATGTGACTGCACCTCCGGCGTCATGCCCACGCCGGTGTCGGTGACGGTGAGCGCCACGTAGGCGCCCGGCACGACGCTGAAATGCGTCGCGGCGTAGCCCTCGTCGAGTTCCACGTGCGCGGTCTCGATGGTGAGCCGTCCGCCCGACGGCATGGCGTCGCGGGCGTTGACGGCGAGGTTCATGACGATCTGCTCGATCTGTCCGCGGTCGGCGCTGACCAGCATCGGCAGCTCGTCGAGGCCGAGCATGATGTCGACGTCCTCGCTGATCAGCCGCCGCAGCAGCGAGTGCAGACCCGAGACGACGCTGTTGAGGTCGAGCAGCGTGGGCTCGATGATCTGCTTGCGGCTGAAGGCCAGCAGCTGGCGCGTCAGCTCGGCCGCCTGCCGCCCGGCCTTCTCGATCTCCGAGATCTCGAAGCGCAGGGGATCCTCGGGCCGCAGGTCGTCGAGCAGCAGCTCGCAGTAGCCGAGGATGGCGGTGAGCAGGTTGTTGAAGTCGTGGGCGACGCCGCCGGCGAGGCGCCCGATCGCCTCCATCTTCTGCGCCTGCTGGAACTGCGCTTCGAGGGTCTGCTGCGCCGTGACGTCGAGCGAGATGCCCACGGCCCGCACGGGCACGCCGCCGTCACGCATCACCTGCCCGGCGCCGTTGATCCAGCGCAGCGCCCCGTCGGGACGCACGATGCGGTACTGCAGGCGGTAGTCGCCGCCCTTCTTCGCGGCCTCGTCCATCGTGCGGCGCACGCGGTCGCGATCGTCGCGGTGCACGAGGGCGAGGAACGCGCCGAGCGTGCCCTTGAAAGCGCCGGTCGACAGGCCGTGCTGCGCCTCGAGGATCTCCGACCAGCGCAGCTCGCCGGTGCGGTAGTCGAGGTCCCAGATGCCGACGTCGGCGCTCTCGAGCGCGAAGCGCATCCGCGCCTCGGCCAGGCGCACGGCTTCGACCGCCAGGTTGCGATCGGTGATGTCGCGCAGCATCGCCAGGATGTTGCCGTCGGGCATCTGCGTGGCGATGACGTCGGCGTCGAACGTCGAGCCGTCGCGGCGGCGGAACCGCCACTCGCGTTGGTAGTCGGTGTCGGCGCCGATCACCTCCAGCGCCGGATCGACGTGCGCGACTTCCTCCGGCACGACGATGTCCTCGGCCGTGCGCCCGATCAGCTCGTCGCGGGAGTAGCCGAGCATGCGGGCCGCGCTCGGATTGGCATCGAGGTAGCGGCCCGCCGGGTCGGCGATGAGGATGCCGTCGGGCGCGTAGTCGAAGAGCGTCCGGTAGCGGCCCTCGCTCGCGCCCAGGAGATCGAGCGCCCGCCTGCGTTCGGCCAGCTCGCGCGCCACGTCGTCGGTCATGGCGTTGAAGGCGCGGCCGAGCCGCCCGATCTCGTCGCTCCGATCGGTGGCGACGCGGCGTTCGTAGTTGCCAGTCGCCATCGCCTCGGCGGCGGTGGTCATCTCGGCCAGCGGCGCGGTCACGCCGAGAACGAACCGCCGCGCCAGGAAGACGGCCCCGACGGCGACGGCCAGCAGGAAGAGCGCCATGCCGCGGAGGAAGGCCTGGGCGCTGGCGACGACCGACGCGCGCGGGAACTCGACCCACACCACCCACGGCGCGGCGCCGAAGGCCGCGAGCGCGCCGATGCGCTCGTCGCCGTCGGGGTGTCGATAGCGCTGTGCGCCGCTCGCCGCGGGATCGACCACCGGTCCGCTGACGATGCGGGTCATGTCGGTCCACAGGCTGCCACTGCGGTTGCCGAACAGGATGCGCGCGTCGCTGCCGATCAGGCGGCTGAGCAGGTCCGGCGGGTTGATCTGCAGGGCCGAGCGCACGCTGATCGATCCGACGAGAAGCGAGCCGTCGCCCTCGGCGCGCACCGGCACGCCGGTGTCGGCGTACGCCACCTGCCCGTGCGCACGCATCTCGCCGGTGCCCGCGGCTGGCGGCTGATCGGGCGCCGGCACCGGCTCGGGCACGGCGCCGTCGTCGCCGGCCGATCGCGGAGGGATGTCGAACAGCGGCACGCCCGTGGGGCTCCACACCGTGACGCGCCGCGCCGGCGTCGTGGTGGCCAGCACGGCGAGCAGTGCGCGAGCCGCGGCCTGCCGGTCGGCCGTCGGGTTGGTGAGATAGTCCCGCACCGCCGGCGTCGCCCGCTGCAGTGCCGCCAGGACCTGAGCCGACGACGGCACGAGGATGCTGGCGACCTGGGTGGCTGCCTGGCGTGCCCGCTCGGCAGCACCCCGCTCGAGCGTGTTCACCACCTCGCGGTAGGCCGCCACGACCACGATGACGAGCACGGCCAGGACCAGGCCGCTGATCAACAGCGGCAGCCGCCACCCGAGTGAGGTGCGGCGCCGGCCGTCCACCTGACCGTGGGTCTCAGGCACGGATGAGCTCGATGCCCGAGGCGATAGGGGGATTCATACGCCCCGATCAACACCGGCCAGGTCGATCCCGTACATCGCGTGCGCGGAGTTGCATGCAATGACGGCTCCGGGAGCGCCTTGTCGGCTGCGCGGCGCACGTAGTAGCGTCCGCGGCGTCGCCCTGGTCGCTGGAAAGGAGCACGTATGCGCGTCTGCGTTCGTCGCCGTGTACCGGTGTTGGTGGCGTGCTTGTGCCTGTGTCTCGTGATGTCACCGCGCGCCGACGCGCAGGTGACGGCGCCGGAGCCGCCGGGCGGCTGGCCGGTCGTGACCGTGCACGGCGAGACGTGGAACCAGCAGTCGCTGCTGCAGCGCAACCTGGGTGGGCGCGACGATCAGACCACGGCGTTTCCGCCGCACCGCATCGTCGGCAACATCTATTACGTCGGCACCGCGAGCCTGGCCTCGTTCCTCATCGCGACGCCGCAGGGACACATCCTGATCAACAGCTCCTACGAGCGCAACGTGCCGGTGATCCAGAAGTCGGTCGAGGCGCTGGGCTTCAAGGTCTCGGACATCCGCATCGTGCTCGGCAGCCACGCGCACGGGGACCACATGGAAGGCGACGCCGCGGTGAAGGCGCTGAGCGGTGCGCAGGTCGTGGCGATGGCCGAGGACGTGCCGGCGCTCGAACGCATGCGTCCCGGCGGGAAACCGCATCCGATCGACCGCGTGATCCACGACGGTGACAGCGTCACGCTGGGAGCCACGACCCTGGTCGCGCATCTGACGCCCGGGCACTCGCGCGGCTGCACGACCTGGACGCTCACCGCCACCGAAGGCGGCCGCGCGCTCGACGTCGTGATCGTCGGCAGCCTGGGCGTGAATCCCGGCTTCCAGCTGGTGAACAACACCGAGGCGCCGGCCATCGCCGACGAGTTCCGGCGCGCCTTCACGGTGTCGCGGGCGCTGCCGTGCGACGTGCCGCTGGCCTCGCACCCGGCGATGTACCGCATGGCCGAGAAGCACGCGCGCCTCGACAAGGGTGGCCTCAACCCGTTCATCGACCCGGCCGGGTACGGGCGCGAACTCGACCTCACCGAGGCGATGTTCCAGGCGGTGCTGACGGCGCAGCAGAAGCGCGCCGGACAGTGACGCCGGCAGGGCGCCGACGCGGTAGCATCGCCAGCGCATGACGTCCGGGCGCTGGCAACGCGTCGAGGAGTTGTTCCATCAGGCGCTGGCGCTGCCCGCCGACGCGCGCGCCGGGTTCCTGGCATCGGCGTGCGGTGACGACGGGGCCCTGCGCGCCGAGGTCGACTCGTTGCTCGCGGAGGCGCCGAAGAGCGACCGGTTCCTCGACGCGTCGGCGTTCGACGTGGCGGCGCGCCGGCCGCCGTCGACCATCGGTCCCGCTGCGGACACCAGCCCGTTGCATGACGGCGATCGGCTGGATCACTACCGGGTGCTGCGGACGCTGGGCCAGGGCGGCATGGGCGTGGTCTACGAAGCCGAGGACGAACGACTCGGCCGCCGCGTCGCCCTGAAGGTGCTGCGCCCCGACGGCTCCGATCCGCACGCCCGCGAGCGGCTGGTGCGCGAAGCGCGCGTGGCGGCCAGCGTCGTGCATCCGCTCATCTGCCAGGTCTACGCGCTGGGCACGGCGGGGTCGTCGCCGTACATCGCCATGGAGCTCGTGGAAGGCGAGTCGCTGGCCGAACGCCTCGCGCGTGGGCCGGTACCGCCGGCGGACGCGTTGCGATTCGCCGTCACCATGCTCGAGGCGCTGGCGGTGCTGCACCGTCACGGCATCGTGCATCGCGACCTGAAGCCGTCGAACGTGTTCCTCGGCCGGCACGGGCTGAAGCTGCTCGACTTCGGGCTGGCGCGGCCGCTGCAGCCGGCCACCAGCCTCACCGGCGAGCCGCTGACCGCCGCCGGCATGTTCGTGGGCACGCCGCAGTACTCGTCGCCCGAGCAGCTGCGCGGCCGGGCGGTGGACGCGCGCTCGGATCTCTTTTCTGCAGCGGCGATCGTCTTCGAGATGCTGGTCGGTCGTCCGCCCTTCAGCGGCGCCACGCTGGCCGCGCTGGCGCACGCGGTCATCTACGAGTCGACGCCGGTGCTCACCGGGTCGTCGGCGGTGAAAGCGGCCGACCGCGTGCTGCATCGCGCCCTCGCCAAGTCGCCCGACGAGCGCTACGCCAGCGCCGAGGCGTTCGCGGGCGATCTCTCGTCGGCGCTCGCCCTCGTGGAGAGCGGCCAGATCGTGGAGGCGCGCCCGATCCTGCGCCTCGCGGTCCTGCCGTTTCGGATGCTGCGCCCGGATCCGGCCGCCGACTACCTCGGGTCGAGCCTCGCCGACGCGCTCGCCGGCGCGCTCACCGGCCTCG
Organism: uncultured Acidobacteriota bacterium; assembly: GCA_902826065.1. GTDB lineage: Bacteria > Acidobacteriota > Vicinamibacteria > Vicinamibacterales > UBA2999 > CADEFD01. Next base: position 30,897 of record CADEDM010000027.1, on the reverse strand, counting down.
AGTCGCTCGTGGTGCGGTCGACGCTGACCACGGCGCGCTACGCTCAGCCGCCGCTCGACCTCACGCGCATCGCCACCGAACTGGCGGTGGACGTCGTGCTCACCGGATCGCTGCTGATCTCGCCGCGGCAGGCGCGCGTGACGGCGGAGCTCGTCTCCGTGCCGGCGGGCGACGTGTGGTGGTCGCACGTCACGGAGGCGCCCCCCGACGCCGTGCTCGAAGTGCACGACGACCTCGCGCGACGGGTCCTGGCCGCATTGCCGCTCAGCGAGCGCGACCAAAGCGCGCCGCCGCCCTCACGGGCGGCCAACGACAAGGCGTTCGACCTGTATCTACGCGGCATGCAGCTGCGCGCCGAGGCCGGCGCCTGGCGGCAGGCGCACGCGTTCTTCGTCCAGAGTCTGCAGCACGATCCGACGTTCGCGTCGGCCTGGGCCGAGCGTGGACGGCTCGAGCGCATCCTGGGCAAGTTCGAAGATCCGACGGCGCTGACCGAGGCGGAGTCGTCGTTCCGGCAGGCGCTGGCGATCGATCCCGACCACGGCGCCGCGCAGCACTACTACGCGCAGCTCGAGATCGACCTCGGGCGCGTCGACGCCGCGCTGGCCCGGCTGCTCGAGCGCGCCTGGCAGCGCCGCGCCGAGCCGCACATCTACGCCGCCCTCGTGCACGCGTGCCGCTATGGCGGGCTGCTCGACGCCTCGGCGGCGGCGCACCGCACGGCCGCGCGGCTCGATCCGACCGTGCCGACGAGCGTGCTGCACACCTACTACATGCAGGGCGACTTCGCCCGCGGCCTCGACGAGGCGCATCGCAGCAGCGACCCGTTCGAGGCGCGGCTGCTCGGCGCGCTGGGGCGGCGCGACGAGGCCCTCGAGGCGGCCCGCCGCGAAGAGACACGCTTCGCCGCGGTGCCGCTGCTGCTGGCGTTCTCGACCGGCATGCGCGCGGCCCTCGAGGGCCGCCGCGACGAGGCGCTGGCCGCGCTGCAGCGATTCACCGACGCCCGCTTCCGCGATGGGGAGGGCCTGTTCTACGTGGCGGAGATCCTGGCCCTGCTGGATCTGCCGGATCGCGCGTTCGCCGTGTTGAACCGTTCGGTCGATGCCGGATTCCTGTGCCTGCCGGCGTTCGAGCGCGACGTCTACCTGGCGCCGTTGCGCGCACACGACGACTGGCGACGGCTCGTGAGCCGGCTCTCCGTGTCGCAGACCGTGGTGTCGCGCGAGTTCGATCGCGGCCGCGGTCGCGCCTTGCTGGGGCTGTGACCGCCTCGCGCGGTCACGCGCCGGCGGGCCGGTCGCGGCTCAGTTCACGCAGCAGCCATGCCTTGGCGAACGCCCAGTCGCGCATCACCGTCTCCGGCGAGACGCCGAGGACATCCGCGGTCTCGTTCACCGTGAGCCCGCCGAAGAAGCGCAGCTCGACGACCTGGCCCTTGCGCGCGTCCTCCGCCGCGAGGGCGTCGAGCGCGTCGTGCAGCGCCACGAGATCCGGGCCGGGTTCTGGCGACGCCACCTCGAGGTCGTCGAGCGAGGCCACCGGCATGCGTCCACCGCGTTTCTGGTAGCCCTTGGCGCGTGCCATGTCGACGAGAATGCGGCGCATGGTGCGCGCGGACACGGCGAGGAAGTGCGCGCGGTTCTGCCAGCGCACCTGCTTCACCCCGACCAGGCGCAGATAGGCCTCGTTCACGAGCGCGGTGGGTTGCAGCGTGTGCCCCGGCCGCTCACCCGCCATGTAGCGGGCCGCCACCCGCCGCAGTTCGTGTTCCACGAACGGCATCAACTGGCGCAGGGCATCGTCGTCGCCGTCGCTCCAGGCTTTGAGCAGAGCGGTGACGTCGGCGGGAGACGGGGCGTCCGAATCGGCTGACATACGGGCTTGCCGGCATTGTAGAGCCAGCGCCGTCAACGCAGAGGTGTGACGCGCGAGCCGTCTGCGAGACGACGAGCCCCGCCGATAACAAGGGCACCATGACCTCGCGCGTACTCGCACGGCTGTGCACTCTCGGGATGTTCCTGGCAGCCGGTGATCACGCGTCCGCGCAGCCGGCCGCCCCTCCTCCCGCCGACGAGGTCGCACAACTCGTGAAGCTGCTGGCGGGTGGCCGTCCGGGGCAGGTGGCGCCTGCAGAGTGGAACGCGCTGCGAACGATGGCCTTTCTCGGCGTCGCCGACGATCCCGACACGGCCGGACCCATGCTGCCGGTGCTCGAACAGGCGTTGCGGGACGACGATCCCGGCACCGCCATCATGGCGGCGGCCACGTTGCTCTCGGTGGCACCCACGGTTGCCACGTCAGAAGCCTCGGGCGTGCTGCTCGCCGGACTGCAGTCGGACGACGACGAGGTACGCCACGCGGTGAACACCGCGCTCTCCAACATCAAGCGCATCACGCCGCCAATGACGCAAATTTACGGCGCGGCGCTCGCGGCGGGCCAGCCCGACGCGTGGGCGCTTGCCGAGGCCCTCAGGCACCTGCCGCCCGAACGTGGAGGTGAAGTGGCGGATGCGCTGGCCAACACCTTGAGCACTCCGCATGGACGAGATCGTCAGGCGGCAGCCCGCGCGCTTGCCGGCTATGGGCCGTACGCGGCCGTCGCCGTGCCGGAGCTGCGTCGCCTGCTCGAGTCTGCCGACGCGCAGGATCGTGTGTCCGCGGCGGCGGCGCTGGGCGACATCCAGCGCCCGCCGGACGCAGCGCTGCTGCCGGTGCTGGCCGAGGCGTTCGGCGCGGACGATCACAACGTTCGCTGGCAGGCGCTGATGGCGGTGGAGAAGTGGGGCGCCGCGGCCGTGCCGATCGTGCCGGCCGTGGCCGCTCGTCTGGTCGATGAAGACTCCGGGGTCGTGTATGCAGCGGCCAAGCAGCTTGGGTTGCTCGGTCCTGGCGCCGCCGCGGCACTGCCCGCCCTTCGCATCGCTGCCACGCGCGGACTCGGGGGCAACCCGGGCGCCGAGGTGCTGACCGCGATCCGGCTGATCGAGAACAAACCGGAGATCGACTGGTCGCGGCAGCAGCCGCGCGAGGTGCTCACGGCGGCGCTGGCGTCGCGCGACGCCCGCGAGCGCCTGAGCGCAGTGCAGCAGCTCCGCCGTCGCGGCGTCGATCGCACGTGGGCCGCGCCGAGGGCGCGCGCCGCCCTGAATGACAGCGACGTGGCGGTGCGCTACTACGCGTCCTACGTGCTGGCGGCGATCGATCCCCCGAGCGCACCGGCGCTCCTGCCGACGTTCCGGGAGATGCTGTACAGCAACGTCGTCGTCAACGGCAGCAACCCGAAGATCCTCGCCAATGTCGCGCTGGGTGAGCTCGGGCGGCCCGGTGCCGACGTGCTCATCGAGGCGCTGCGCGCCGACGACCCGGACACCCGCGTCAATGCCGTGCACGGACTCGAGCACAGCAACGAGTTCCCACCCGAGGCCGTCGACGCGCTGTTGCGGCTGCTGCACGACCAGGACGAGCACGTCCGCAGTCAGGCGCTCCATGTGCTGGTGGCCCGCAAGGCGGCCCCGGCGCAGATGGTGCCGATGTTCGTCCGCCAACTGACCGAATCATCGGCAGAGGCTCGACGAGTGGCAGCCGGCCATCTGGCGTTCTACAGAGAGGCAGCCATCTCTGCTATCGAGGCGCTGCGCACCGCGTTGCGCGACGGCGACCGGGCCGTGGCCCAAGCTGCCGCCGGCGCCCTCGTCGCGATCGACCCGAAGAACGCCGCGGATCTCCTGCCCGCTGCCGTGAGCCGATTCACCGCCGCCGCGACGGCGGTAGATGTGCCCGAGCCCTCGAACGAGGCGCTCTACGAACTGTCGATCAGCGCGGAGAATCTGGGAAACTTCGGCACGACCGCCCGGGCGATGGCTCCCGCCCTGATGCAAGCCTTCGCCAAGGTCGGGGGTGTGGACCAGGTGATCCTCGGTGTTGCGGCCGTCCAGGTCGACCCGGAAGTGGCGCGTCCGATTCTGGACGCGTTCATCCGCGCGCTCGATGCGGACAGCACCCGGGCCGACGGCCTGTGGGCGCTCAGGGCGCTGGGGCCACTGGCCGCACCAGCCGAAGCCGCCGTCGCCCGGATCACCGGCGATCCGGGTGCAGCGGACCGGGAACTGGCCGCCGAGGTTTTGCTGGCGATTCGCCGGCGCTGACGTGGGCGCCAGCATCCATGCCAGTTCCCGCGCCGGGTTCCCGCCTTAAGGGGTGACGGCGGCTCATTCCGGCCGCCGCGTTCCCGGGAGCGCAGTCATGTCGCAGCACACCGCCGCCGCCGCCGAAGTGGTCTCGTTCGCTCGTCCCCACGAGATCCGCGAGTTTCCCAAGGGCCGGCTCGAACTGGTCACCATCGGCAACGCCACCGTCGGGCGCGGCGTGTTCGAACCGGGCTGGCGCTGGTCGCAGAGCGTGCAGCCGCTGGCCAAGACGCGGAGCTGCGAGGCGCCGCACTTCCAGTACCACGTCTCCGGCGTGCTGCGCGTGCTGATGGACGACGGCAGCGAGTTCGACTGCAAGCCGGGCGACATCTCGCTGCTGCCGTCGGGCCACGACGCCTGGGTCGTGGGCGACGAGCCGGCCGTCGTGGTCGACTTCCAGGGCATGCTCGACTACGCGCGCTCCCGGTAGCGGCGGTCGCTCGGCCGGCCGATCCCAGGCACGCCCGTTGCCGCCAGGGATCGGCTCTATACTGCGCCGCATGACGACGTCTCCACTCGCCCTGCGCCTGTTCCTCGCCTGCCTGTCGGTCGGGCTGGCCGCGGCGTCCGCATGGGCGGACGTCGTGCGGTTCGAGATCAAGAACCGCGCGCCCGTTGGCAGCTCGGGCTACGAGAAGATCGTCGGCACGGCGCACTTCGCCGTGAACCCGAAGACGGCGCAGAACTCGGTGATCGCCGATCTCGAGAAGGCGCCGATGAACCACGACGGGAAGGTCGAGTTCTCGTCCGACGTCTACATCCTGCGGCCGCTCGACGACGCGCGCTCGAACGGCGTCGCGCTGATGGACGTGCTGAACCGCGGCCGCAAGACCGTGCTCACCGGCTTCAACCGCGGCGGCACCAGCGATCCGACGACGGAGGCGGACCTCGGCGACGGCTTCCTGATGCAGCACGGCTTCACCGTCGTGTGGGTGGGCTGGGAGTTCGACATCCGCCGCGCCACCGCCGCGGGCAACGAGGAACGCGGCGCCGGGATGGGCATCTCGATCCCGACGGCACGCGGCGTGTCCGACATCGTGCGGGCCAGCTTCACGCCCAACGACGGCGAGCCGCAGACGGTCGGGGACCTGGCCGGTTATCGGCCGTCGGCGAACGACGCGAAGGACACGACGCTGAGCGTCCGCGACGGCGAGTTCGGCACGCGCACGCCGATCGCCCGGGATCGCTTCACGATCAGCGGCAACCGGATCACGCTGACGGGCGGCTTCGAGAAGGGCCGGACCTACGAGGTGATGTACCGCCCCACCGAGTGGCCGGTGTCGGGCCTGGGCCTGGCGGCCTACCGCGACTTCGCGGCCTGGGTGAAGCACGCGCCCGAGGCGCCGGTGCACGCCGAGAAGGCCATCGGCTTCGGCTCGTCGCAGAGTGGACGCTTCCTGCGCTCGTTCTTCTACTACGGCTTCAACGCCGACGAGCAGGGCCGCCAGGTCCTCGACGGCGCCATGGTGCACATCGCCGGCGCGGGACGGCTCAGCATCAACGAACGCGGCGCCCAGCCCACGGCGCTGGGGATGTACAGCTCCACGCAGTTCCCGTTCGCCACGACGGCCGAGCGCGATCCGATCACGCACCGCACCGACGGCTTGTTCGAGAACGGCCGCGCGCAGAAGACGCAGCCGAAGGTGATGTTCACGAACACGGCCGTGGAGTACTGGGGCGGCGGGCGTGCGGCCTCGCTCGTGCACACCGCGCCCGACGGCAAGCGCGACCTGGAGCTGCCGGCGAATGTCCGCGCCTATTTCCTCACCGGCGCGCAGCACGGTCCCGCGCCCTTCCCGGTGACGACGGCCGGAGTGGGCCAGCAGCCGGCCAATCCGCTCGAGTACTGGTGGACGATGCGCGCCCTGCTCGTGGCCATGACCGACTGGGTCACCAAGGGCACGCCGCCGCCGGCGTCGCAGGTGCCGCGGCTCGCCGACGGCACGCTCGTGTCGATCGGCAGGCTGAAGTTCCCGAAGATCCCGGGCGTGCAGAGCCCGGCGGTCGTCCAGGGCCCGCGCTACGACGGCCACGACCTGCCGTTCCTCGTGCCGCAGGTCGACGCCGACGGCAACGAACTGGGAGGCATCCGCACGCCGGAGCAGCGCGTGCCGGTCGCGACCTACACCGGCTGGAACTTTCGCAACGCCTCCATCGGCGGCACGAACCAGCTCGTCTACCTGCTGGGCTCCGGCATCCCCTTCGCGAAGACAAAAGCCGAGCGCGATCAGGCCGGCGACCCGCGCCTGTCGATCGAGGAACGGTACGCGTCGACCGACGACTATCTGGCCAAGGCGGCAGCAGTCGCGGAGGCGCTGGTGAAGGACGGCTACCTGCTGGCCGCGGACGTGCCAGCGGTGACGAAGCGCATCGAAGCCCAGCGGGCACGCACGCACTGAGCCCCGGCCGGCGCCGACGCCGGCCCCGGCCCGCAACCTTCCGTCACGGCCGGCCGTCCAACGCGGGCATGCTGGCCGATTTCCGTCTCGCCGTCCGTACGCTCGCGCGCACGCCCCTGTTCACGGCCCTGGCGGCGGCGCTGTTGTCCCTCGGCGTCGGCGCGGCGGTCGCCGTGTTCAGCCTCGTGGACGGCGTGCTGCTCAAGGCGCTGCCGTTCCCGGAACCCGAGCGCATCGTCACCGTGTGGGAGGCGACCGACACGTCGCGCACCATCGCCGTCTCGATGCCGAACTTCCGCGACTGGCAGGCAGCGGCGACGAGCTTCGACGCGCTGGCGGGGTGGACCGGCGATCGCACCACGGTCATCGGCGGGTCCGAGCCGGTGGTCACCGGCGTCTACGCGGTGTCGCGCGAGTTCTTCGCCGCCCTGGGCGTGGGCCCCGCGATGGGGCGCGCGTTCGTGCCCGACGAGACGCGCGAACACGGCACGCCGGCGGTCGTGGTCAGCCACGGCTTCTGGACCCGCGTGCTGGGCGCGTCGCGTGCCCTGAGCGCGATGTCGCTCGAGGTCGAGGGCCGCCGCGCATCGGTCGTGGGCGTGATGCCCGAGGGCTTCGAGTATCCGGCGGGCGCCGACGTGTGGTTGCCGCTCGAGTCGGTGCCCGACACGTCGGGCCGCACCGCGCACAACGTGCGGGTCGTGGCCCGGCTGCGCCCTGCCGCCACGCAGGCCAGCGCGCAGGCCGAGATGAGCACGATCGCGCGACGCCTCGAGGCGACGTACGGCGTCGACCACGACGGCACCGACGCCAGCGTCATTCCGCTGCACGACTACACGGTCCGCGGGTCGCGGCAGTTGCTGTTCGTGCTGCTGGGCGGCGTCGGCGTGGTGCTGCTCGCCACCTGCGCCAACGTCGCCAACATGGTGATCGCGCGCGGCACCGGCCGTCAGCGCGAGCTGGCCGTGCGCCTCGCCCTCGGCGCCGGCCGCGGCGATCTCGTGCGCATGCTCCTGGCCGAGAACGCCTTGCTCGCCGTCGGCAGCGCGCTGGCCGGCCTGGCAGTCGCGGCCGGCCTCATCCGCGGTCTCGTGGCGCTCGCGCCCGCCAACATCCCGCGGCTCGATCTGGTCGGCATGGACGCGCGCACCGCGCTCTTCGCCACCGTGCTCGGGCTGCTCACGCCGATCGTGTTCGGCCTGTGGCCGTCGCTGCAGCTGTCGCGACGGCTGCCCCGCGAGACCCTCAGCGAAGGCGGACGCCTGGGCACCATCGCGTCGCGGAGCCTCACGCGCCAGGGGCTCGTCGCCGTGGAAGTCGCGGTCGCGCTGCTGCTCGTGACATCGGCCGGATTGCTCGCCCGCAGCGTCATGCAGCTCCTTGCCGTGGACCCCGGGTTCCAGCCGGCGCGCCTGCTCACCGTGCAGTCGACCCTCCCGGGCGGACGCTACGCCGACGAGACCGCCGCGTCAGGGCTGTACGAGCGCTGGCTGCAGCGTGCCGGCGCCGTGCCCGGGGTTGCCGCCGTGGGCGTCGTGAACGCGCCGCCGCTGGCGGGGCGCGACGCCAACGGCGCCTTCATGCTCGACGGCCAGGTGTGGGACGACATCAAGGGCAACTGGGTGGCGCAATCCGCGGTGTACCGCGTGGCCAGCGACGGCTACTTCGCGGCCATGGGCATGGCGCTCACGCGCGGGCGCGGCTTCGACGCCCGCGACGTCGCCGGGGCCGAGGCGTCGGCGGTGATCAACGAGGCGCTGGCGCGCAAACACTTCGCCGGCAAGGATCCGCTCGGACAGCGGCTGCGCTTCGCCGGCATGGACAAGGAGAACCCGTGGCTCACGGTGGTCGGCGTCGTGCGCGACGTCCGCTACCGCGATCTGGGTGCCGAGGCCGGTCCCGAGGTCTACGTCGACTATCGGCAGTTGCCGTTCCGCACCACTTACGCGATGACGACTGCGGTGCGCCTGCAGCCAGGCGTCGGCGCCGAAGGCGTGTCGTCGCAGATTCGCGAGGCCTGGCGGGTGCTCGATCCGACCGTGCCGGTGGAGCTGTCGCCGATGACGGCGCTGGTCGAACGGTCCACGGCGGGCCGGCGCTTCACGCTGGCGGTGGTGGGCGCGTTCGGGGTGCTGGCGCTGGTGCTGTCGGGTCTGGGGATCTACGGCGTCCTCAGCCATGCGGTGGCGCAGCGCGCGCGTGAGATCGGCATCCGCATGGCTCTCGGCGCCACGCGCGGCTCGGTGACCGGGCTCGTGTTCCAGGGGGCGGCGATGCCGGTGGTGGCGGGGGTGGCGGTGGGCGTCGTGGCTGCGGCCGGGCTCACGCGGTTCCTTCAGGCGCTGCTCTTCGGCGTGACGCCCCTCGATCCCGTGACCTTCGGCGGCGCCACGCTCACGCTCGTTGCCGTGGCCGCCCTCGCCGCCTGGGTCCCGGCGCGACGGGCGTCGCGCATCGACCCGGCGGTCGTGATGCGGCAGGACTGACGGGCGCCCCGGCCGATCCGGGACGCCCGTCGTTCCGTGGTCTGGCGACCGCTACTGCTTACGGTAGGTGCTCACCGGCGGCAGCCGGGAGCCCGTGCCCTTGGCGGGCTCCGGCTCACCGACCACCGGCATGGTGATCGAGCCGATGCCCTCGATCGTCGCCGTCATCTTCTCGCCCGGCTTCAGGAAGCGCTCGGCGCCGCGATAGGCCTGGCCCATGCCGGTGCCGCCCGACGTCCCGTTGTTGACGACGTCGCCCGGGAACAGCGTGATGATCGACGAGCCGTACTCGATGAGCTCGTAGATCGAGTGGATCATGTCGCCGGCGCCGGCCTCCTGCATCACCTTGCCGTCGACGGTCAGCGACTGCTTCAGCCGCTTCATGGGATCGCCGTAGAACTCCTTCGGCACGATCCACGGGCCCATCGGCGCGAACGTGTCGTGGCCCTTGCCGACGAGCCAGTCGGAGCCGGGACGCGAGTCGGGCGGACGGCCGCCGCGGTCGGAGACGTCCACGGTGACCATGTAGCCGAAGATGTGCTCGGCGGCCTTGTCAGCCGGCACGTCCTTCGCGGCCCGGCCGATGACGATGCCGAGCTCGACCTCCCAGTCCACGCGGTCGCGTCCGAAGGGAATGACGACCTCGTCGCCGTCGCCGACGACCGCGCCTCGGGTCGGCTTCAGGAAGAGGTACGGCACGCCACGCTTCGCCCGACGCTCGGCCTCGGCCTTCTTCTGTTCCTCGGCGGTGCCGGTCTCGCCCACGTGCGTGTAGAAGTTCACGGCGGCGTTCAGCATCTTGCCGGGCATCAGCGGCGCCATGATGTCGACGCTCTTCACGTCGTGCACGTAGTTGGGCCGTGACGCGCCGGTGAGGCGATTGCCACGGACGGCGGCGTTGACGATCTCGTAGAGCCGCGTCTTCATCCCGTACTCGTAGCGGCCGATGAGGTCGACCATCGTCGGCGGCATCGGGATGGGCGGATAGGCGGGATCGCGCTGCAACGCGCGGTTCGCCGCCACCAGATCGACGACGAGCGTGTCGCGCAGCACGATGCCGATGCGCGGCTCGCCGGCGATCTCGAACGTGCCGAGCTTGAACGGCTCGGCGCTGCTGATGGCGGGATTGCCCTGCGCCGCCGCCAGCGCCGCGCTGCCCAGGACGGCCGCGCCTACCAGGACCTTGATGCCTCTCATGTGTGCTCCTCCACGCTCGCGCCGGCGTTGGGGCGGATCGCCGTGCCCGGCGGCGCTTCTTTGTAGCAGCGCCTCGCCAGGCGCCAGGTAAAACGATGTCGACGGATTGTCTCAGACTTGTCTCGCGGGCCGCGGCGGGCGGCCCGGATGCGATAGACAACTCCGAGACAAACCTGAGACATGGTTTGACATCGCGCGCGGCAGCGAACGGCTAGGCTCACGCCCATTCGGCCGGCTCGATCGGCTTCCGGCAAGGGAGGGCTTCCCATGGTCGCTGCTGCACGGCTCCTGCTGCTCGTCGTGAGTGTGTCTGTTGTCGCGACCTCGACGGCGTTCGCTCAGCAGCGAGGGGTGATCACCGGGCGCGTGCTCGACCCCGACGGCCTCGCGCTGCCTGGGGCATCGGTCGTCGTGACCAACGTGAACACGGGCTTCACCCGTGACGCCGTCACCGCCGAGACAGGTGCCTACTCGGTGCCGAACCTCGAGCCGGGCACGTACGACGTGGTCGTCACCATGTCGGGCTTCGGCGAGTCGTCGCGCAAGGCCTTGCTGCTGGCGCCGGGGTCCACCATCACCCTCGAACTGAAGATGACGGTGGCGGGGGTGCAGGAGAACGTGACCGTCACCGGCGAGTCGCCGCTGGTCGAGCGCACGAGCAACCAGATCGGCGGCAGCCTGTCGCGGCGCGAGATCGAGGAAGTGCCGTCGAACTTCCGCAACTTCACCGGCCTGACGCAGCTCATCCCCGGCATGACGCCGAATCCGGCGACATCCACCTTCGAAGGCGGCCAGGTCGTGGCCAACGGGTCGCCGTCGCAGCAGAACGTCTACCTGCTCGACGGGATGTACAACAACGACGACCGCCTCGGCGGCAGCCAGGGCACGCAGGTGCGCGTGGTCCTCGACAACATCGAGGAGTACCAGGTGCTGGCCAACCAGTACAGCTCCGAGTACGGCGGCGGCGCCGGCGCCATCATCAACATGGTGACCCGCGGCGGCACCAACGACATCCGCGGCCGCGTCTACTCGTATTTCCGCGACGAGACCCTCAACGCCCGCGGCAAGTTCCTGACCTCCGGCCAGCCCAAACCGCCCGAGCGCACGCTGCAGGCCGGCTTCGGGCTGGGCGGCCCGATCATCCGCAATCGCGCGCACTTCTACTTCACCTACGAGCGCGACAACGAGGACATCGCCGGCCAGAAGCGGTTCCCGGCGGCCGCGGCGCCCCTGGCGGTCGACCAGGTGGGGTTCTTCACCGTGCGCGCGAACAACTACTTCGCCCGCACCGATCTCCAGATCAACGACCGCAACTTCGTGAACGCCCGCTGGCTGCTCGAGGACGCCGCGTCGCGCGGCGAAGGCTTCAACACCAACACCGAGACGCCCGACGCCAAGGTCTGGGAGGCCGACCACGACACGATGTGGGCTGGCACCTACACCAGCGTCCTCACCGACCGCCTGTCGAGCGTGACAAGGGTCGGCCGCATCGGCGAGTCGCTGACGACGGCGCCGCAGGGCTTCTTCAACGAGGACGGCAAGGCGGTCGGCTTCGACGGCCGCGACCCGTTCTCGATCGGACAGCGCAACCAGCACGCCAGCTACACCACCGGCACCGGCGGCGGGGGCTACTTCACCACCGTCATCCGCAGCTACGTCATCGACCAGGCCTTCAGCTACTTCATCCCGAACCTGTTCGGCGGCGAGCACACGGTGAAGGCCGGCGGCGGCTACAGCTGGAACAACATGGACCCGCGCTCGACGCTGGACTCCGGGACGTTCATGTTCCGCGGCGACGCGGCCTACAACCCCGCCGACCCGGCCACCCATCCGTTCCAGTTCGATGCGGTCGTCGGGCCGCGTGACGACTACGGCTATGCGGTCGTGTCGAAGGACCAGCGCCGCTACGTCTTCGTCGAGGACAAGTGGAGCGTCACCGGCAACCTCACCCTCAACCTCGGCCTGCGCTGGGACAACCACAAGCAGACGCCCGGTCACGACAACGCCTTCGCGCCGCGTGCCGGGTTCGCCTGGGACGCGCTCGGCAACGGCCGCACCGTGGTGCGCGGCGGCGTCGGCAAGTTCTTCGCGTACGTGCCGGTCGTGCACGACCTGACCCTGCAGCAGAGCGGTGTCAGGACGCTGTTCCCGTCGATCTCGATCAACGCGAACAGTCCCAACGCCAACCTCGTGCTGATTCCCGACGTCATCAACGACACGGCCGGCAACCCCGGGGTGGCCCGTCTGTCGCCGGCGGGTCAGGCCGTGCTGAACGCGCTTCGCGATGGGGTGATCGCGGGCACCGGCTTCAACCGCAATCCGCGCATCGACAGCCCCGACCGCAAGATGCCGCACACCTGGTCGTGGAGCGCCGGCGTCAGCCAGGAGCTGTTCGGGCAGGTGGCGCTGTCGGTCGACTACGTCGCCAACGCCTCGCGCAACCAGCTCGGCGTCATCGACATCAACGAGCCGGTCAACGGCGTGCGTCCGGGCGTGGCGGTGTTCGACCCGACCGGGACGCTCATCCCGGCCGAGGCCCGCGGCGTGAGCTTCCAGCGCGTGCTGCAATCGCAGACCAACGCAGCGTTCGACGGCGACTACAAGTCGCTGCAGGTGTCGCTGGTCAAGCGGATGTCCAACCGCTGGAGCGGGCGTGTCGCCTACACCCTGCAGCGCAGCGACTACGTCGGCATCGGCAACCCCGACGCGCGCCGGGTGTGGCTCGACAACGACCCGCGCGTCGACTACGGCGAGTTCGGCTCGAACCGCACCAACGTCTTCGCGGCCAGCGGCAGCTGGAATCCGTGGCGGTCGCTCACCGTCGCCACGGTGGTCAGCGCCATCAGCGGCGCGCCCATCAACGAGACGGTCGGCAGCGACTTCAACACCGACCTCGACAACAACGACCGGCCGATTCGCGGCATCAACGACCTGACCCGGCCGATCGTCTCGGACCTCGACTCCCAGGGACGGGCAGTGCCGTACGGCATCCGCGGGCCGGGGTCGTTCACCACCGACGTGTCGATCCGCTACCAGCTGCCGCTGGGAGGCCGGCTCGACAGCCTCGACTTCTTCGTCGACTTCTTCAACGTCTTCAACCGCCTGAACGAGGTGGCGCCCACCGGCAACCGTTCGTCGCCGAACTTCCTGGTGGCGACCTCGGCGAACTTCCCGCTGCAGAGTCAGCTCGGGATCCGGCTGCGCTTCTGAGGCTGGCCATGCGGGCACTCGTACTTGCACTCGGCGCCGCCGCGGCGCTGGCCACGGCGGCGCCGGCCCTCGCCCAGATGGAGTTGGGCGTCATCAAGGGCCGCGTCGTCGACGACGCCGGTCAGCCTCTCGCCGGCGTCGAGATCAAGCTGGTGAACGTCGATCGCGGCCGCGAGGTGACGCTGAAGACCGGCAAGGACGGGCGCTTCTACCGCCGCGGCATGCAGGCCGCCGAGTACACGATCTCGGTCACGCTCGACGGCTACCAGCCGGTGAACGACAAGGTGCGCATCGTCGCCGGCACCGACCCCGACTTCGATTTCAAGCTGGCGAAGGCCGCGGCCGGCGGGTCGAAGGAGTTCCAGGACGGCGTGACGGCGTTCAACGCCGGCGACTTCGCCACCGCGGCGCAGCGGTTCGAGGCGGCGATCGCGCAGGCGCCCACGGTGCCGGCGCTGCACGTGAACCTGGCGCTGGCGTACTTCCGGCTGAAGCGGCCGGCCGAAGCCGTCGCCAGCCTGGAGAAAGCCGCGGCGCTCGCCCCGAACGACGCCAGCATCCAATACCAGTTAGGCAGCGCTTACGTCGACGTGCAGGCCTACGACAAGGCCGTGGCGGCGCTGCAGAAAGGCCTCGGCAACGGGCCCGACCTCGTGAAGGACGCCATGGCCGCCGAGGCCACTGCCACCCTCGGTGCCGTGTACTTCGCGCAGGGCAAGGTGCCCGAAGCCGAGGCCGCGTTCCAGAAAGTGCTGACGGCGCGGCCGGATTCAGCCGCGGGGCTGCTGGGCATGGGCAAGGTGCACTTCAGCCGCAACGAGGTCCCGAAGGCACTGGAGCTGTTCGAGAAGGTCGTCGCGGCGCACCCCGGCACCCCCGAGGCGGCGCAGGCCGCGACGTTCGTGAAGGAACTCAAGAAGGGCGATCGGTAAGGAGGCACTTGTGATGAAGCACATCGGCGCCATGTGCGCGGCCCTCGCGCTCGTCTTCGGCATCGCCGTCCTCGCCCAGGAGAAGGGCGGCGGCGACGAGACCGGTCCGTACGAGCTGGTGGCGGGCTGGCCGCAGAACTACTGCGGCGACGGCTTCGTGATCGGCTCGACCGGCGGCATCTGGGCCGAGAGTCCCGATCGCGTCTACATCTTCAATCGCGGCTGTCTGCCGGCGATCAAAGAGACCCGCGGTGCCGCCGACAGCTTCATCCCGTCGCGCAACGCCTCGGGCTACGACATGTCGCAGAAGGACCCGGCGCGGCATCCGCGCTGGGACCACGTGTTCAACGTCGTCGACGGCAGCGGCAAGCTGATCGAGTCGTGGGACCAGCACAACAAGATGTTCGTGCGGCCGCACCGCGTGCTCGTCAATCCCTACGACGCCGAGAAGCACGTGTGGCTGGTGGACGACGGCGCCCACGCCATCTACAAGTTCAGCCGCGATGGCAAGAAGCTCGTGATGACCGTGGGCACGCCGATGCAGCCGGGCGACGACGGCACACACTTCAACCGGCCCACGGACATCGCCTGGCTGCCCGACGGCACGTTCTTCGTCAGCGACGGCTACGTCAACACGCGCGTCGCCAAGTTCGACAAGAACGGCAAGTTCCTGATGACCTGGGGTCAGAAGGGCAACGAGCCGACGGAGACGCGGCCCGGCTACATGAACACCGTGCACGCTATCGCCATCGACAAGAACCGGAAGATCTACATCAGCGACCGCGCCAACTCGCGCATCCAGGTGTTCGACGAGAACGGCAAGTTCCTCGACGCGTGGCCCAGCGTCCGGCGCCCGTACTCGCTGCTGCTCTCGGAGGATCAGCACCTCTGGGTGGCTGACGGCATCACCCAGAAGTTCACGAAGTTCGATCTGGCCGGGAAGCTGCTCTACTCGTGGGGCACGTTCGGTGCCTTCCCCGGCGGCTTCTGGGGCGTGCACCAGTTCCACGTCGACGGCCAGGGCAACCTGTACACCGCCGATGTCCACGTGGGACGGCCGCAGAAGTTCCGGCCGAAGAAGGGCGCCAGCCCGGCGAACCTGATCGGCCCGTACATGAGGGGCACCAACTAACGAGTAGCGGCCAGGGGCTAGCGGCTAACGGCTAGACCCGAACCGGCCATCGTCCGCTATTGGCCCGCCCACAGGCGGGCGTGCCCCCGCGAGAGGAGACCCGTCATGCGCATGCCCACTGGTCTGCAAGCGCTCGTCGTCCTGTCGTGCCTCGCCGCCGGCTGCTCGGGCGCGCCGCCGGATGCGCAGTCGACCACCGCCGCAGCCGCGCCAGCCGCGGCCACGGCACCCGCGCAGGAGCGCGGCGGCCAGGAGGAGTTCGGGCCGTACGAACTCGTGCCCAACTGGCCGCAACCGCTCGCCGACGGTCCCGACGGCGTGAAGCACGACGGCTGGACCTGGGGTTCGATGGGCGCGGTCTTCGCCGAGAGCCCCGATCGCATCTGGATCGCCCAGCGTGGCGAGTTGCCGCTGCCGCCGACGGCCAAGCCGTGGACGCCGTACGCGATGCTGAGCCCCTCACGCGGCAGCGCCACCGGCAACGACGACGGCTTGGGCGCGACCTGCGAGCCGACGGCGAAACGCGGCTGGGAGCGCCGCTACCACCACGTGCTCCTCGTCGTGGATCGCGACGGCAAGATGGTCCAGTGGTGGCCGCAGCACGACGCGCTGTTCCAGGCGCCGTGCGGCCGCGGGCCGCACAAGATCAAGATGAGCCCGTACGACCCCGAGAAGCACGTCTGGGTCTTCGACGATCAGCTCCACGTCATCCACAAGTTCACCTACGACGGCAAGCTGGTGATGACGCTGGGCACCAAGGGCCAGCGCGGCCGTGACGGCGGCAAGCTGTTCGATCGGCCGACCGACATCGCGTGGCTGCCCGACGGCACGTTCTTCATCAGCGACGGCTACGGCGGCACGCGCGTCGCGAAGTTCGACAAGGACGGCAAGTTCCTGATGGACTGGGGCACGCCGCCGAAGGACGCGAGCAATCCCGGGCCGAACGAGTGGAACACGGTGCACTCGATCGCGATCAGCAACGACCGGCGGCTGTTCATCGTCGATCGCGGCCACCGGCGCATGCAGGTGTTCGATGAGAACGGCAAGTTCCTCGACATGTGGAGCACCGGCGTGCGCTCGTCGCCCTACGCGCACTTCATCTCGAACGACCAGAACCTCTGGGTCGCCGACGGCGGCACGATGCGCATGCTGAAGTACGACCTCGACGGCCACTTCCTCTACGGCTGGGGTGGTCCCGGCGGACAGCCCGGCCAGTTCAACGGCCCGCACTCGCTCACCGTGGACCAGGAGGGCAACCTCTACGTGGCCGAGGTCTTCGGCGGACGTGTGCAGAAGTTCCGGCCGAAGGCCGGCGCCGACCCCGCGAAGGTGATGGGGCAGGAGCCGAGATACCGCGCCGGCAGCTGAGCCATGACTGCACGTCACGGGCCCGTGTGCCTTGACACCCTGGACGCGCGCACGTAACGTGCGCGCCACAGGGCCTGTCATGCGTCTCGCTCGCCGCGATTGGCGTCCGCCTCCGCTGGTGCTGGCGATCGTCGCGACGATCGTCGCCGCCGGCTTGGTGTTGTATCTGCAGCAGCGGGCGATGACCGCGCTGCAGACGCAGAATCAGGTGATCGTGCGCCAGCTGGCCGAGCAGACCGCGGCCGACGTTGCCGCCGAACTTCGCCGCACGCTCGACGGCCCGATCTTCGACACGCTGGCCGCGGTCAACCATCCCGAGTTGCGCGCCGGCCGCATGGACCTCGTCGCGCAGCATTTCGCGCGCGGCCTGGAGGCCTACCCGCACGTCGATCGCTTCTTCGCGTGGATCCCCGCCGCCGGCCGGGCGCCGTCGCCCGACGTGCTGTTCTACGGACGCAGCGGCGAGTTCGCGCGCGACGACGACCTCGGCCTGGCGGTGCGTGAGCTGGCCCGGCGCTACGCGCCGACGCAGCAGATCTACGTCGCGGCCGAAGGCATCGGCGCCGATCCGCGTCAGGTGTTCCTGCGTCTGTTCTGGACCGACGCCCAGCGGCGCGAGATCTTCGCGGTGCTCGGCTTCGTGGTCGAGCCGGTCAGCATGCGGGCGCGCCTGTTCGCCGGGCCGCGGGGCCGCGCCTTCGACGACCTGCTCCGGCGTCGTGGCCCCGAAGTGCCGCTGCAGCTGCGCATCACCGACGAGACCGGCGCCGTCGTCTACGGCCAGTTGCCACGCGACATCGCCGGCGCGACTCTGGCGTTCCCGATGCTCTTCTATCCGGTGGACGACATCCGCCCGCGCATGGCGGCGGGCGTCGAGCCGCGGCCGTGGGCGATCGACGTCGGCGCCGCGCCGTTCGCGACCGCGCTGGCCAGCACCGGCCAGCGCTACTGGCCCACGGTGTTGTCGATGGTGCTGATGCTCGCGGCGCTCGGCCTCACGGTGCAGGCGCACCGCCGGTCGGCCGAACTCGCCCGCATGCAGACGGACTTCGTGGCCCATGTCTCGCATCAGCTCAAGACGCCGCTGTCGCTGCTGAGCACGGCCACCGAGACGCTGCAGATGGACCGCATCCGCTCGCCCGAGAAGCTGGCGGAGTACCTGGACACGATCCGCGCCGAAGCCGCCCGCCTGTCCACGCTCGTCCAGCGGGTGCTGGAGTTCTCGCGGGTGGAGCAGCCGCGCCGCTACGAGTTCGAGCAGGTGGATCTGGGCGCGCTGGTGCGCGAGACGGTCGACGCCTTCGCCCATGGCTTGAATCAGCCGGCGCGGTTCAACGTGGTGCTCAGCCCGCCCGGACCGTTCGTGCAGGCGGATCCGGCGGCGCTCGAGCAGGTGGTCGCCAACCTGCTCGACAACGCGGTGAAGTACTCCCGGCCTGACCAGCCCGTCACCATCACCGTGCGGGTGGAGCGGCTGACGGCCGTAATCGAAGTCGCCGATCACGGCGTCGGGATCGCGCCCGCGGAGCACGCGCGAATCTTCGAGCGGTTCTACCGCGTGCCCGGCGCCGGCCATCGCCAGGGCTTCGGCCTCGGCCTGCCGATCGTCCGCGAACTCGTGCACGCGCAGGGCGGCCGCGTGGATCTCACCAGCGCCCCCGGACTCGGCAGCACCTTCCGTGTGACGCTGCGCTGCATCACCGGTCCACCCACGCCCGAACGGGCGCCGCTGCGCCAGCCGGAGGCGGCGTCGTGAACCTCGCGGCCCCCGTGCGTGGCGACGAGGCCCGTCACGTGCTCGTCATCGAGGACGAGCCGCAGATGCGCTCGATGCTCACCGACAACCTCGAGTTCGAGGGCTACCGCGTCACGGCGGTGGCGTCGGGCGAGGAGGCGCTGCAGGAGGTCGAGTCGCGCCACTACGCGCTGCTGCTGCTCGACCTGATGCTGCCCGGGATGAGCGGCTTCGACGTGTGCCAGCAGCTGCGGGCGCGCGGCCGTCATGTCCCGATCGTCGTGTTGACGGCCCGGACCCAGGAGCAGGATCGCATCCGCGGCCTCGACCTCGGCGCCGACGACTACGTCAGCAAGCCGTTCAGCGTCAGCGAGCTGCTCGCCCGCGTGCGCGCGCTGGTGCGGCGCGACGACTGGCACTCGCCCGGCAGCGACGAGTTCACGGTGGGCGACATCGTGGTGAAGCCACGCCAGCGGCTGGTACTGCGCAAGGGCCGCCGCGTGGCGCTCTCGGCCCGCGAGTTCGAGCTGCTGCGCTACCTTTACGTGCATCGCAACGAGGTCGTGAGCCGCGAGCAGCTGCTGCGCGACGTCTGGGGCTACAGCCAGTTGTCGGTCACGCGCACCGTCGACAACTACGTCGCCAAGCTACGAACCCACATCGAGCCGCGGCCGCACGAGCCGCGCTACATCATCACCGTGCACGGCAGCGGCTATCAGCTGCTGGCATAGGCCGGCCCCGCACCGCGGGCATACAATGGCCGTCGCCTCGGGCGTCCGTCCCGAGCCGGAGCCACCGTGTCAGACGTCGTCATCACCCTGGGTTCGCATCGCCTGGCCGCGCGCTTCGAGACCGCGGCGGCGCCGGCCACCTGCGCGGCGTTCCGGAGCCGGTTGCCGTTCACGAGCCAGGTGATTCACTCGCGCTGGAGCGGGGAAGCCGTGTGGGCGCCGCTCGGGGACCTCTCGATCGGCATCGGTGCCGAGAACGCGACGACCTATCCCCATCCCGGTGAGGTGCTGTGGTACCCCGGCGGCGTCAGCGAGACCGAGCTGCTGATCGCCTACGGCCGCACGCACTTCGCCAGCAAGGCCGGCGCGCTCGCCGGCAACCATTTCCTCACGATCACGGCGGGCCTCGAGCATCTGCCCGAGATCGGGAAGAACGTGCTGTGGCGCGGCGCGCAGCCGCTGCGCATCGAGCTGGCCTGATCGTTCTCAGCCGCGAGCCGCCCATGAATCGCCGACGCTTCACCAGGAACCTCGCCGCCGCCATCGGCGGCTTCTCGATTGGCGGACGCGTCCGCGACGTCGCGGTGTCAGCGGCGCCGTCGCTGCGCGTCGAGGGCGACCGCATCAACCGCCATCTCGTCGAGCTCTCGGCGTTCGGCAGGAACCCGTACGGCGGGGTGAGCCGCGTTGCCTACTCCGAGTTCGACCGGCAGGGCCGCGCCTGGGCGATGGGCGTGATGCGCGAGGCCGGCCTCACCGTGCAGGTCGACGCCGCCGGCAACATTTTCGGGCGGCGCGCCGGCAGCAACCCGGCGCTGAAGCCGATCGTGTTCGGCTCGCACATCGACTCGGTGCCCGACGGCGGTAACTACGACGGCGACGTCGGCTCGCTCAGCGCCATCGAGGTGGCGCGTACGCTCAACCGCGGCAACCTCGTCACGAAGCATCCCCTCGAGATCGTCATCTTCCAGAACGAGGAAGGCGGCACGGTGGGCAGCCGCGCGCTGGTCGGCGAGGTGACTCCGGCCGACCTGGCGATCAAGGCGAACAGCGGCAAGACGCTGGGCGAGGGCATCACCTTCCTGGGCGGCGACCTCGAGAAGCTGCCCACGGTGCGGCGCGCGCCCGGAGACGTCGCCGCCTACGTCGAGCTGCACATCGAGCAGGGCGGCAACCTCGATCGCGAGAAGCTCGACATCGGCGTGGTCGAGGGCATCGTCGGCATCGGCCAGTGGGAAGTGACCGCCGAGGGGTTCGCCAACCATGCCGGCACAACCGCCATGAGCGATCGGCGCGACAGCCTGCTCGCCACGGCGCGCTACATCGACATGGTCAACCGCGTGGTCACCGGCACGCCGGGGCGTCAGGTGGGCACGGTGGGCCGCGTGCAGGCGTTCCCGGGCGCGCCCAACGTGATTCCCGGCAAGGTCGTCTTCACGCTGGAGATTCGCGATCTCGACGCCGCAAAGGTCGACGCGTTGAGCGCCAGGGTGCGCGCCGAAGGCGAGGCGATCGGCAAGGCGTCGGGTGTGACGTTCAGCTATGCGCCGCTGCATCACAGCCGTCCTGCGGTGTGCGACCCGCGCGTCATGCAGACGATCGAAGGTGCCGCGCGCGGCCTCACGTTGACGACGCGCCACTTGCCCAGCGGCGCGGGCCACGACGCGCAGCACATGGCCCGCCTCGGACCGACGGGCATGATCTTCGTGCCGTCGGTGGGCGGCATCTCGCACGCGCCGAAGGAGTTCACGAAGCCTGAGGACGTCGTGAACGGCGCCAACGTGCTGCTGCAGACGATCCTCGCCCTCGACGAGGCGGCGTGGACCTAGCGGCGGCGCGAGGCTGCTGATGGCCGACCCGCTCTGGCAGTGGGAGGCGTCGCGGCTCGCCGGTGCCATCGCTGCCCGCGAGGTGTCGGCGCGCGAGGCCGTGGACGCGTGCCTCGACCGCACCGAGGCGGTGCACGCGCAGCTCAACGCCGTCACGGTCGACCTGTCGAGGGCGGCCCGTGCGCACGCCGAGCGTGCCGACGCCGCCGTCGCTCGCGGCGACCGCCTGGCGCCGCTACACGGCGTGCCGGTGGTGATCAAGGAGAACGTCGACCAGGCCGGCTGCGCCACGACGAACGGGACGCTGGCGTATCGCGACCTGCAGGCCGCCGTCGACAGCCCGGTGGTCGCCAACCTGAAGGCCGCCGGCGCGATCGTCATCGGCCGCACCAACACGCCGGGCTTCAGCTTCCGCCTCGACACCGAGAATGAGCTGCGCGGCCGCACCAGCAATCCGTGGTCGGCCACGCACACGCCCGGTGGATCGAGCGGCGGCGCGGCCGTGGCAGTGGCATCCGGCTGCGCGCCGATCTCGCACGGGAACGACATCGCCGGGTCGATTCGCTTCCCCGCGTATGCCTGCGGCGTCGTCGGCCTGCGCCCGTCGTTCGGCCGTGTCCCGGCTTTCAACCCGACCGCGCCGGCGGAGCGATCGGTGTCCACGCAGCTGCTGTCGGTCCAGGGGCCGTTCGCGCGCAGCGTCCGCGACGTCCGTCTGGCGCTGACGGCGATGGCGGCGCGTGACGCCCGCGATCCCTGGTGGGTGCCGGCGCCGCTCGAGGGTACGCCTCTCGCCCATCCGCGTCGAGTCGCCGTCGTGTCCGATCCGCAGGCGCTGGGTGGGGAACGTCTGCATCCGTCCGTCGCGGAGGCAATGGCCCGAGCGGCTGGCTGGCTGGCCGACGCGGGCTACGAGATCGTCGACACGCCGACGCCAGGCTTCACGCGCGCGATGGAGCTGTGGTTCGCGATGCAGATGCCCGAGATCCGCGCATTTCTGTGGCCGGCGATCGAGCAGCACGGCGACGCCGGCATCCGTCGCGCGATGGGCCTGATGCTCGACGCCCATCCGGCCAGCGATGGCCTGCCCTACATGAAGGCGCTGGCCGAGCGGGCCAGGGTCGTGCGCGACTGGCAGCGCTTCTTCGACGACGTGCCGATCGTGCTCGCGCCGGTCTGCACCCAGCCCGTCTACGTGCGCGGATTCGACCTCGAGAGCGTGGATCGTACCCGGCAGTTCTGGCGCGAGTGCCTCACGCTGACCGCCGTGCCGGTACTGGGCATCCCCGGGCTGACCGTGCCGACCGGAGTCGTCGACGGGCTGCCCACGGGTGTGACGATTCTGGCGGCGCGCTTCCGCGAGGATCTCTGTTTCGCGGCTGGCGAGGCGATCGAGGCGCGCGCGGGGATGTCGACGCGGGTGCCGCTCGACCCGGTGTGGTAGCTACGCCGTCTCGTCCCAGACCTTCGCGATCTCGACGATGACGTCGACGGCGCACGACATGTCCTGCGCCGACACCCACTCGAGTCGCGAATGGAAGTTCTGCTCGCCGGCGAAGACGTTCGGCGTCGGCAGGCCCATGAACGACAGCCGCGAGCCGTCGGTGCCGCCGCGAATCGGGCGCTCGATCGGCGCGATGCCCAGGCGCGTCATCGCCACCCGCGCGCACTCGACGACGCGCGGATGATCGTCGAGGACCTCGCGCATGTTCCGGTACTGCTCCTCCACCTCGAACTCCACGCCGGCGCCGGCGACGCCGGCCACGACGTCCTCGGCCAGCGTGCGAAGCCACGCCGCTTTCGCCGCCAGGCCGGCGCTGTCGAAGTCGCGCAGGATGAACCGCACCGACGTCCGATCCACCGCGGCCTGCATGACGTAGGGGTGCACGAAGCCGTCGCGGCCTTCGGTCGTCTCGGGCGAGAGGCGGTCTGGCGGAAGGCGATCGATGAATCGCGCCGCCAGCTTGATGGCGTTCACCATCCGCCCCTTCGCGTAGCCGGGATGCGTGTTGAAGCCGCGGAAGGTCACGGTCAGGGCGTCGGCCGAGAAGCTCTCGAACTCCAGTTCGCCGCGCCGCCCGCCGTCGATCGTGTAGGCGTACTGCGCGCCGAACCGGGCCACGTCGAAGTACGTCGTGCCATGGCCGATCTCCTCGTCGGGCGTGAAGGCGATGCGGATGGGACCGTGCGGGATCGCCGGGTTGGCCAGCAGCACGTCCACGGCCGTGACGATCGCCGCGACGCCACTCTTGTTGTCGGCCCCCAGCAGCGTCGTGCCTGACGCGGTGACGATGTCATGTCCGAGGCACTCACCCAGGTACGGCAAGTCGGCCACGCGCAAGACGGCCGTCGGGTCGTCGGGCAGCACCAGATCGCGTCCGTCATAGGCGGCGTGCACGATCGGCCGCACACCGGCGCCGCTCATCTCGGGCGACGTGTCGACGTGCGCGATGAAGCCTATCACCGGCACCTCGGCTCTGCCGGACGTCGCCGGAATCGTCGCCATCACGTAGCCGTGCGCGTCCATCGCGGCGTCGGCCAGGCCCAGCGCCTGCAGCTCGTCGACCAGGGCCTGAAGCAGCACCAGCTGACCCGGGGTGCTCGGATAGGTGCCGGTGCCTTCGCGCGACTGGGTGTCGAACGTGACGTAGCGCAGGAAGCGGTCGAGGACGGGCCGGACGGTCATGCCCCTCATCATGCCCGACACGCGCACTGAACCCGGCTCGGGGGCAGCCAAGGGCGTAGACTCGACCGCCGCGATCGCTACGGACTGTGACGCGCCAGCACGCTGGTCGCGAGCCGCGAGTGGCTAGCCCAGTGGCTTCGGCGGCGTGATCGGCGGCAGCTGGTATTCCTTCGGCGGCTCGGCGCCCATCAGGTAGCGCACGAAGTAGTCCCAGCGGCGGCGCATCACGTACGGTCCGTCGACGCCGAAGCCGTGGCGCTGGTGCGGCAGCAGCAGCAGGTCGAAGTCCTTGCCGGCCTTGATCAGCGCGTCGACCACCACGTAGGTGTTCTGCGGCGGCACGTTGTCGTCCATCATGCCGTGCATCAGGAAGAGCTTGCCCTTGAGGTTCTTGGCGTGCGTCTGGTTGGCCTCGGCCTCGTAGCTGTCACGCGGCTCGCTGCCGGTGCCCTTGTGCTCGCCGCCGAGACGGTGCAGCAGGCCCTGGTAGCGCTCCCCCCAGTCGTCCTCGTAGAGCCGCTGATCGTGGTTGCCTGACTCCGAGATGCCGACCTTGAAGAAGTCGGGGTAGCGGAACATCGCGTCGGCGGTGATGAAGCCACCGCCCGAGTGGCCCCACATCGCGGCCTTGTCGATGTCGATCCACGGGAAGCGGATCGCCAGCTGCTTCATGCCCTCGACCTGGTCGGGCAGGGTGTTGTCGCGGCCCATGGCGCCGTACCAGGTGTCGTGGAACGCCTTCGAACGTCCCGGCGTGCCCATGCCGTCGAGCGCCACGACGATGAACCCCAGTTCCGCCAGCGCCTGGTTGTCGCCGCGCGCGGCCACGAACGAGCGGCTGCCCACCGAGCCCGCCTGCGGGCCGGGATAGGCGTAGTTGATGATCGGGTACTTCTTCGACGCGTCGAAGTTCGACGGCTTGAAGAGCAGCCCGTAGAGATCGGTCTTGCCGTCGCGTGCCTTCACCGTGAACGGCGTGGGCGGCGTCCAGCCCGCGGCGACCAGCTTCGTGATGTCGGCCTTCTCGAGCGGCATCACCACCGCGCCAGCGGTATCGCGCAGGGTGACCTCGGCCGGACGCTCCGGCGTGGACGAGGCGTCGATCACGTACTTGCCGGTCTTCGAGATCTGCACCACGTGGTGGCCATCGCCAGGCGTGACCGCCGCGTAGCCCTTGCCATCGAGGCCGATGCGGTAGGTGTGCGAGAAGTACGGGTCGCCCTTCTCGCGGCCGTTGGCGCTGAAGTAGAGCACGCGCGCCTTCTCGTCGACGCGCACGATCTTCGTCACCGGCCCGGGCCCCGATGTGACCTGATGCTTCAGGCGGCCGTTCGCGAGGTCGTAGAGATAGAGGTGGCTCCAGTCGTCGCGCTGCGAATTCCACAGCACCTCGTTGCTCTCCCACAGCACGCGCCAGCCCGCTGGCGCCTCGAAGTGCGTGGCCTCACGCTCCTCGAAGACCGTGCGCACGTCGCCGGTGGCGACGTCGGCGACCCGGACGGTCGCAGTCTTGTGGTCGCGGTTGGTCGAGACGAACGCCAGCTTGGTGTTGTCGGGGCTCCACGTCATGTCGTCGACGTCGAAGTCGTCGCCCAGCATGGCGCGGTGGAAGTCGGGGTCCATCTTGAACCGCGAGACCACGCCGCTGTCGGTGTCGACGACGACGCGGTGCAGCATGGCCACGTGGTCGTCACCGGGCAGCGGGTACTTCCACGCCTGCAGCACCGGATGGCCGACCTTGGTCTCGACCAGGTACATGTCCCCGACCAGGCGCTCATCCTGTTGGAACGTGGCGACCTTCTTCGAGTCGGGCGACCACAGCACGATGGCCTTCGGGCTGTGCACCCAGCCGGCGTTGTCGGTGGCGTAGCCGAAATGCTCGACGCCGTCGGTCGTCAGCGGACGCTCGACCTTCGAGGTCAGGTCGCGCACCCACAGGTTCCAGTCCTTGATGAAGACCGCGCGCGTGCCGTCAGGGGAGACGACGGCGTTCGGATCGCGCGGGTTGTCCTTGCCGGTGCAGGCGGCACCCTTGACGTCGCAGGTGTAGCGCTTGCCGGCATGGTCGAACGACACGGCGGCGCCGTCGTCCGAAAGCTCGACGCTGCCGAATGGCAGCTTCTTCGCGTCGATGGTCGACTTCGAGGCCGCCCCAAGCGCCGCGGCGAGCCGCTCGTGATCGAAGGCGCGCACCTTCGTCTTCGCCACCGGGTCGACCAGCAGGAACTCGAAGCCGTCGGCGATGGTGCTGCGGTAGGTGAAGCGATCGTCGGCGAGCCAGGTCGCGTTGACCGTGCCGCCGATCACCAGCGGATTCGCCGCCGCGGCCAGCATCTTCTCGGCCCGGGCGTAGTCTGCGGTCGTCACGACCGGTGCGCTCTGAGCTGCCGCCGCGCCTTGCGCCGCCGCCGCGGTCGGCCTGGCCCAGGCCACGGCCAACACCACGAGCCAGACGCCCATACGGGCGCCGTTCCTGAACGTCATCTGCTGACTCCTTGAGGGTGCTGGACTACCAGATCTTCACGCGCTCCTCGGGCGGACGGTACATGCCGTCGCCGGGCTTCACGTCCCAGGCGTCGTAGAACGCCTGCAGGTTCGTGAGCGGCACGAAGGCGCGATACATGCCGGGCGAGTGCGGGTCGGTGAGCAGCCGCTGGCGCAGGGCGTCGTCGCGCATCTGCGTCCGCCACACCTGCGCCCAGCCCAGGAAGAAGCGTTGTTCACCGGTGAAGCCGTCGATCACCGGCGCCGGCTTGCCACCGAGCGACATCTTGTAGGCGCGGTAAGCGACCGCAAGGCCGCTCAGGTCGCCGATGTTCTCGCCCAGCGTCAGCTTGCCGTTGATGGTCATGCCCTCGAGCGGCGCGTACTTCTCGAACTGCGCGGCGAGCTTGCCGGTGCGTTCCTGGAACGCCTTGAGGTCCGCGTCGCTGAACCAGTTGCGGAGGTTGCCGTCGCCGTCCGACTTGCTGCCCTGGTCGTCGAAGCCGTGGCTGACCTCGTGGCCGATGACGGCGCCGATGCCGCCGTAGTTCACGGCGTCGTCCGCCTCGACGTTGAAGAACGGCGGCTGCAGGATGGCGGCCGGGAACACGATCTCGTTGGCCGTGGGGTTGTAATACGCGTTCACCGTCTGCGGCGTCATCATCCAGCGCGTCTTGTCCACCGGCTGGCCCAGCCGGCCCACCATGTCCTCGTACTGGAATGCGTACGCGCGCTTGGTGTTGCCGAGCAGATCGTCTTTCTTCACCTGGATCGACGAGTAGTCGCGCCAGTGATCCGGGTAGGCGATCTTCACCGTGAACTTCGCCAGCTTCGCCTGCGCTTCCTGCTTCGTGGCCGGGCTCATCCACTCGAGCTCGTCGATCCCGACCTTGAAGGCGGCCAGCAGGTTCTTCACGAGCTGGTCCATCCGCGCCTTGGCGTCGGGCTTGAAGTGACGCTCGACGTAGAGCTTGCCCAGGGGCTCGCCCACGGCGCCTTCCACTTCGGCGATGCCGCGCTTGGGCCGCGCTCGCTGCTCCTGCTGTCCCGACAGCGTCTTGCCCCGGAACTCGAACTGTGCGTCGCCGAAGGCCTTCGGCAGCTCGTCGGCGTAGGTGGCGAGCACGCCGTAGGCCAGTTTCTCCTTCCACGTCGAGAGCGGCGTCTCCTTCAGCAGCGTGGCGAGCTTCGTCAGGTAGTCGGGCTGGCGCACGATCACGTGCGTGGCCCGCGACAGACCCGCGGTCTTCAGGTAGGCATTCCAGTCGAAGCCGGGCGTGAGCGTGGCCAGCTCCGCGACGGTCATCTTGTTGTAGGTGAGGTCGCGATCGCGGTTCTTCGTGCGATCCCACTGGATCTCGGCGAGCTTCGTCTCGAGGTCCAGGATGCGCTTCGCCGCGCCCTCCGGATCGGGCTGCTTGCCGAGCGACAGCATCGTGCTCACGTACTTCAGGTACGCGGCCCGCGTCGTCTCGAAGTTCGCTTCCTTGCGCAGGTAGTAGTCGCGGTCGGGCATGCCGAGCCCGCCCTGGTTGACCGAGACGATCGTCGTGGTGGAGTTCTTCTGATCGGGTCCGACGAAGGTGGCGAACGGCCCGCCGACCCCGGCCCGCGCCATCGTGCCGAAGAGCGCCGGCAGATCCGCGGGCAACGTGACCGCGGCGATGCGCTTCATCTCGGGGCCGAGCGGCTCGGTGCCCAGCGCCTCGATCTTCGCCGTGTCCATGAAACTGGCGTAGAGGTCCGCGACCTGCTGCGCGGTGGACCCGGGCTTCTGCGGCGACTTCGCCAGGTCCTCGAGGATGCCGGCGATGGCCGCGTCGCTCTTGTCACCGAGCTCGGTGAACGCGCCCCACACCGATCGGTCGGCGGGAATCTGCGTGTTCTTCAGCCAGGTGCCGTTGACGAACTTGTTGAAGTCGTCCTGGGGACGCACCGACCGATCGAACGTCGCAAGGTCGACGCCGAGGCCGAGGGCCTGTCGCGCACCGAGTCCAGCGCCAAGGGCGACCGCGACGACCGCCGCAGTCAGGGCCGTCGCACGGAGGAACGAGACACGAGTCTGGCGACGCATGCGCACCTTCGGGGTAGAGGGGCCGCCATTGGCCGGACATCGAGAATACACGGGTCGCCGCAGCGTCGGAGGCCGTTCCAGCTCGTCCCTGCGTTGGTCCCGCACGGCCGGGCGGATCAGGCGAGACCGCGGCTCACCAATAACTCCTGTACCGCCCGGTGGGCCTCGTCGAACGCCTGGTTGGTGAACGCCGCGGCTCCGGCATCCGAGTTCGCGATGGCGACCGGACCGAAGCGCGCCCGGCCGACGACGTGCGGACGCTGCTCGGGCGCCATGTCGGGGTCGGCCAGGCTGTCGTAGGTGTAGCTGTAGCCATCGGGCCAGCGGTTGACGGCGATGCCGGCGATGTCGGCCGCGGCGTCGAAGTCGGTGCCGGCGAGCATCCGCGTCATCTGCCGGCGAATCGCCAGCTCGTGCTCTTCGAACGTCATCGTGCGCAGCTCGTGCTGGCCGGCGCGATGCTGCTCACGCCGCGGCAGGCCGGGCTTGTTCGGGTTGCGCACCATGTGCACCACGATCGGCTCGTCGGGCGTGGTGACGGCCTTGTAGCCGCCCACCGTCGAGGCCGAGTCGAGGCTCACGTTCGGGTAGTACATCCCCGGCGCGTTGATGCTGGCGACGCCCAGCGCGGCGAACGGCGCCCAGCGCCGCAGCAGCACGTTGGTGTAGAGCATCGGCACCTTCACCGGGTACGAGAGCGCCTCCTTCTGGGTGTCGTGCAGCTCGGGCACGAGGTGCGGAATGAGCGCGTTGTAGCAGGCGAGCACCACGCTGTCGGCGCGCACCTGATGCACCCGTCCGTCGCGCACGTAAGCCACGCGGGCGCCGGTGGGACGCGCGGCCGGGCCGTCGACCGCCACCCGCACGACGGTGCTGTTCAGGCGCACACGCGTGGGCGCGGCGTCGGCGTCGAGGCGGTCGTAGGCCACGGGCGGTGCCTTCACGATCGTCTGCATGTCGTGATGGCCCGGAATCGCCGCCGGCACCAGCCGCGACACCAGCAGGCGGGCGATCGACGCGTTGCCGTCGGGGAAGTGGAACGTGAAGCTGCCCTGGCGGAACGACGGCTCGGGTGGCAGGTTCATGCCGTCGAATCCGAGGCGGCCGGCGCGTGCGGCCTCGAGCGCCGGCGTCGTGTCGACGCGCTTGTTGTTGCGCCCGCCCTGCCCGAGGAAGAACGGCAGCGCCTCGGGGCTCATCTTCGCGTGGGTGAGCAGGAACTCCTCGTAGCTGATGCGGGCCAGCAACGCGATCTTCTGCTCGACCGACTGCCCGGCGAGGTAGTCGGGGTTGGTGCCGTGCAGGCGGATCAGGTCGCGACGGGCGGCTTCGCTGAGCGGCGCCCTGGCGAAAAACCTGTCCCACGGCAGGCGTCCGGTGCCGACCACGAGGCGGTCGGTGCCGAAGTGTTCGCGGTCGAAGAACGTCGAGGCCCCGAGCTTGTACTTCTCGAACAGGTCGCGATCCTGGAACTCCTGGTTGCGCGGCACCTCGACGCCGAGATCCACCAGCAGCTGCTTCGCCATGTAGCTGTAGGGATACGGCGTGGCCACGCTCATCGTGCCGCCATAGGCGAGATAGGTGCGCCCGTGGTGGACGAACTCGTTGCGCTTGGCGTGCCCGCCGAAGTCGTCGTGGTTGTCGAGCACGAGCACGCGCTGGTTGGGCAGCGCCGCGTGCCAGAAGTAAGCGGCGGCGAGGCCCGAGAGGCCGCCGCCCACGATCACGAGGTCGTAGCGCTCACCCGTGTCGACGTCGATGCGCGGCGCGGCGAAATCGCCGCGGGCGAGGGCATCGAACGACGCCACCGCCGACCCGTGTTGACCGCGCAGGCCCAGGCGCTGCGGCGGATAGGCGGGCTCGGCGCCCACTGTCTGAGCCGCGGAGGCGCGAGCCCCGTCCCGCAGGGTGCCGGCGCCCACCGCCAGCGCCACGCCGTTCAGGAAGTCGCGGCGCGGGATGCGCCGGTGCATCCCGAGGGCGCGAAACTCGTCGGCGCGCGCCATGACGGGCCGGCTACCAGCCGACGGCCTGCCCGTCCTTGCGATGGTCCGAGCCGGCGCGATAGACGCCGTTCACCGGCAGATCCTCGGTGGCGGCGCGCCGCTCGAAGATCGGCGCCGGCAGCCGCGGATCCTTCGTGAACAGGATGCCCTGGTAGCCGCCCACCGAGCCGCCGTCGACGGCGCGCACGGTGTGGCCCTTGGCTTCGAGCGCCTTGCCCACCAGCGCGAACAGGTTGGTCTCGAGCGCCAGCGTGTTGTTGTTCTGGTTGTGCGTGAAGCGTGCGGCGTCGGTGGTCATCTGCACGTTCATGCCGTGGTCGATCATGTTGACGATGTGCTGCGCGTGGCTCTCGGGCTGCACGCTGCCGCCCATGTTGCCGAACGCCATCAGCGGCTCGCCGTCCTTCATGACGAAGCCGGCCATGATCGAGTGGAACG
>CADEDM010000026.1 GCA_902826065.1 uncultured Acidobacteriota bacterium | reverse complement strand
GCGCGCAGAAGAACCTCGGGCCGTCGGGCGTGACGCTCGTGATCGTCCGCGACGATCTGCTCACGCGCTCCTCGAAGTCGCTGCACACGATGCTCAACTACGCGGTGCACGCCGAGAACGGCTCGATGTACAACACGCCGCCGTGTTTCGGCATCTACCTGATGGGCCTGGTGATGAAGTGGGCGCTCGCGCAGGGCGGGCTCCAGGCGATCGACGCCGCCAACGCCCGCAAGGCCAACGCGCTCTACGCCGAGATCGACCGCACCGGCTACTACCGCGGCACGGCAGAAAAGGCCAGCCGTTCGCGGATGAACGTCACGTTCCGGCTGCCGTCGGAGGAGCTGGAGGCGAAGTTCGCCAAGGAGTCGACCGCCGCCGGCCTCGACGGCCTGAAGGGCCACCGCTCGGTGGGCGGCATGCGCGCCTCGATCTACAACGCCTTCCCGGAGGACGGCGTGACCGCGCTCGTGGACTTCATGCGGGAGTTCGAAAAGAAGAACGGGTAAGTGCGAGCGGCTGGCCGCAGGCCGCCAGCCGCGGTCCCGGTCAGTCGGCCCTGAGCGTCTCGACCGGATCCACCCGCGTCGCGCGCCAGGCGGGAATCAGCGTGGCCAGCAGCCCCACGCCCACGACTACGGCGGCGACGGTGGCGAACGTGCGCGGGTCGTGCTGGTCGACCTTGAAGAGCAGCGACGCCATCGACCGGACCAGCACGGCGGCCAGGGCCACGCCGACGGCGACGCCGGCGAGCGTGGGCTTGAGGCCCTCCACGATCACCATACGCAGCACGTCCGCGATCGGCGCGCCCAACGCCAGCCGGATCCCGATTTCGCGGAAGCGCTGGCGCACCGTGTAGGCGAGCACGCTGTAGATGCCGATCGAGGCGAGCAGCAGCGCCAGCCCGGCGAACGCGGCGAGCAGCTGCATCGCGAAGGGCCGCTGGCCCAGCGCCTCTTCCACCACCTGCGTCATCGGCCGCAGGCTGAGCACCGGCTGCTCCGCGTCGACGCTGCGAATGGCGCCGACCACCGCCCGCGACAACGACTCGGGCGACACGCGCGTGCGCACCATCAGGTCACTGCCGTTGAACGCGAACTGCGCGTGCGGGGCGTAGATGGCCGACTGGGTGTCGGCCAGCACGCCGTCGAGGCCCTCCATCCGCACGTCGCCGACGATGCCGACGACCTCGTGCGGCTGGTCGGACATCATCTTCAGCGTGACGTGCTTGCCGAGCGGATTCTGCCCGGGCCAGAAGGCCGCGGCCGCCCGCTCGCTGAGCACGATCACCTTGGGCGCTTCGAGGCCGTCGGCGTCCGTGAAGTCGCGGCCGGCCTTGAGCGGCACGCGCGCGGTGGCGAAGTAGCCGGGCGAGGCCAGGCGCACGGCCACGACCGGCAGTTCCGAATCGGGCACGGGCGGCGCGCCTTCGACGGCCACGTACTGCGATGACCCGCCGGTGAGCGGCAGCGAGTCGACCCACGCGGCCGACTCCACGCCCGGCAGGGCGGCCACGGCAAGGCGCGCGCGCTCGAAGAACTGGTTGCGAGCCTCCGGTGTCCCGTAGCGGGCTTGCGGCAGGCCAACCGACGCCGTGAGCACGTTGCGGGCGTCGAAGCCCGGGTCGATGGCGCGCAGGCCGGTGAGGCTGCGCATCAGCAGGCCGGCGCCGACGAGCAGCATGAGGGCCAGCGCCACCTCCGACACGACGAGGCCCTGGCGTACGCGCCCGTCGCCGCCGCCGGAGTGCCCGCGTCCCGGGCCCTCCTTCAGCGCTTCGTTGGCGTCACGTCCGGTCAACCGCCAGGCGGGAATGAGCGCCGCCAGGAGACCGGTGACGATAGCCGTGCCGGCGGTGAACGCGAGCACGCGCGCGTCGACCGTCACTTCCTGCGCCCGCGGCAGCGCTGGCCCCGAGAGCGCGATGAGGGCATCGAGGCCGACCCACGCCGCCGCGAGACCGGCGGCACCGCCGCCGACGCCGAGCAGCACGCCTTCGGCCAGCAGCTGCTGCACGACCCGCCAGCGGCTCGCCCCGAGTGCGCCGCGCAACGCGATCTCGCGGGCGCGGCCATGGGTGCGGGCGAGCATCAGGTTGGCCAGGTTGGCGCAGGCGATGAGGAGCACCAGCGCGACCGCGCCCAGCAGCACGAGCAGTGGCGTGCGGGCGTCGCCGACGATGTCGTCCTGCATCGGCACGACCAGGGCGCCCCAGTCCGTGTTCTCCGCCGGGTAGGCCTCGGCGAGGCGCAGCGAGATGGCATCCAGATCCGCCTGGGCCTCGCGCACCATCACGCCGGGCTTGAGCTTGGCCAGGCCGCGGTAGTTGTGGTTGGCGCGCTCTGCCCGATCCTCTGCTTTCCAGTGCAGGGGCATCAGCACCTTCACCTCGTCGAGGAACGACGGCATGGCCACGACGCCGATCACGGTATGCGGAGCGTGATTGAGCTGAATGGTGCGCCCGACGATCGTGGGATCGGCGCCGTAGTGACTGCGCCAGAAGCCCTCGCTGATCAGCACGGTGTCCGGCGTGCCTTCGCGGTCGTCCTCGGCGGTGAAGCCGCGGCCCAGCGTGGGCTGCAGTCCGAAGATGGGCAGGAAGCTCGCCGAGGCGCGGATGCTCGTCACGGCCTGTGGCTCGCCCCGACCGGTCACGGTCTGCGAGCCGCCGCGGTAGGTCGCCATCGCCTCGAACGATCGGCTCTGCGCCTCCCAGTCCAGGAAGTTGGCCGGCGACAGCGAGAACACGCGCATGCCGGCGAACGTCGTCTGCGGCGGCGTGTGCCACAGCCGCACGATGCGATCGGCGTCGCGGAAGGGCAGCGGCTGCAGCACCACCGCGTTCACGAGCGTGAAGATGGCCGAGTTGACGCCGATGCCGAGGCCGAGAATCAGGATGCCGCCCAGCGCGAAGCCGGGGTTGCGGCGCAGGGTCCGGGCGCCATGCAGCAGATCGCGCACCAGCCACTCGACGGCCGGCAGGCCGCGGCGATCGCGCCACGCATCGCGGCCGGCGGCGGCGCTGCCCAGGGCCGCCAGGGCGCGGCGGCGCGCCTCGGGCGCGGCCACGCCGGTGCGCACCAGGTCGTCGACATGCATCTGCAGGTGACTCTCGAACTCGTCGGCGAGTTCCCGCTCACGGCGGGCGCCGCCGAACGTGCCCCACACCCGATGCCACAACGCGCGCAGCGACCGCATGCCGTTCTCCCTCGAGCCAGTCTTCGTTCGGCGCCAGGAAGCGCGTCATGATCGCGGCTGTGGCCGCCCACTGCCGGGTGTCGCGCTCGATCTGTTTGCGGCCGGCCTTGGTGAGCCGGTAGAAGCGCGCCTTCCGGTTGTTGTCCGACGTGCCCCACGCGGCCGCGATCAGGCCCTCCTGCTCGAGCTTGAGCAGCGCGGGGTACAAGGTGCCGTAGTTGATGGTGAGCTGGCCGCCGCTGGTCTGCTCGATGCGGCGGGCGATGCCGTAGCCGTGCTGTTCCCCGAGCGTCGCCAGCGTGCGCAGGACCATCAGCCCGAGCGTGCCCTGCCAGACCGCGTTCTTCCCGTGTGGCGCCATGGTCGTATGGCCCTCCCATAGGAACGATACAGACGGTTCGTATGGGATGGCAATAGGACTAGACGGGAGCGGCGCCTGAAAGGTTGCGCCGCTCGGTGCTGGGATCAGGGACCGGGGACCAGGGATTGGCAGTTCCGGCTCAGCGTGACCCGGCGTCGCTGATCCCTGGTCCCTGGTCCCTACACGTCTTCAGACTAGTTCGTGGGCGGGCCGAAGCGGCGTCCGCCACGGCGGCGCCGGCCACCGCGACGGCGCCGGCGGTGCAGGCCGTCGTCGACGGCGGCGTCGCCGAGGGGGCGCGGCGCTCCATCGGGCGAGAGCGAGCTGGCCTCGATGAAGCCGCGCCAGTGCTCCACGATCTCCGGGGCCCGACCGTGGACTTCGAGCCAGGTGAGCGCGTCCTCGAACGGGCCCCGATGCAGCAGCGCCCGCTTGGCGCGCGGCGACGCGTCCATGTCCTGCAGGCGGCGCTGCACGGCCAGCAGCTGGCGCAGCCGATCGGTGTCGCGGCGGGCGATCGGCAGCATCCCGATCTTGAACAGCGGCTCCGGCGGCCCTTCGCGGCGGCGGCGCCGTCGCCCGGCTGGCGGGGGCACCGCCGGCAGCTCGTCGTCGTGCTCGCCGTCGTCGGACGACGCGTCGCTGGTCGAGCGCTCACGCGACGGCATGAGCCCGAGCGGCACCACCATCGTGCCCAGCAACACGGGGTTCGAGAGCGTCGCCGGCGCGGCCTCGAACCGCTGCCGGTACGAGTCCAGGGCATCGAGGGCGTCGAGGAACCCTTCGTCGTTCGCGCGCTCCTGGAGCTCCGGGGTGATTGGCTCGAGCAGGCGATGTTCGGCCAGCGCCAGGAACGTCTTCTCGGCGTAACCGGAGCGCAGCACCTTGTAGTACTCCTCGATCAGGCGCGCCGGCGCGGCGAGCGCGAGGCGATGCCGATGCGCCGCGATCGCCTCGACCACCGGCGGATCGAGTGAGAAGTCGAGGCGCGCCGCCAGCACCACGGCCCGCAGCATGCGCACCGGATCTTCCTGGAAGCGCGCGTTCGGATCGCCGATCGAGCGGATGACGCGCGCGTCGATGTCGCGCAGCCCGCCGACGTAGTCGATGATCGAGTGATCGGCGATGTCGTAGAACAGCGCGTTGATGGTGAAGTCGCGGCGGAAGGCGTCTTCCTCGGGCGTGCCGAAGGTGTTGTCGCGCTGGATCAGCAGGTCGCGGTTGGTGCCGGCGTCGGCGACCTCCTGCAGATCGCCGTCAGTGGCCGCATCGGCGGCCGCGGACTCCGAGTCGCCGACCGGGATGTGCTGACGGAACGTGGCGACCTCGATCGCCTTGTCGCCGAACTTCACGTGCGCGAGACGAAAGCGCCGGCCGATGATCCAGCAGTTCCTGAAGAGCTTCTTGATCTGGTACGGATGCGCCGACGTGCCGATGTCGAAGTCCTTCGGTCGCCGGCCGAGCAGCAAGTCGCGCACGCCGCCGCCGACGAGGTAGGCGGTGTAGTGGAACTCATTGAGCCGCGTCAGCACCTTGAGGGCGTCGGGGTCGATGGCGCTCACCGCGATGGGGTGGTCGGCGCGGGGAACGATGACGGGCTCGGACACGACCCGTCATTGTAGCAGGCGCAGACCGGCGCGACGCACTGAACTCTCTTGTTTTCAACATCTTACGAGTCGATTTCGAGGATCCGTGTGCTACGATGCGCGCATGTGGCGCAACCTGGCCGTGGTCCTGACCGTCGTCGGGACGGGTGTGTCGCTGCACGCCACGCGCGAGGACCTGGCCCGGGCCCGGGCGCTGTTCAACGAGCGGAAGTTCGACCAGGCCATCCAGGCCGCCGAGGCCGCGCGCAAGACGCCGGAGACCGCCGACGCCGCCGCGATCGTGCTGGCGCGCGCCTACTTGGAACGCTATCGCCAGGCGGCCGATCCCGCGGACCTCGGCGCTGCACGCGCCGCCCTGAGCGGCGCCAATGTCGACCACCTGGGCACGCCCGATCGCGCCGAGTATCTGATCGCCATAGGCGGCTCGCTGTTCCTCGAGGACGACTTCGGCGCCGCCGCCGAGATCTTCGAGTCGGCGCTCGAGATCGCCCCGGCCGCCGGGGACCAGGCGCGCGAGGCCGTGCTCGACTGGTACGGCTCGGCGATGGAACGCTGGGCGGCACCGTATACGACGACCCGCCGGGCCGGCATGCTGCAGCGCCTCGTCTCGCGCATGGAGCTCGAGCAGGCGAAGAATCCGTCGTCGCGGGCCGCCTCGTACTGGCTCGTGGCCGGCCTGCGCGCGCAGGGCGAGTCGGATCGCGCCTGGCAGGCGGCGATCGCCGCCTGGGTGCGGGCGCCGATCGCCGGTGTCCGTGCGATCGCCCTCAGGGCCGACATCGACCGCCTCGTGCGCGAGGGCATCATCCCCGATCGCAGCCGCGACGCCCCCGAAGCCGACCGCGCCTCCCGCGAGACCGCGCTGAGAGCGGAGTGGGAGCTGGTCAAGGAGAAGTGGAAGTAACAGACGAGCGGTTCGCCGTTCGCCGCTCGAATCGGAGGGACGCCGCGCCTACGGCTTCGCTTCTTTCCAATTCGCCCCAATCCCCACGTCCACGTCCAGCGGCACGCTCAGTATCACGGCCTCGGCCATGGTCGCGCGCACGAGCGCGGCGACGTGATCGGCGTCGGCCTCGGGCGCTTCGAACAACAACTCGTCGTGCACGGTGAGGATCATGCGTGAGCCGGGCGCCTGCGCGGTCAGCACGCGGTCGACGTCGATCATCGCCTTCTTGAGGATGTCGGCGGCCGTGCCCTGAATCGGCATGTTCACCGCGACGCGCTCGGCCGCAGACCGAATCTGGCCGTTGCGACTGGTCAGTTCCGGCACCGGGCGCTTGCGGCCGAAGATCGTCCGCACGACGCCGCTCTCCCGCGCGTCGGCGAGCGTCTGGTCGATGAAGCCGCGCACGCGCGGAAAGCCCGCGAAATAGGCGTCGATGAACTGCTGCGCCGCCTGCTGCGACACGCCGATGTCCTTGGCCAGCGTGAACGCCGTCTTGCCGTAGAGCAGCGCGTAGTTCACGATCTTCGCGCGCCGCCGCAGCTCGTGACGGTCCAGGCCGCTGTGCTCGCCGAAGACCTTGAGCGCCGTCTGGTCGTGGATGTCGTCGCCCCGCGCGAACGACGCCGTCAACGTCTCGTCGCCTGACAGGTGCGCCAGCACGCGCAGCTCGATCTGCGAGTAGTCGGCCGAGATCAGCACGTGGCCAGGCTCGGCGACGAAGGTCCGGCGGATCTCGCGGCCGAGCGCAGTGCGAATCGGGATGTTCTGCAGGTTCGGGTCGCTGCTGCTCAAACGCCCGGTGGCCGCGACCGCCTGGTTGAACACGGTGTGGACGCGTCCGGTGACCGGGTGGACCAGCGTGGGCAGGGCATCGATGTAGGTGCCCTTCAGCTTCGACAGGCTGCGCCAGTCGAGGATGAGCCGCGGCAGGTCGTGCGTCAGCGCCAGTTCCTCGAGCACCTCGACGGCCGTCGACGGCGTGCGCGTCGTGCCGGTGCGCTTCAGCACCGGCAGCTGCAGCTTGTCGAACAGGATCTCGCCGAGCTGTTTGGGCGAGCCGATGTTGAACGTCTCGCCGGCCTGCCGGAAGATCTCGGCGGCCCGCGCGTTCATCTCCTGCTCCATGTGCGCGGCCTGGCCGGTGAGGGCCGGGACGTCCACCTTCACGCCGGCGCGCTCGAGAGCAGCAAGAATCGGCACCAGCGGCAGTTCCAGATCGCGGTACACGGTCTCGACGCCGGCCGTGGCCAACTCCGGACCGAAGCGTTCCGCCAGCTGCCACGCCAGGTCGGCGCGCTCGCCGGCGTAATCGAGTAATTGCGCCGCCGGCACGGCGGTGAACGACGCGGCCTTCGCGCCCTTGCCGCGGACATCGTCGGCGGTGCGCGCGCGATAGCCGAGCTGTTCGAGCGCCAGCGGCTCGAGATCCTGGCTCGAGCGGCCGGCGTCGAGCAGGTAGGCCGACAACATCGTGTCGAGTTCGAGTCCGGCCAGCGTGATGCCATGGCGGGCGAGCACGACCATCGCGAACTTCAGGTCGTGGCCGATCTTGCGGACGCCGGCGTCCTCGAGCACTTCCTTGAGGGCGGCGAGTGTCGCGGCGCGGTCGAGACCGGCCTCGCTGACGAGCGACGCAGCAGTGAACGGCAGGAACCGGGCCTGTCGAGCACCGGTCGAAAGGACCATGCCGGCCAGCTCCGCCCGCATGCCTGCGTCGCCGTCGGCGACTGCGTGCAGGGCGACGCGTCCGGCCGCCCGGGCCTCCGCCGCCAGCGCCTGCACGCCCTCGATCGTGTCGACGATCGCGTAGTCCCTGGCGATCGACTCGGCCGTCGGCGCGAACTCCGGCGCCAGCGTCCGGAACCCGAGCGTGGAGAACAGCGCGTAGCAGCGTTCGCGCGAGGCGCCGCGGAACTGCAGCGACCCGGGGTCGAACGGCACCGGCACGTCGGTGTGGATGGTGACGAGCTGACGGCTCACGCGGGCGTCGTCGGCGTGGGCGATCAGCGCCTCACGCTGCTTCTTCGCCTTGACCTCCGGCGCGGCCGCGAGCAGCGCGTCGAGCGAGCCGTAGGTGGTGATCAGGTCACGGGCGCCCTTCTCGCCGATGCCGGGCACGCCCTTCACGTTGTCCGAGGTGTCGCCCATGATCGCGAGCACGTCGATCACCTGCGACGGCAGCACGCCGAACTTGGTCTTCACGCCCTCGGCGTCGAACCACGCGCCCTCGTCCTTCGGGTTGTAGACACGGATCGTGCCCTCGACCAGCTGGAAGAAGTCCTTGTCGCCGGTGACGATCGCGACCTGGTAGCCGGCCTCGGCCGCGCGCCGCGCCAGCGTGCCGATGACGTCGTCGGCCTCGAAACCCTCATGGGTCAGAATCGGCACGCCCATGGCCTCGCACGCCTCGTGCACCCACGGAATCTGCTCCGCCAGGTCCTGCGGCATCGGCGAGCGATTGGCCTTGTAGTCGCCCGCGATACGATCGCGGAACGTCTCCGTGGGCAGGTCGAACGACGCGGCAATGAAGGCCGGCTTGTGATCGGCCAGCAGCTTGCGCAGCATCGTGATGAATCCGTAGACCGCGTTGGTCGACCGGCCGTCGGGACCAGTGAGGCCGCGGATCGCGTGGTACGCGCGATACATCTGGTTGCTGCCGTCGATGAGGAAGAGCGACCGCGGCTCGGACATGGCGAGGCCGGTATTATGATGCAGATGGTGTCCTGCACGGCTCGCTGCCCGGGGGCGCGCACACGACGCGCGTGGCTCGGCGTCGTCCGGCTGGCGGTGGTGGCCGTCTCGTTCGCCGGCGTCTCCTGCAGCAACGTCATCAGCCGCAAGTACGAGTACGAGGAAGACGTCTACCTGCGCCTCGATGGCTCGGCGACGGTCTACGTGAATGCCGCCGTGCCGGCGTTGGTGGCCCTGCGCGACGCGCCACTGCCGATCGATCCGGCCGCACGCCTCGATCGCAACGACGTGCGCGCGTTCTACCAGGGCGCGGCCGCGCGCGTAGCCTCCGTCAGCACCTCACGCCGCGAGGGCCGTCGCTACGTGCACCTCCGG
This sequence comes from uncultured Acidobacteriota bacterium, assembly GCA_902826065.1. Classification (GTDB taxonomy): domain Bacteria; phylum Acidobacteriota; class Vicinamibacteria; order Vicinamibacterales; family UBA2999; genus CADEFD01. The sequence continues at coordinate 29,790 of CADEDM010000026.1, read as the reverse complement.
ATCGAGACCGGCGACATCCGTCAGCTCTCGTCGATCGCGCCGTTCGCGTGGTCGTCGTACGCCCTCGCCGAGAAGGACGGCGTGTTCGTGTTCACGCAGCGCATCGACGCGACGGCCGGCAAGGACGTCGGCGACGTCGGCTGGCAGGGCGACGAACTGGTGGCCGTGCGACTGCACCTGCCCAGCCGGGTGCCGTTCCACAACGCCCCGAGCCGCACCATCGAGCGCGGCAACATCATCAGCTGGGAGCAGCCGCTGAGCGCCCGCGTCAAGGGCGAGCCGCTCGCCATCGAAGTGCACCTGGAGCAGGCCTCGATCCTGTTCCAGACGCTCGCGCTCTTCGCCGGCATGGCAGCGCTGGCGTTGGCCACGCTCGCGCTCGCGGTCTGGTGGGTCTGGCGCCGCGGGAAGCGTCAGGCGCCCGCCGTTCCGGCGTAAGCTGTCCGTCCCCCGCCATGGCCAGAGCGTCCCTCGGTTCGAAGCCGTCAGTGCTGCGGTGCTCACGCTGCGGCAAGTTCGTGGACTGGGAGGACTCGCGGCTCCAGATCGTCTGCGGTTGCCGTCCCCACGTGCAGTTGCCGCCGGTGTCGGTTCGCCAGTCCGCCGACGACGACCGCGCGCGCGTGCGGGCGCTGTTCGTCACCGACTTCGGCCGCTCGAAGTTCATCGCGTTCGGCGAGGAGTTCCAGGCCGAGACGGTGCCGGCGATCGTCGCGGAGATCGGTGGTGATCTCGCCGGTGCGCTGGCGTACCGCCTGCAGCAGGGCGTGCTGCAGATCGTGGCCCTGGCGACGGATCCGGAATGGCAGCGGTCGGGGGTGGGCGGGAAGCTGGTGGACTTCGCGGAGCACGTCGCGCGTGATGCCGGCGCGTCGCACGTCGCCGTGGCGACGACCAACGACAACCTGCCGGCGCTCTATTTCTATCAGCGCCGCGGCTACCGCCTGACGGAGGTGGCCACCGACGCGATTCGCACCGCGAACGACGACGCCGTGATTGTAGGCTTCGCCGGCATCGTCATCCGCGACGAGTTCCACCTCGTGAAGGCGATCGACCCGCCGCACGCGGTGGAACAGGGCTGACGCGCGTCGGCGGACGGCCGTGGCGCCGTCCGCCGCTCACGCCCGTCAGTGCGTGATTTTCTCGAGCGCCTCGCGCACTTCGGCATCGGTGCGCAGCTCGTTCTTCACGTCGAAGGCGCCGAAGCCGGTGGCCAGCGACCGCGCCAGCATGCGATCCACCGGGCTGTTCACCGTGCCGGTCAGCGTGACGCGCCCGTTCACCACCACGACGTGGATCGGCGGGTTGGCCATGGCGGCGTAGTTCCAGAACGACGAGTGCCCGTAGATGGCGCGCGCGATGCGGAACCGCAGCTCGTCGTCGAACTGCGAGACCGGTGTGACCTGGATGTCGTTGCGCAGCGACTGCACGCCGTCGATCTTCATCACGCGCCGCTCGATGTCGGTCTTCTTGTAGGGCATCGTGACCCAGCCGGTGAGCACGACGTGGCCGTCGTCGATCGAGGCGTCGACGCTGTCGAAGATCGTGAACTGCGTGTAGCGGTTCACGGTGGTGGAGATGTCGTTGAAGACCTGCAGGTCCTTGCGTTCCTGCGCGGCGCTCGAGCCGGCGAGCGCGGCGACGAAGGCAAGGGCGAGCAGGGTAGACCGCGTGACCATGACGATGACTCCTGGGGAAGCCGCCGGGGCGGCGGGTGCGGCTACTTGCCGCACACCCCCCACCACTGCGAGGCGCATGCCAACCTTACGTGGCGCGCCATCGCTCGGATTCCCGCGGAGAATCGCGGTTTCCTGCCAGGTGTGCTCGCGCGGGGACACGCCGGCCGCGGGGATGCGGCGGCGGCGTCCTCGGACGGCTACGGGACCACGACGGTGACTTCGCTGGTCGCCGCGCTGACGCCGAAGGCGTTGGCGGCCCGGACGCGCACGAAGTAGGTGCCCGGCGGCGCAGGCGTCGTGAACGTCGTGTCGAGATGTCCCAGCGGCAACGCGCCGACGTTCGACAGACCGCTGGCCGTGCCGGCCTCGACGACGTAGGTCGTGGCGTTGCCGGCGGCGGCGCCCCACGACAGCGTGACGACGCCGTTGGCGACGTTGGCCGTGAGCGGACCGGGGGCCTGCGGTGGGGCCGGCACCGAAGGTACCGTCAGGATCACCTCGCTGCCCGGCGCGCCGGCGCCTCGGGTCGAGATGCCCCGCACGCGCGCGTAGAACGTGCCGGCGGGCAGCGACCCCGAGACGCGCGTGAGACGGCCCACGTCGAACGTGCCGACGTCGGTCGCGCCGCTGGCGCTGCCCACCTCGACCTGGTACGAGTCGGGCGCCGGCCCGGCGCCGGCCTGCCAGCCCAGGGTCACCGTGGCGCCAGCGAGCGTGGCCGTCATCTGGCGCGGCGCCGACACGCGCGTCATCGGATAGATGGCGAGGTTGTGGGCAGGCGCGCCGTCGACGGTCGCGAAGCTTCCGGCCAGGACCACGTAGCCTGGCGTCGCCTGCACGTGCGTGACGGAGGCGAAGGCGACCGGCGCATCGAGCACGGGCGTCCATGGCAACGTGTCGCCGGTGACCGCGTCCAGCGCGACGACTCCCGCCGTCCGCCAGCCCGGACTCGGATGGCCGGCCACGACGATCGTGTCGCCCGTGCGGGCCGCTGTCAGCCCGACGAATGGCACGGGGCGGCCGAGCGTCACCGGATCGCCGGTCACCCGGCCTGCCCACGTCGAGCCCCGGGCCTGCGTAGCGTCGACGGCGCCGACGAGCGCCACGCGATCGCGGAAGAAGGCGACATCGACCACGGCCTGCAGCGGCTGCGGGCTGAACGTCTCGAGCACCCCGGTCGTGACGTCCCACGCCGCCACGCCGGCGCGGCCGTAGCCCGGCACCGCATTGAACCCGCCGACGGCGAACACCGAGCCGCTCGACACGCGCAATCGGAAGACCGGGCCGTTGGGTCGCGGGTTGAACGCGGTGGGTTGTCCGGTCCGCATGTCGAGCGCAGCGAGATGCTGTCGCGGCTGGCCGAGGACGTCGAGGAAGTTGCCGCCGACGAAGAGCAGCGGCTCGGCGATCGCGAGCGCCTGCACGGTGGCGGGCGGCTGGCCGGGGGCACTCAGCGCGAAGCGGGCGAGCTCGGTGCCCGTCGTCGCCGAGAAGGCCACGATGTTCGGGCCGGCCCCGGCGACGACCAGTGAGCCGCTCGCGGTCAGGGCTCGCACGGGGGCCGTCATTGGGGGCAGCGGGATCGATGCCGGCCCGCCGGTGCGCAGATCGATGGCGGCGAGATTCGTCGCGGTGCGCCCGCCGGCGCTGCGGAACTTGCCGACGATGGCGACTCGCGCACCGTCAGCAACCAGTCGAAGCGCCGACGATCCGATTGCGGGCGCCCATGGCTGCAGCGCCGCCGAGGCCTCGTCGAAGGCGGCGTATCTCGCCCTGGGGATACCGCCGATGTTGTCGAAGCCGCCGGAGACGAACAGCTGTCCGCCGGCTGCCGCCATGGTGGTGACCTGCGCAGTGAACACGCCGATGGCCGGTGACTGCCACCCGTCGGGCGCGCCGGTGAGCGGGTCGAACCCCCGGATCCGATGCTGGATGTTCGGGAACGCGCCGGGTGGCGTGGCCGCCACGTACACGCGGGTCGGCGTGGCGACCAGGGGGCCGAAGTACTGGGCGCCGTCGCGGCCCAGCCACCCCGGTAGCAACGTGCCGTCGCTGCTGAACCCGCAGATGACCTGATAGGTCGTCGGCGTGGGCACGCATCCGCCGACGATATAGAGCCGTCCGTCCGCGGCGGCCATGTGGAAGACGTCGGGTCCACGCACGGCCGCGAACGTCGCCGGTTGCAGAGCCGCCGTGGCGGCATCGACGACGGCAAAGCCGCGGCGCGGTTGTCCGGCGGCCGCGTCGATATACCCCGCGAGGTAGAGCAACCCGCCATCGCTGACGACGTGCCTGACACCGGCGCCGGAGACGCCGGAGGGGAGGGTCAGGGCGGCGTCCCACGGCAACACGGCGCCGCTGGCGGGGTCCAGCGCCGCGATGCCGTGACGCGACACTCCGTTCACGTTGCGGAAATCGCCGAAGACGTAGGGCCGGCCCCCGACCGCCGTCACCCCCGCCAGGGTCCCGCCGCTGAACGCCGGCGCGGAGAAGGCCGGATCACGCCGGCCATCGGGCAGGACGTGGGCGACCGTGCCCGCCACCTGGTAAGGGATGCGAATCGTGGCGACGAACCATCCGCCGGCGCCATCGCTCGCAGCGCCGACGGTGTAGTCCAGCGGCCCCAGCGTGCCCACGGCGGGCGCCGTAACGGCGCGGCCGTCGGCCGCATCGGCGGCCGCGAACGACTCGGTCGGCGGGCCGATGTAGTCGAAGGCGCCGCCGACGAACAGCGTGTCACCGACGGTGACGCTGTCGATCACGTCGCCGTTGGGGCCCCAGACGCCGGGAAGGGCGGTGCGCTGGGGAATCGACTGCGCCAGAGACGAGCCGGCGGCGACTGAGAGAAGGCAGACGCCGGCGAACGCGGCGCGAATCGTGGCGGTGAACGGCATGAAGGCTCCAAAGGCGATCCGGCGCGCGCGTGCGCAGCGGATCGCGTGAGGAGGGGACACGGCGACCACCGCGGAGCACTACAAGACGCGTGCCTCGAGCAAGGAACGCAATGGCCGACGCTCACGCGCGTGGCGCGTCGCCCGCGTGGTTCGTTTGCCACAGGGGGTGTGGCGGCTGCACCACACCGGTGCGCGTTCGAATGAACGAACTAGCGGCCTGCGGTGTAACCGCGTCTCGCGCGCACGATAAAGCCAGGACGATTCACGTCGACGCGGATGGTGTGCCAGCGCCCGTCCTTGTGATCCGGCGCGGGGTAACCGATGTAGTACTGCTGGCTGAGCTCGTCGGCGATGTTCTCCGTCGCCGGATCGAGATCGCGCGCCGTGCGCACGATCTCGGTGCGTCCGCCGCTGTCGTCGGTGATCTCGCGCAACGCGCTGACGTTGACCCGATCGTCGCTGCCATAGGTGCGACTGCCGCCGCCGCGTCCCGACCCGCCGCCACCGGGATAGCCGCCGCCGGGCCATGGGGAGCCGCGTCCGCCGCCGCCGGGAAACGGAAACGGCATCTGCACCGGGGGACGCACGACCGGCGGCGTACGGCCGCCGCCGAAGGTCGACTCTGCCGAGCCATCGATGCCCACGGCGTAGACCAGCAGCTCGGTCTCGCGAATCATCTGCTTCACTTCGCGCACCGACGTCCGGCTGTTCGTGTCGTTGCCGTCGGAGATGATGAGAATGGCCTTCTTGCGGTGCTGCCCCTGCGTGGCGATCGGCACTGATTCCGCCACCGCGTCGTACATCGCGGTGCCGCCGGTGGGGTTCACGCGGGCGAGCCGCCGGCTCACGAGGTCCTTCTTGTCGGTCCAGTCCTGCACCAGCTCGGCACTGGCGCCGAAGCGCATCAGGAACACCTCGTCGTCGGGCGACAGCAACTCGAGCAGGAAGCGATCGATGGCAGCCCGCGCCGACTCGATCTTCTCGCCCACCATGCTGCCGCTCGTGTCGAGGGCGATCCCGAGGCTGACCGGCACCCGCTCGGCGCTGAAGTGCGTGATCTCCTGCTCCGCGTTGTCGTCGTAGACGACGAAGTCTTCCTGCCGGAGGCTGGGCACGAAGCGGCCGGAGCGGTCCGTGACCGTGACGTTCACGTTCACCAGCGCGACGCCACTCTTGAACTTGAACCCGTCCTGGCCGTGCAGCGCGGCCGGCGGGATCATGAGAGCCGCGACGGCGGCCGCCGTGAGTGCGGGCCAGAGAGGCGCGGGACGCATGGCAGCTCTCCTCATCGCGCGTCAGCCGTGACGGCGGCCGGCAGGTTGGTGCGCCGATCGACGTGCGGCAGCATCGAGCCGCCGGTGGTGAAGCTGACGCGGTAGCGCGCGGCCGTCGAGGCCTCGCCGACCGGCACCGTGAACGCCGACTCCTGCCCGGGGGCCAGCGCCGTGACGTCGACGGCCGCCTTGCGCGTGGCGATCAGGATGCCGGCGGCGTCGAACACGCGCACCTCGGCCTGCACGCCAGGCACGGCGGAGGCGGCGCCCGGATTGCGCACCAGGCCCGAGACCGCGAGCTGACCGTCGGTGCGCGCGTGCGACAGCGCCACGAGTTCCAGCGGCGGGCGGGCCGCTGCGCCTGCCGTCGCCGGCGTGCGGCCGCTGACGAACAGGGCCGAAGCGCCGACGATGACGATCACCGCGAAGGCTGCCGCTGCGGCCATCAGGCCATGCTGACGGCCGCCCGAGCCCGAGTCGACCACAGGGCGGCCGAACATGCCGGCCGGCGTGAGCGGGGCGGTGGCGCTGGCGGCGGTGACGGGCGTCGGAACCGCATCGGCGGCGCGCGACGGCATGAACTCGTGCAGCTCGCTCGGGTCGCCTTCCGCTCCGGCCGGGGCGGAAACGCCGGCGATCGCTGGCATCGCAGCCGGCCGCGCGGCATCGACGCCGGCTGCCGCGGCCAGTGCCGCGATGCGGTCGGCGCGCCGCCGGCGATCGGCCTGCGTGACGCGCCACGCGATCGTGGAGGCGACGATCGCCACCGTCATCGAGAGTCCCGTGAGTGCGAGCAACAGCGAATCCATGGCCGTCCCTCGATGCGCTACCGAAGCGAGAACTCCACCGACACTTCCACGATCACGTCCACCGGCACGCCCTTGAGACGGGCCGGCGCGAACCGCCACTGCCGTACCGCGGCGACGGCGCGGTCGTTGAGACCGCCGCCCAGGCCGCGGAGCACGCGGACGTCGCTGACGCTGCCGTCGCGCCGAATCGTGATCTCCATCTCCACGTCGCCCGAGATGTTGGCGCGGCGCGCCTCGTCCGTGTAGGCCGCCTTGACCTCGCGCAGCAGCCGTGGCGGCTCGATGCCGCTGCCGGCGCGGTACGGCCCGCCACCCATGCCGCCGCCCGATCCGTCGCCGATGCCGGCGCCGTCGCCTTCGCCGAGGCCCGTGCCGCGCCCGGTGCCGGCGCCGCCGCCCGTGCCGCTGCCCAGTGACGGCTGGGGCGGCGGTGGCGCGTCCTTCATCACGCCTTCGACGTTCTTCGTGTCGGACGGCGCGTTCGCGATCGGCGCCATCACCGGCGGCAGCATCTTCGCGTCGAGGGGCTTCGGCGGCTCGACCGGCTTGGGTTCGGGTGCGGGCGGCGGCAGCTCACGCGCCGGCAGGGGGCTGGCGAGCGAGTGCGTGCCCTCGCGCTGCGCCTTCGGCGGGGGCGCCGGCTGTCGCAGCCCACCGCCGCCTCCGCCGCCACCAGGTCCCGGCAGAGCCAGGTAGACCAGACGCACGGGCTCGTGCGAGACGGTTTCCTCGAGCGGCGGCTCGGCCTGCAGCGTCAGGCCGAGGCTGGCGATGGCGGCGATCGTCAGCGCCAGCAGGCCATGCAGACCCGTGGAGACGAGCACGGGGACGCCACTGGGGCGGGAAGTGGCCGGCGCGAGGGCCAGCACCGCGCGCGCGTCGCCAGGAAATGTAGCGCCACTGGCGAGCGCCTTCACGGCGTCGATCGCCACCGGTGCCGCGACCAGCGTCTCGAGGGGGGCGGCGTCGCGCAGAGGTGTCAGGGTGGCCAGCGTGCCGCGCGCCGCCAGGTCGACCACGACCGCGTCCGACACTCCCGCTGCGGCGGCGATGTCGCCCAGGGAGTAGACGTCGGAAAGTGGTGGCGCAGGCATGGTGGCACCCGTCGCCTTCGCAAAAGCCTTGCCGATTCTGTCACAGCCGTCGCCGGCGGTCTCGGAATCAGGAATCCCGCCCAAACCCGCGCGTGCGGGGCAGGACGGCACGCCACGCCCCCGGCCGTGGCGCGTCCCGTGTGATGGCGCGGGGACAGCCGTGTCCTAAGAAGGCCGCGCCCGTCCCCTATACTCCCGCCATGACGACCCAGGGGACGTTCGCCGGCAAAGTGGTGGTGGTGACGGGCGCGAGCTCGGGAATCGGTCGCGCGACGGCCCTCGCGTTCGCCCGCGAGGGGGCATCGCTGGTGGTGGTGAGCCGCGACGCGACGACGCTGGCCGAGGTGGTGGCCGAAGCGGGCGGCGGCGCCGTCGTCGCCGCTGACGTGACGTCGCCCGAAACGCCCGCATGGGTGGTGAACGAGGCCGTCTCGCGCTTCGGGGGCATCGACGTGCTCGTCAACGCCGCCGGCATCATCGGCACGGCGGCGACCGACACGACGCCCGACGAGCTCTACGACCGCATGTTCGCCATCAACGTGCGGGCGCCGTTCCGCCTGATGCGCGAGGCGTTTCCTCACCTCAAGGCGCGCCAGGGCAACGTCGTGAACGTCAGCAGCGTGAACGGGCTGCGCGCCTTCGCCGGCGTGGCCGTCTACTGCTCGAGCAAGGCCGCGCTCGACCACCTGTCGCGGTGCGCCGCCCTCGACTGGGCGCCGCACGGCGTGCGCGTGAACTGCGTGAACCCCGGCGTCACCGTCACCAACCTGCACACGCGCGGAGGCATGGATGGCGAGCGCTACGCGGCCTTCCTGCAGCGCGCGAAGGAGACGCATCCCCTGGGCCGGCCGGGACAGGCCGACGAGATCGCCGACGCCATCCTGTTCCTGGCGTCCGACCGCGCCGCCTGGATCACCGGCGACACCATGGCGGTGGATGGCGGTCGGCACCTGACCTGCCTGCGCTGAGCCATCCGCGGGACGTCCCGCGTCTCGTCCCCACGAAGTCGGCGCTCTTGTTGACATTCGACAAGAGAGGGCTACTCTTGTCGAATGTCGACAACAGCCCTGCTCTTGGCCCCGCTCGCCGCGCCGGGCTTGCTGGCGCGGCGCGGCCGTTCCTGAGGTTCAGCATGCGCCCGAAATCGCTCGACCTGCTGCAGGGCACGCTCGACCTGCTGATCCTCAAGACGCTGGCCCTGGGCCCGATGCACGGCTGGGGCATCTCGCAGCGCATCCAGCAGACGTCCAACGACGTGCTGCGCGTGAACCAGGGCTCGTTGTATCCGGCCCTGCAGCGGCTCGAGACCGCCGGCTGGATCGACGCCGAATGGGGGGCGTCGGACAACAACCGCCAGGCGAAGTTCTACCGGCTCACCAAGACCGGCCAGAAGCAACTGCGCGACGAACAAGCGGCCTGGGAACGGATGACGGGCGCGGTGGCCCGCATCCTCGCGGCCGGGAACGAGGTGTGACATGTGGCGACGCCTGCGAGCGCTCTTCGGGGGCGCACGTCTCGATCGTGAGCTCGACCGCGAAGTGCAGTTCCACCTCGACATGGAGGCCGACAAGCACGTCCGGCGCGGCGTCCCCTCCGACGAGGCGCGGGCGCGGGCCCTGCGCGACTTCGGCCCGATGACGAAGCACGTCGAAGAAACCCGCGACGCGCGCGGGCTGCCCTGGGTCGGTGACTTCGCGCGCGACCTCCACTATGCGGCGCGCACGCTGGCCAAGTCGCCCGGCTACGCCGCGGTCGCGATTCTCACGCTCGGCCTCGGCATCGGCGCCAACGCCGCCATCTTCAGCGTGGTGAACGGCGTGCTGTTCACGCCGCTGCCCTACGCCAATGGCGATCGGCTGCTGCTCATCAACCACGCCGCGCCGCTGGCCAACCAGCGCAATTTCGGGGTGTCGATCAAGGAGCTGTACGACTACCGCGAGCAGCTCACGAGCTTCGACGGCCTGGTCGAGTTCCACCAGATGAGCTTCGATCTGCTGCGCCGCGGCGAGCCGGATCGCGTGGCCACCGGCGTCGTATCGCACAACTTCTTCGACGTGCTCGGCATCCAGCCGATCCTCGGCCGCACCTTCAGCGACGCCGATGACGACGACGGCGCCGACGCCGTGCTGGTGCTGGGCCATGAGTACTGGCAGACGCGCTTCGGCGCCGATCCCGGCATCATCGGGCAGGTGTTCCAGATGAACGACCGGCCGCACACCGTCGTCGGCGTGCTGCCCGACGTGCCGCACTATCCCAATCGCGTCGACCTCTACATGCCCACGTCGGCCTGCCCGTTCCGCTCGGCCGCCGATCGGCAGATCGTCGCCAATCGCCGCGCCTTCTCGGGCCTGCAGGTTTTCGGGCTGGTGAAGGCCGGCGTGCCGTTCTCCGCGGCGGCGACCGAGGTTGCCACGGCTGGCCAGCGATTCCAGCAGGACTTCCCCGAGATCTACCGCGCCGACACCGGCTTCCAGGCGAGGACCTCGCCGGTGCTGACCGCTTTGACGGCGACGGCGCGTCCGGTGCTGTGGCTGCTGCTCGCCACGACGGCACTGGTGCTGCTGCTGGCGTGCGCCAACGTCGCCAACTTGACGCTGGCGCGGATGCTGCGCCGCGACCGTGAGTTCGCGATGCGCGTGGCGCTCGGCGCCGGCCGCGGACGCCTCATCCGGCAACTCCTCGCCGAGAGCACCTTGCTGGCCACCGTGGCGGGTATCGCCGGGCTCGTGCTGGCGTGGACCACGCTGGGCGTGCTGACGCGCTTCGTCGGGCGCTTCACCCAGCGCACCGACGCCATCGGCCTCGACCCGTGGGTACTGGCCTTCACCATGACCGTGGCCATCGGCAGCGGCATCGTCTTCGGACTCGTGCCGGCGCTCTCCACGAAGTCGGATGTGCTCCCGTCGCTCAAGCAGGGCAGCCTGGGCTCCGGCGTGTCGGCCGGGCGTCGCCGACTGCAGGACGCGCTGGTCGTCGCGCAGGTGGCGTTGTCGGTCGTGATGCTCGTGGGGGCGAGCCTGCTGCTGGCCAGCGTGTGGCGGTTGCAGCGCGTCGACTCCGGCTATCGCGCCGACCGCGTGCTCGCCGCCACGGTGTTCGGCAACTTCTCGAAGTACCCGGATGCCCAGTCACAGCTGGCCCTGTACGAGCCCCTGGTCGAGCGGCTCAACCAGCTGCCCGGCGTCGACGCGGCGGCGATCACCAATGCGGTGCCGCTGGTTGGCGCCAATCCGAACGAGACGCCGTTCGACATCGAAGGGCGCACGCCCGATGCGGCGCGGCGGCCGCGTGGCGACGTGCGCGTGGTCAGCCCGCGCTACTTCGAAGCGCTGAACATCCCGGTGCTGCTGGGCCGTGCCTTCAGCCCGCTCGACCATCGTGAAGCCGCGCGGGTCGTGATGATCAACCAGGCGATGGTGCGCTACTGGGATGGCGGCGAGCCGGTGGGCGCACGCCTGTCGGTCGACAACGGCACGACGTGGTGGACGGTGGTGGGCGTCGTCGGCGACGTCCGTCAGTTCGGCCTCGAGCGAGCGGCGGTGCCCCAGGCGTTCATCCCGCTCGCCCAGATGCCGAACGGCCTGGGCGGCCGCGTCATCCTGCGCACCGCCGGCGACCCGGCGGCGGTGACGCGCGCGATGGTCGACGCCGTCCACGCCCTCGATCCCGACATGCCGGTCGAGGACGTCCAGACGCTCGAGGAGGTACGCAGCGAGTCCCTGGCGGCGCCGCGCCTCACGGCACTGCTGCTGTCGATCTTCGCGGGCCTGGCCATGGCGGTCACGCTCACCGGCGTCACCGGCGTGATCGCCGCCAGCGTCTCGGAGCGGACGCGCGAGTTCGGCGTCCGCATGGCGCTGGGCGCCACGCGCGGCTGGGTGCTGCGCATGGTGCTGCGACAGGGACTCGTGCTGATCGCGTGCGGCCTCGCGCTCGGCCTGGTGGCTGCGGCGGTGTTCTCGAAGGCGCTGTCGGCCTACCTGTTCGACACGCCGCCGCGCGATCCGTTCGTGCTCGCCGCCGTTGCGCTGGTGTTCGTGGTGGCGGGGCTGCTCGCGTGCCTGGGCCCGGCGCGACGAGCCACCGGCGTCGATCCGCTCGTGGCCCTCAAGGCGGAGTAGCCGGGCGGCGCCGCTCGACGCCGTCGCGACTACACCTTCAGGCCTTCGACGAACCGGAAGTTCGTGACCTCCGCAAGCACGCGCACCGGCTTGTAGCCGGCCTCTTCGAGCATCGTCGACGCGTCGTAGCCGGCCGGCCGCTCGGTCGGCTTCGCGAACGGCCCGGTACCGCCCAGTCCTTCGACGATCTCGATGCGGCCGCCCTTGCGCAACACGCGATACGCGTGCGCCAGCACCGACGACCGCAGGCCGGCGTCGCGGGCGGCGAACCCCGCCTTGGTGTCGTCGACGACGACCATGTCGAACGCGGCGTCGTCGAACGCGAAGGCGCCGTCACGTGCGATCTTCGCGTCCAGCAGGAAGCCCTCGCGGTCGGCGGCCCGCTTCGCCAGCACCGCCTGGTGCTCGTCGAACAGCACCGCCGCCGCGCCGCCGCTCAGGCCCACCTTGGCGCCGAGCCCGGCGAGGAGCACCGGGTCGTCGCAGCCGACGAGCGCGAACTTCTCGCCCATCTTCACGCCCGTCATCGAGACCTGCAGCGGGTCGATCGCGGGCTGGCGGAAGAAGCGGAACAGCATGCCGGCATGATAGCCGGGTTCCGAGAGCCGCCGCCGCGCGGCCGGGCCGTCCGCGAGCCGCGTTATATAATTCCGGCGTGAAAACACCTTCGACGATTGCGCCCGCCAAGGGCAAACTCGGCGTCCTCCTCGTGGGGCTCGGCGCCGTCGCCACCACCACCATCGCCGGCGTCTTCGCCATCCGCAAGAACCTCGCGCAGCCGATCGGGTCGCTCACGCAGATGGGCACGATCCGCCTCGGCAAGCGCACCGAGAACCGCTCGCCCCGCATCAACGAATTCGTCGATCTGGCCAGCCTCGACGACATCGTCTTCGGCGGCTGGGACATCTTCGAGGAAGACACCTACGCGGCCGCCCGCACCGCCGGCGTGCTCGAGCCCGGCCTGCTCGACAAGGTGCGCAAGGAGATGGAGGCCATCCGGCCGATGTCTGCGGTGTTCGATCAGCGCTACGTCAAGCGCCTGAACGGCCCGAATGTGAAGAAGGGCAAGAACAAGATGGACCTGGCGGAGCAGGTCATCAGCGACATCCGCGCCTTCAAGGCCAAGCACAAGTGCACGCGCCTGGTCATGGTGTGGACCGGCAGCACCGAGGTCTTCATGAAGCAGGGCCCGGTGCACCGCACGGTGGCGGCGTTCGAGAAGGGCCTGGCCAAGAGCGATGTCGCCATCCCGTCGTCGATGGTCTACGCCTACGCGGCGCTGAAGGAAGGGATTCCGTTCGCCAATGCGGCGCCGAATCTCACCGCTGACGTCCCGGCCATGCTGGACCTGGCGGCGAAGACCGGGGCGCCGCTGGCCGGCAATGACATGAAGACCGGCCAGACGCTGATCAAGACCATCATCGCGCCGGGCCTGAAGGCCCGCATGATCGGCGTCAAGGGCTGGTACTCCACGAACATCCTCGGCAACCGCGACGGCGAGGTGCTCGACGATCCGGAGTCGTTCAAGACCAAGGAAGAAAGCAAGAAGAGCGCGCTCGACTACATCTTCCAGCCGCACCTCTATCCCGAGCTCTACAAGGATCTGTCGCACGTCGTCCGCATCAACTACTACCCGCCGCGCGGCGACAACAAGGAAGGCTGGGACAACATCGACATCGTCGGCTGGCTCGGCTATCCGATGCAGCTGAAGATCAACTTCCTGTGCCGCGACTCGATCCTCGCGGCGCCGATCGTGCTCGACTCGGCATTGTTCCTCGACCTCGCGAAGCGCGCCGGCATGCACGGCATCCAGGAATGGCTGTCGTTCTACTTCAAGGCGCCGATGCACGCCCCCGAGGTGTATCCCGAGCACGATCTGTTCATCCAGCTGATGAAGCTGAAGAACACGCTGCGGCACCTGATGGGCGAGGAGCTGATCACGCACCTCGGCCGCGAGTACTACGACTGATCGCCGCCGGCGACGCGGCGATCAGCGCGGCTGGTCGCCGTCGTCGTCGAGGGTCTGGCGCACCTTGGCGCGCAGGCCGTCGGTGGTGAACGGCTTCTGCAGGAAGTGCACGTCACGGGCGCCGGCGCCCAGCACGGCGTCTTCCGTGTAGCCGGACATGAACAGCACCTTCAGCGCCGGGCGCCGCGCGGTGAGCCGCTCTGCCAGGACGCGGCCGTTCATTCCCGGCATGACGACGTCGGTCAGCAGCAGGTCGATGCCGTCGAGCCCATTGCCGTAGCGTTCCAGCGCGTCCTCGCCGCTGGACGCTTCGAGCACCGAATAGCCCCGGGCCCGCAGCATCGATCGCACCAGGCTGCGCACCGCCGCCTCGTCCTCGACGAGCAGCACCGTCTCGCTGCCCATCGCCTCGGTGCCTTCGGGCGTGGGCGCCAGGGCGGCCGCCGTCGCGTCGGTGTCGCGCGGGAAGGTCAGGCGGAAGGTCGTGCCGCGCCCGGGCGCGCTCTCGACCGCGATGGTGCCGCCATGCTGCGTCACGATGCCGTAGACCGTGGCCAGTCCCAGGCCCGTGCCCTTGCCCGGGCCCTTGGTCGTGAAGAACGGCTCGAACACGTGCGACACCGTCTCGCGGTCCATGCCGCGTCCGGTGTCGCGTACCGTGAGCGCCGCCATTCCCGCGGCATCGCGTGACGTCATCAGCGTCAGCACGCCACCCTCCGGCATGGCGTCGCGGGCGTTGATCGCCAGGTTCATCACCACCTGTTCGAGCTGGCTGCGGTCGACCGTGATGAAGCCGACGTCGGGATCGAGCGCAGTCTCGAGCCGGATGCCGGCGCCGATCAGCCGTTGCAAGAGGTCGGCGACGGCAGAAATCGCGCCGTTCAGATCGACCGCGGCCGGGGTGATGACGCGGCGGCGGGCGAAGGCCAGCAACTGGCTCGTGAGCTTCGAGGCGCGGCCGGCAGCGCTGCTCACCTCGGCGACGCAGCGGCGCATCTCGTCGAGATCGGTCTCGACGAGCGCGGCCTCGCTGTAACCGCCGATGACCGTCAGCAGGTTGTTGAAGTCGTGGGCGATGCCGCCAGCCAGCCGGCCGATCGCCTCCATCTTCTGCGCCTGCCGCAGCTCGGCGGCGAGCCGGTTCCGCTCGGTGACGTCGCGGGAGTTCACGACCACGCCGGCGATCAAGGGGTCGTCGAGACGGTTGATGGTGATGGCCTCCAGCGTCACGTAGCCGCCGTCGGCACGCTGGAACCGCACCTCCACCGCCCGCGACGCGGCGGGCGAGGCGAGCGCGTCGGCGAAGACGCTCATCACCTCGGTCCGCTCGTCGGGGTGGATGAAATCGAACGCGCTGCGCCCGACGACGTCCTCCTCCGACCAGCCGAGCAGCCGGTAGAAGGCCGGGCTCTGATAGCGAATGGTGCCGTCGGCCGACAGCACGCTGGTGATGTCCGAGGCGTTCTGCAGCAGCGCCCGGAAGCGTTCCTCGCTCTGCCGCAGCTTCTCCTGGGTGTCGCGGCTCTCGGTGACGTCGCGCAGGATGCCGAAGACGCCGTAGACGTCGCCCCCGGCGTCGAACAGCGGGCCCCGCGTGGCGTAGAAGACGCGCGTCTGGCCGGCGGCATCGTTCAAGTGCTCGTCGTGGGAGAAGGTGCGGCGCTGTTCGATCGCGATGCGGTCGGCGGCCTTGACGATCAGCGCGCTCCCGGCCGAGAAGACGGCGTCGGCGTCGAGGCCTTCGACCGTGCCGGGGCCGCGCCCGACGAACACGTCGGCCGCGCGGTTGGTCAGCAGGTAGCGGCCCTGCAGGTCCTTCACCACGATCGAGTCCGGCGTGCCATCGACGATGGCCCGCAGCAGCGCCGTCGTCGCCCACAGTTCGGACTCGGCACGGCGCCGTTCCACGGCGAACGCCACGTGGTCGGCGACCGTGGCGGCCAGCCGCAACTCGTCGTCCGAGAGCGCGCGTGGGCGGTCGAAGTAGAGCATGCACTTGCCGATGGTTCTTGCCCGCACGACCAGCGGCACGGCCACCAGCGCGACGATGCCCTCGGCCCGCGCCACCTCCACGAAGGCCGCGGCGCGCGGATCGGTCTGCACGTCGTCGATGACGACGGGCGCGGGACTCGGCTCGTCGGCCGTCCAGAACGTATGGCCTTCAACCGCTCGCCGGTAGCGCTCCGAGAGACCGCGCCACGCCGTGAAGCGGGGGAGGCCGTCCGCTTCGCTCACCAGGATCGCCACCCGCTCGACGCCGAGCGCCCCGCGGAAGCCATCCATCGCGGCGTCGTAGGTGTCGGCGACGTTCGTCGACGCCATCAGCGTCTCGCTCAGCGTGTACAGCACGCGCAGGCGATCGAGCTGATGCCGCAGGGCGTCAGTGGACGCGAGCTGACGAGGCGAGGCCGTCATGGCGATGGGTCACGCGGCCGTGGGCATCGGCGCGCGGGCCGGGCGATTATCGCACCAGCCGGACCTTGGATCCGCACCGTGACGGAGGCGCGGCCGTCGCGCCGCCGCCAGTCGCCGGTCGTGCCCGACCAGGGGGGTAGAATTCCCTGCATGCCGGATCAGACGCCCCCCATTTCGCCCGAGATCGACGCCCTGCTCACCGAACACCGCCGCTTCGAGCCGGGCGCCGCGTTCCGGGCCGCCGCGCACGTGAACGACCCGGCCGTTTACGCGCGCGCCGCCGCCGATCCCGAGGCGTTCTGGGCCGGCTTCGCTGGTGAGCTCGAGTGGATGACGCCGTGGGACGCGGTGCTGGAGTGGACGCCGCCCTATGCGAAGTGGTTCGTCGGCGGGAAGCTGAACGCCAGCGTGAACTGCGTCGACCGCCACATCCGCGGTCCGCGCCGCAACAAGGCCGCCATCATCTGGGAAGGCGAGACCGGCGAGCGCCGCACGCTGACCTATTTCACGCTCTTCCGCCAGGTCTCGCAGTTCGCCAACGTCCTCAAGTCGAAGGGCGTCGCGAAGGGTGACCGCGTCGCGCTCTACATGCCGCTGGTGCCCGAGCTGGCGATCGCCATGCTGGCCTGCGCGCGCATCGGCGCGGTGCACAGCGTCGTGTTCGGCGGGTTCAGCGCCGAGTCGCTGCGCGACCGTATCAACGACTCGTCATGCAAGGTGCTCGTCACCGCCGACGGCGGCTATCGGCGCGGCACCATCGTGCCGCTCAAGCAGATGGCCGACGAGGCGCTGCAGGCCACGCCGTCGATCACCTCGGTGATCGTCGTGAAGCGCGGCGCGGCCGACCTGCGCGTGCAGATGAAGCCCGGCCGCGACTTCTGGTACCACGAGCTGATGGACGGCGCGTCGTACGACTGCGCGCCCGAGCCGATGGACGCGGAGGACATGCTCTACATCCTCTACACGTCGGGCACGACCGGGAAGCCGAAGGGCATCGTGCACACGACCGGCGGTTACCTCACCGGCTGCTACGCCACGACCAAGTGGGTGTTCGACCTGAAGGAGGACGACGTCTACTGGTGCACGGCCGACATCGGCTGGGTCACCGGCCACAGCTACGTCGTCTACGGCCCGCTGAGCAATGGCGCCACGGTCGTGATGTACGAAGGCGCGCCCGACTGGCCGAAGAAGGATCGTTTCTGGGAGATCATCGAGCGCTTCGGCGTCACGGTGTTCTACACCGCGCCCACCGCCATCCGCGCCTTCATGCGCTGGGGCACCGACTGGCCGGCCGGGCGCGACCTGTCGTCGCTGCGCCTGCTGGGGTCGGTGGGCGAGCCGATCAACCCCGAGGCGTGGGTCTGGTATCACCTGCACATCGGCCGCGAGCGCTGTCCGATCGTCGACACCTGGTGGCAGACCGAGACCGGCGCCATCATGATCACGCCGCTGCCGGGCATCACCAGCACGAAGCCGGGCTCGGCGACCCGCCCGTTCCCCGGCATCACTGCCGAGATCCTCACCGACAAGGGCGAGCCGATTCCGCAAGGCGGCGGCCTGCTGGCGCTCACGAAGCCGTGGCCGTCGATGCTGCGTGGCATCTACGGCGATCCCGATCGCTTCGTGCAGCAGTACTGGAGCCGCTGGCCCGGGGGCATCTACTTCACCGGCGACGGCGCCAAGCTCGACGAAGACGGCTTCTACTGGCTGCTCGGCCGCGTCGACGACGTGCTGAACGTCGCCGGCCATCGCCTCGGCACCATGGAGGTCGAGAGCGCGCTCGTCGACCACCCGAAGGTCGCGGAGTCGGCCGTGGTCGGCCGTCCGCACGAGATCAAGGGCCAGGCGGTGGCGGCGTTCGTCACGGTCAAGGAAGGCGTGACGACGTCGGAGGCGCTCGCCAACGAACTGAAGGCGCACGTCGCCATGAAGATCGGCGCCATCGCCAAGCCCGACGACATCATCTTCGCCGCCGACCTGCCGAAGACGCGCTCGGGCAAGATCATGCGGCGGCTGCTCCGCGATATCGCCGAGGGTAAGACGCTCGGCGACACGACGACGCTGGCGGACCCGGCGGTGGTCGCGAAGCTGAAGGAGCAGTACGGGGACGAGAGCAACTAGAGGTCTGTAGGGACTGGGGACCAGGGACCGGGGATCAGGGAGGACAGCATGGCTCGCACCACGTCGTCGTTCGATCCGGGTCGCCGTGCGGTGGTCTCGATGCTGGCGTCGCTGCCGGTCGTCGGGCTGGCGCAGGCGCCGTCAGCCGCGCGCGGGTCGATGCCCACCCGCGTCATTCCGTCCAGTGGCGAGCGCGTGCCCGTGATCGGGCTCGGCTCGAGCAAGGTGGTCGAGGAGATCGCGAAGCACGGCGAGGCGCCGGTGCGCGACGTGCTCCGGGCGCTGGCGGCACAGGGCGGTGCGGTCGTCGACACGTGGCCGCGCAACAAGGCCAACGACGAGCGCTTCGGCGCCGTCATCAACGAGCCGGAGTTGCGCCAGGCGCTGTTCGTCACGACCAAGATCGACATCGCCGGCAAGGACGCCGGCATCGCGCAGTTCCGCCAGGCGCAGCAGTCGTACGGGCGGAAGACGATCGACCTGGCGCAGATCTTCAGCCTCACCGACCTCGAGACCCACTGGCCCAGCCTGCGCGCGTGGAAGGACGCCGGCGAGGCGCGCTACATCGGCGTCACGGTGTCGGAGCCGCGGCTGCACGACGCGCTCGAGGCGTTCCTGAAGCGCGAGCGCCCCGACTTCACCCAGGTGAACTACTCGATCACCGAACGTCAGTCAGAGGAACGGCTGCTGCCGCTCGCCGCCGACCGCGGCGTCGGCGTCCTGGTGAACCGGCCGTTCATGAACGGCAGCTACTTCAAGCGGCTCGAGGGCCGGCCGCTGCCGCCGTGGGCGGCGGAGGTGGGATGCACCACGTGGGCGCAGTTCTCACTGAAGTACATCCTCAGCCACCCCGCCGTCACGTGCATCCTCACCGAGACCAGCAACCCGCACCACATGGAAGAGAACGCCCGCACCGCGCTGGGGGCGTTGCCGGACCAGAAGGCCCGCGCGCGAATGCGCGAGTTCATCGCCACGGTGTAGCCGGGCGCGCCGCGGGCACACACCGCGAGCCCCCTGGTCCTGTTGCTGCCGGCCGAAGGCCTATTCGCGTCTGAGGGCCTCGGCTGGCGCCATGCGCCACGCCCGGACCAGCGGCACGGCGCAGCCCAGCAGCACGACCGCCGTGAGCGCAGCGAGGGTCCCGGCCAACGCGCTGACCCCTCGGGCCTCGCCAGACGTGGGCGCGAATGCCCGGTCCCACGCCAGCACGCCGATGACCCCCAAGACGAGCCCGGAGACGACGGCGGCACGTACCGAGCCGATGACGACCGCCGCCACACGGCGGCCGTCGGCGCCCAGGGCCATTCGCAGCCCGATCTCTCGCCGGCGGCGGGCGATCCGGTGTGACACGACGGCGAAGAGACCGCTCGTCGCCAGCAC
Organism: uncultured Acidobacteriota bacterium; assembly: GCA_902826065.1. Taxonomy (GTDB): domain Bacteria; phylum Acidobacteriota; class Vicinamibacteria; order Vicinamibacterales; family UBA2999; genus CADEFD01. The sequence goes on along the minus strand of CADEDM010000026.1, from coordinate 10,034 downwards.
GACGGCCGACGAGCACACGGTCATGGCGAACATCGCCGAGACGCGCGCGGCCCACGTCGCGTCGCGGGTGGCGACCGCCAGCGACCGCGCCCGATCGAGCGGCACCATGGCGTCGAGTTGGCGCAGTGATTCACGCACGGACGTGGCCAGGGCGGCACCGTCGTGGCTGCTGCGTACGAAGAGCGTGGCGCTGACGGGCCCCGCGCTGAGCAGGGCGGCATACACGACCGGCGCGGCGGCCTGCGCCGGGCTGTGCCTGATGTCCGGGACGACGCCGATCACGGTCTGCCAGGTCGCCGGCCCCGGAGCGCCCGGTGGCCGCAGCGACAGGCGCTGGCCGATCGGATCCTGGCCGGGAAAATGCCGGGCCGCGAAGCGCTCATTGACCAGCACCCCTGAGTCCTCCGTGCCGACGCTCGTGGTGGTGAACTCCTGGCCTCGCACCACGCCGATGTCCAGGGTCGCAAAGTAGCGCGGGCCAATCTCGACGACCTGCACCGTGTCCGGCGCCCCATCGACGGACCGGCGACCCTCGATCGCCAATCGCCGCTCGAAGCCGCCGGCCACGGGCCCGTGACTGGCGAGCGTCACGCCGACCACCGTCGGCAACGCCCGCATGCGATCGAGCAGTTGTGTCATGAACTGCCGGCGCCCGTCGGCGGTGGCATAGCGTCCCGCCGGCAGGCTCACCGTGCCCGTCAGCACCTGCGGATCGTCGAGACGCGGGTCGGTCGCCAGGCGATCATTGCGGGTGACCATCGAGATGCCGACCTGCACGACCAGCACGACGGCCAGACCGAGCTGCAGCCCCAGGAACGCCGAGCCACCGAGGCGCGTGGCGCGAGATCCCGTGTCGGCGCGCCCCCCATCGTTCAGCACGCCGATGACCGCCGTCCGCGAGGCGTGCGTGGCCGGCAGCACCGCGAAGACCACGACCGTGGCGAGGCCCATTCCCGCCAGGGCGACCATCAACCACGGGTTCAGCGAGTAGTCGAACCAGTACGGCAGCGTGCCGTCGGGGATGCGCTGGCGGTAGAAGCCGACACCCGCACGAGACACCGCCATCCCGAGCGTCGCGGCGGTCGCCGTCATCAGCAGCGCCTCGACCAGCAACTGCCGGACGATGCGGGCTCGGCTGGCCCCCAGCGCCGTCCGCACCGCGACTTCACGGGCTCGGCCGGCAGCGCCGGCGAGCAGCAGGTTGCCCGCATTCGTGCTCGCGACGGCCAGGACGACGAGCCCTGCGGTGATGAACGGAAGGTAGCCGCGCACGGCCGAGGCGCCGCCGAGCAGCCGGTAGTTGATCGGTTCCACCACCAGACGCACGCCGTCATGACTGGCCGGGAACTGCCGTGACAGCGTCACGGCGATGGCATCGACGTCGGCCGCTGCGGCGGCTGGAGTGGCGTGCGGCGTGAGTCGACCGAACGCCTGGAGCGCGCGGGTGTCGCGGGTCGCGTCGGCGACGCCGGGCAGCGCGCGCAGTGGCAGGAACACGGCCGCCCCGCTCGGGAATCCGGAGCGGTCGGAGATGACGCCGATCACCGCGGTGGCGGCGCCGTTCACGAGCACCTCGCGTCCGACCACGCTGGCGGCACCACCGTAGCGGCCGCGCCAGACGCGTTCGGTCAGCACGACGACAGGGGCCGCGCCGGCCGCCTCATCGGCGGGCTCCACGGCACGACCGAGCAGCGGGCGCACGCCGATCGTCGCGAAGCCACTGGCCGTCGTGAACGCCGCCTGGACGCGATCGGGCACCTGGGCGTCGTCGCCGATGGTGACCGGGGCATTCGCGTAGGCGGCGAGGTCGGCGAACATCCGTTGCGCGCGGCGCAGATCGAGGAAGTCGAGATAGGACACCCCGCGGGTGGCGCCACGCGTATCGACGGTCGACACCGCCAGGACACGCTCGACGTCCTCGACCGGCAGACCGCGCAGGATGTGCGCGTAGGTCACCGTGAGGAACAGGTGCCCGACCCCGATGCCGAGGGCCAGCACCAGCACCACCGGCACCGCGAAGGCGCGATCACGCACCAGGTAGCGCACGGCGAAGCGCACGTCCTGCCCCAACGACTCGAGCGACGGCCAGCCGCGCTGATCCTGGTAGCGGCGCTTCGTCTGGTCCACGCCACCGAAGCTGCGCCGCGCCGCGAGGTCGGCCTGCGCGGGCGTCAGGCCGCGACGCTCGTGTTCTGACCGCAGGTGCGCGAGATGCTCGGCGATCTCCTCGTCGAGGCGCGCGTCACGCTGCCGCCACAGGACCAGGTCGAGCAGGCGAGACATCCAGATCGCGACGGTCCGCATGCGGTAGTTCTCCACGCCTTCCCGGGCCGGGACGGCGTCTACTGACTGGCCTCCGACAATCGCAGCGTGACCGCCTGATCGACCGGCGCATCGAAGGTCGTCGCGGGGCGACCGAACCACCAGCGTCCGATTCCGAGGGCGATGACGGTCGCACTCAGAAGGGCCACGGCGTACCAGACGGCCCCGCCTTCGATGCGCAGGGCCCAACGCTGGACGTCGTCGAGTCGGAACGCGTACAGGTGCAGCGCCACAATCCCCAGCGGGGCCGTGACCTTGAGCGAGTCGGCGGACACCATGCGTCCGCTCGTGAAGGGAACGGCGGATTGACCGGCGAACGCGATCGCAACGAGGAACACACCGCTCGAGGCGTGCATCAACGCCACTTGCGCGCTCGTGGCGAAGCCCCAGGCCAACCCGCCCAGTGCGATCACGAGCAGCGAGACCGGCGCGACGGCGAAGGTAGCGCAGGCCAGGCGCGTGGCCGGCACGTGCGCGGCTGCCTCACGCGGTCCAGCGACTCTGAAGATCCAGTTGGCGCCCAGCTCGGTGGGCGCGGCGAACGCCGCCCGGACCCCGAGCACCATGAAGAAGGTCACGACCAACGGAATGGCCAGCAAGTAGTCGAACGGCTCGTCGAGCGGCAGCGCGCGGCCGCGCACCTTCGCCGAGAGGATGCGCGTGCCGGCGACCGCGAGTCCGAGGCCGAGGTAGGTAGCGACGGTCATGAGGTGGCGTCGACTCCGGACCAGGCTCGCGACGGTGAAGGTGAAGACCGCACGCGCGCGGCGCGACCACAGCAATCGCGAGGTCCACCGCGACAACGTCGCGACTGGATGCCAGCGCTGCCGAGGGTCCACCGCCTCCATCACCCGGCGCGCGTTCCTGGTCGCCGGCAGCAGGTAGACGGCCGCGGCCGCCGACACCGAGAGCCCGAACGCGCCAACCGCCAGTGGCGCCAGGGGCGTCAACTGATCGGCCCGCGGTCCCGCGAAGAGCGCGTAGACGCCGATGAACCACGCCGGCGGCGCCCAGATGGCGACGGCGGGATCCTGCAGCGCGCGCATGGCGGCCGGCAGCAGCCCCGGCAGGAACATGAACGTCTCGACGAGGGCAAGGACGGTGATGAGTTGCAGCAGCACCGCCGCTCTGGCCGCCAAGCTCGCGCCGACGACCGTCACGAGCAGGCCTCGCATCGTCAGCAGGCTCGCGAACGCGGTGAGCCCTGCCATCGCCGACGCCACTGCCTGCCCGACGATGATGCCGGGCACCGGACCAACCGTTGCGTGCGCGCTGCCGAACAGCCCGTAGACGATGGCCGGCGGCACGACGATCAGGAGCACGAGCGTCGCGCCAACCGTCAGCGCGGCCGTCAGTCGGGCCCCCGCCACGGCGCGTGCGCCGACCGGCAGCACCCCGAGCACCTGTTGGTCCGTCCGGTCGGGAAACAGCGCGTCCCAGAGCAGGGCGCCGACCAGCCACATCACGAGCATCGGCCAGATCACGAAGAACAGCCGATCGCCGATCACGGCGTCGTGCAGCAACTCCAGCGAGCGACGGCGCAGCCACGGATAGCGGCTCGTCCAGGTCAGGGTCGTGAAGAACAGCGGCGTCATCAGCAGGGCCGCGCCCCAGAGCACGAACTGGTCGGCATCGACGTCGCGCGACGCCAGCGCCGCGTCCTGCATGCGGCGGAGCGAGATGCGCACGAGACGGAAGAACAGCCGGGTTCGGGCCGTGACGACCCGGGCCCGCAGCCATGTCAGCACGAGGTACCCACCGCGGCGATCGCCCGGCCCGTTGCCTCGACGTTGTCGTCGACGGCGAGCTGTGCGAACACCGCTTCGAGCGAGGCCGCCTGCGCGAGCTCACGGAGCCGGCTCACCGAGTCCTGCGCGACCACCGTGCCGTGGTGCAGGATGATCACGTCGCTGCAGACCTTCTCGACCATGTCGAGGACGTGCGAGCTGTAGACGATCACCTTGCCGGCCTCGGCCAGGGCGCGAACGACGCTGCGTAACATCAGGGTCGAGGCGACGTCGAGGCCCGAGCATGGCTCGTCGAACACCACGACTGCCGGATCGTGCAGCAGCGCCGCCGAGATCAGCACCTTCTGCCGCATGCCTTTCGAGAACGACGACAGCGGCGCGTATCGATCGCTGTCGAGCCCGAAGAGCTCGAGATACCGATCGATGCGCCGCTCGAGGACGCCGTCGTCGATGTCGCGCAGGCCGCCCACCAGCCGCAGGTACTCGGGCGCCGTGAGATAGGCGTAGAGGCGAGGTTCCTCGGGGACATATCCGAGCGTCGCCTGGTAGCCGGACAGTTGAGCGTGGATGTCGATGCCGCGCCACGACACCGTCCCCGCGGTCGGACGGATCAGGCCGGTGAGCATGTTGATCGTCGTCGACTTGCCGGACCCGTTGGGGCCGAGCAGGCCGATCGTCTGACCAGGTGCGGCGGAGAAGCTCAAGTCCTTGAGTGCCTGGACGCCGCCGTAGGACTTGCGAAGGTGCTGGACGGTGAGCATGGATGGCCGACTTTCTTCAGTCGCAGCGGAGGGCGATCAGCGGGTCGAGTGCGGCGACGCGTCGCGCGGGCAGCACCGCCGCGGCAGTCGACACCGCGGCGATCACCGCGGCGGCCGGCAGCAGCATGGGCGTGCCGACGGCGCTGTCTTCAAGAACGAGCGCCAGCAACGCGCGTGACGCCGCCCAGCCCGCGACGAGCCCGAGCCCGAGGCCGAGCGCCACCGGCCGCAACGTCGCGGCGAGGAACAGGCGCGTCACCGACGGCACGGTGGCGCCGACGGCGAGGCGGATGCCGACCTCCTTCACGCGACGCCCCGCGGCGTAAGCGGTCACGGCGTAGATGCCCAGGGCCGCGAGCGCGAGTGCCAGGCTGCCCAGCATCACCACGATGCCGCCCACGGTGCGCATCGTCCACCGTGAGATCTCCGACAGGCGTTCCACGGTCTGCCAGCCGTAGAGCGCCAGGGACGGGTCGAGTGCCTGCAGTTCCTGACGCAGGATGTCGGCGACCGGCACGCCTTCCGACGCGCGGACCATCACGACGACGGTCGCGGGATGTTCGATCGCCATCGGGATGTAGATCGCGGGCTCGGGGTCGGGCCGTGACGAATTCCGCAATGACGGCGAGACGCCGACAACCGTGAGCCAGGGTCCTCCAGGGGCTTCCGTGGCGGACGGCGCCACCTGCAGCCGGCGTCCGATGGCCTGGCCGCCCAGGTAGCGCGTGGCGAACGCGGCGTTGACGACGACGATCTGCGGCGCTGCGTCGTCAGTGGCGGCAAAGCCGCGTCCTTCGAGCAGCGCCACACCCAACGTCTCGAAATAGGCCGCGTCGATCGACGCGACACGCGCGGTGTGCGAATCGCGATCGTCGCCGCCCGTGTCATCGATCGCGACCGGCCGCGCCGGCACGGCCGCAAACGGCGGTCCCGTCGTGATCGTCGCCGCTTGGAGATCTCCTCGCCCTTGCAGGCGCTCGACGAATCGCCGCGTGAACGCCGCGCGGTCCTCCGCGCGCACCAGGGTGGGCCCCGTCACGCCCAGACTTGCTGTCACCAGGCCTGTGCTGTCGACGATCTGGTCGGCGCGGTACAGGGCCAGGGCGCCTGAGAGCAGGTAACCCGACGTCGAGAGGAGCACCAGCGTCAACGCCACCTTCGCGACGAGCAACGCCCGAATCCACCGCTGCGTCGGCCGGCCGTCGGTCATGCGCATGCGTCCTGGCACCCGCGTCGCCGCGGTGCCGGCCAGCCTCCACGCCGGCGCGAGTCCGCCGAGCAGGGTCGACATGAGCGTGGCCGCGGCCGCGATCGCCACGACCCGGGCGTTCACCGTGAACTGGACCCACGCTGGCAACCCGGCGCCGTCGACCTCGATGGCGAATCGGTGCAGCGCGAAACGCGCCAGCGCCAGGCCGATGCCGCCGGCGACGGCGGCGCAGACGCCGCACTCGACGAGAAGCTGCAGGACGAGGCGGCGGCGGGAGGCGCCCAGGGCGACTCGCATCGCCGCTTCGTCCATACGGAACGCGGAACGCGCGAAGAGCAGCGTGGCGGCCGTGGCGCAGCCGATCAACAGCACCATGCCCGAGACGACGAGCAGGGCGAGCGGCACGGGGTCGGTGGACGTCCCGAGGAACCGCTCGCGGAACGTGCGCAACACGGGGCGGCGGCGCACATCGGCATCCGACGGTTGCCGGGCAGCGATCGTGGTCAGCTCCGCCAGCGCCGCGTCTCGCGGAGTGCCCGGCTGCAGACGGCCGATCACGCCGATAGTCCGCCGCTCCCGGGTGTCCTCGCGCAGGCCGGCCATGTGGGTCAGCGGCCGCCACAGCGCGCCGTTGAGTGGGAACGACACGTCGGCTGCCATGACGCCGACGATCGTCGTGGGGAGGCCATCGACGAGCACGCTGCGACCCACGGAATCGCCGCTGCTGCCGAACAGCGAGAGGGCCACGCCCTCGGCGATCAGAGCCACCGAAGGCGCGCCCGGCACGTCATCCGCCTCCGTGAAGTCCCGGCCCTGGACCGGAACGACGCCAAGCAGGCGGAACGTCGACGCCGCGACGTAGGCGCCCTGGATCCGCTCAACGGCGCCGCCGTCGACGCCTATCGTAAAGAACGATCCCGAGAAGCCCGCGAGACGCTCGAAGGTCACCGACCCGTCGCGCCATTCCTGGAACTCGGCCCACGACACATCGGCCCGCCGGCCGCGATCGTCGACGGTGCCCACTGACAGCACGCCGTCCGGGTCGCGGAACGGTGGCTGGGCGCCGCTGATCGCCGTGACGGCGCCGACCACCGAGACGGATCCGCCAACGCCGATCGCGAGCGCGACGATCACCGCGGCGGAGAACCACGGCTCGGCGTGAAGACGTCGCACCGCGAGCCGGACGTCGTGAACAAATGCGTCGACCCACGGGAAGCCGCGCTGGTCGCGGTGCCGGTCGGTCATCTGGTCGACGCCGCCGAACTCGCGGCGTGCCGCGAGCCTGGCCTCGTGAGACGACAGGCCGCGGGCCTCGTGCGCCGCCGCCAGCGCGTCGAGGTGCGCGTCGATCTCCTCCGCGAGCCTGGCGTCGCTCCGGCCGCCGGTGAAGGTGCCGGCCAGGCGTGCCAGCAGCACGGCCAGACGCGTCCTCATGAGTCTTGCCCCAGGAGGCGGCCGACCATCGCCACCGTCCGCTGCCACAGGTCGGCTTCGGCGGTGAGCTGACGGCGCCCGGCGGCGGTGATTGAGTAGAACCGGGCCCGGCGGTTGTTGTCGCTCATCCCCCAGGCGCTCTTGATCCAGCGTTTCTGCTCCAGTCGCAGCAACGCGGGATAGATGGTGCCCTGGTTCAGCGCCAGGCCGCCGTCGGTGACCTGCTCGATGCGGCGGGCGATACCGTAGCCGTGCAGGGGCCCCAGCGTGTCGAGCGTCTTCAACACCATCAGGTCGAGCGTGCCGTAGGGAACTTCCGGCGCCATCCAGGCCTCCTGTTGATGAGCAACAGGACTCTGTGTCATCTTCTGTTGAAAGTCAACAGGAACGGGCACATGGCAGTGCGTCCGGATCCCTGGTCCCGGCCCCGGGCGCCCGGTCCCTGCCGCCTACTTTTCGAGGATGAACGTCACCTTCAGGGCGACGCGCCACTCGACGATCTTGCCCTTCTCGACGATCACCTTCTGGTCCTGCACCCACGCACCCTCGATGTTCTTCAGGGTCTTCGAGGCGCGGGAGATGCCCTGCTCGACGGCGTCGTCGAACCCCTTCTTCGAGGCAGAGATGATCTCGGTGACGCGTGCGACGGCCATGATGTCGACTCCTTGGTGACCCACGGTGGCGCTGCCGGCCGAGCCGGCCGGCTTGACGCCGCGGCGGGGCGCCATCGTACGTGAGTGCGTGCACTGCCGGCAATCGTCGTCCGCGGCCCAGCCCGGCAGGAACCTGGCCCCGGTTGCGCACGTCTGTGATGGAATGAGGGCCGGCCGCGCGCCGTCCCCGGAGATCCCCGTTCATGGCCCTCATCGAGACCCAGGACCTGTGGAAGACCTACACGATGGGCGATGAGGAGATTCACGCCCTGCGCGGCGTCAGCATCAAGATCGAGCGCGGCGAGTACGTGGCCATCATGGGGCCGTCCGGCTCGGGCAAGTCGACGCTGATGAACCTCATCGGGTGTCTCGACACCCCGTCGAAAGGCAGCTACCTGCTGAACGACAAGCAGGTCAGCACGATGAACGACAACGAGCTGGCCCGCATCCGCAACGAAGAGATCGGTTTCGTGTTCCAGACGTTCAACCTGCTGCCGCGCGCCACGGCGCTGCACAACGTCGAACTGCCGCTCGTCTACGCAGGCGTCTCGGCCAAGGACCGCCTCGATCGCGCCAGAGCGGCGCTCCAGAAGGTCGAACTCGGCTCGCGCATGAGCCACAAGCCCAACGAGCTGTCGGGCGGCCAGCGGCAGCGCGTCGCCATCGCCCGGGCGCTCGTGAACAACCCCTCGATCCTGCTTGCCGACGAGCCCACCGGCAACCTCGACTCGAAGACCGGCGTCGAGATCATGGCGCTCTTCGCCCGCTTGCACGAGGCCGGCAACACCATCGTGCTGGTGACCCACGAAGCCGACGTCGCGGCCCATGCCCACCGGCAGATCATGATTCGCGACGGCCAGGTGGAGAAGGACGTCCGCCAGGCGCCGACGCCCGTGGGCGCGCCTGCCGCCGCGCACTGAGCTGCATCCCGCGCCCTAGTAGTTCGGGGCGCCCGGCGGCACGAGCCGTCCGGACGTCATGAACCGCCGGTAGTTCGAGTAGGTCGCTTCGCTCTCGCCCTCGCTGCGGGTCGGGATGAAGAACCGCTCGGTCATCTTCGCCGGCACCAGGATGCCCAGGCCCGCGTCGGGCTGAAATTCGACGGCGACAACGGCGGTGAACTGCGGAACACCAATGCGGGCATCGCGCGTCCGCACTTCCGCCTTGCACAGCCGCCCCGTTTCGATCTCCACCCATGCGATCACCCGGCTCGGCATGTCACCGCCCTCCGGCCGTCGGATGATCGTCGGCCTCGCCGTCTCCACCAGGTCGAGGCGTAGTGCGCGGCAGTTCGCGACCGTCTCCTGATAGGTCGTCTCGATCACGAACCGCGCCTGGTGACGGGCGTGCAGCAGTTCGAGCGGGAGGCTCGGGAGGTTGATGGTGCGCGGAGCGCCGAGGTTGTGGCGCGCGCTCTCGACCAGCAGCAGCCCGGCGCGTTCGGTGGCGTCGTCGGTCTGTGCTTTGAGGAGGTCGAGCAACGGCGGACCTTTGCGGTTCACGGGCCGGCCGCCGATCTGCAGGACGTTCCGATAGCCGAGCCAGCCGACGTTGCCGGGCAGCGGCACGAACGCGACCTCCGAGACGAGGGTCCGAACGCGCGTCAGGTCCCGCCGCAGCTCGGTCGCGGAACCGGCGCCGGCGCTCATGCCGACTTCGCGCCTCTCCAGGGGCCATTGCAGCATCCGCTCCTCGGCCACGACATTGCCGAGCTCGGCCTCGTAGCCGACGAGATACTTCGCCAGGCGCGTCCGCACCTCGACCGGATCGGGATCCTGCGCGACGGCCATCACGCCCGCTGCGACGAGCAGCAATGCCACGACTTCCGCGCGCCGGTGCGTCATGGTGCCTCCCCAGCCCCCAGCCCCCAGCCCCCAGCCCCCAGCCCCCAGCCCCCAGCCCCCAG
>CADEDM010000025.1 GCA_902826065.1 uncultured Acidobacteriota bacterium | reverse complement strand
GGCCGCGAGCCGGTGAACTCGGGGCGGAAGAGGTCCGTCCTGGCCCGGCCGTCCATGTCGCGGCCAATCGGCAGGCCCAGGAAGTACAGCACCGTCGGCGCGATGTCCGCGACGGATCCGCGCTCCGGCTCGCCCGGTTGCACCGCGGCGCCGAAGGCGAGCACGAAGCCATCGGGCGCCCGCTCGTGGGTGCCGCTCAGCTGCGGATCGCCGACGAAGCGTTCCATCACGCGCTTCAGCGGGCTCAGCGGCTCCATGCCGTGGCTCGAGACGACCAGCACGAGGTCGTCCGGGCCCAGCGTCGCCAGGACGCGTCCGATGGCCGCGTCGATGACGCCGTAGTAGGCGTCGATCAACGAGCCGAAGGCCTCGCGCTCGGCGTCACTGACGTCGCCGAACTCCGAGGGGGTGGCGTAGCGCAGGAAGTAGTGGCCCACGGCGTCCAGGCCCGGCAGGCGGACCGCGACGAGTCGTGACGGGCGGTCGGCTTCGAGCGCGTCGAGGAGCCGCAAGTGCAGGCTGTCGGCCTGCACCGGCGACGGGTCGCCGCGGCCGTCGGCGTCGGGGCCCTGCGGCAGCGGCCCGGCGCGTCCCAGCACGTCGTGCGGATCGGGTGACAGCGGGCCCGACCGCGCCGCCGCCACGGCGGTCCACAGCGCCGCCGGTGACACCGCCGCGGCGCCGTCGAGGGCGAAGCGCGCCTCGTCGACGCGATGCAGGACGTCGCTGACGACGTAGCCACGCAACGCCGGCGCCGGATGCGTCAGCGGGAAGCCGACGACGCCGACCCGCCAGCCCCTATCGCTCAGGATCCGCCAGAGGGCCGGCGACGCCATCGACGACGGCGTGTGCGGCACGGCGTGCAGGAAGCCGTAGCGCACCAGCGCCTGCGCGAAGACGTAGTCGGGCAGCACCTCGAGCGACGGGCCACCCAGCCACGACCGGTAGCGCGCTGCCGAGCGGACGCCACTCGTCTGCGGCATGCGTCCCGTGGCCACGGTCGTCCAGATCGGCTCGGCCTGTGTCGGACGCAGCGTGGCGAGATGCGTGGCGGCGCCGGCGTCCATGGCGCGGGCGAAGTTCGGCAGGCGGCCTTCCGCGACCGCCAGGCGGATGTGGTCGAGCGACGCGCCATCGAGACCGAGCAGCACCACGCGCCCCGACGGCTCGGGGCTGAGCACCGGGGCCGGCACGCTCGACGCCGGCGGGGCCACGGCAGAGGGCGTCGCAGCCGGCGGCGGCGTGGCCCGCAGCATCAACGGGACCACCACTGACAGCGCCATCGTGGTCACGAGCAGCAGGCCGCTGGGCCAGGTACCACGCCGGCCCACGTTCGCGACCGCCACGATCAGGCACACGCCGGCACACAGGGCCACCGCCACGGCCGCGAGCGAGATGCGGCGCGCGGCATCGGCATCGAGATACGGCGCGAAATCCGTGGCGTTCAGCCACAACACGCCGGCGCCGACCGTGGCGGCGATCGTCGACATCCAGCCAAGCACGCGGACGCTGAGCCAGCCCGGCGACAGCATCTGCACCGCGGCGACCTGGCGCAGCACCACCAGCGCGTAGAACACGACGACGGCGTTGGCGCCGTAGGCCAGGAAGAACGCCGCGGCCAGCGGCGCCGCCGCACCGACCGGGTAGGTCGGGTTGAGGTGCAGCGCCGCGATCGTCAGGTAGGCGGAGAGCAGCGCGCTGGCGATCGCCGAGTTCGTGAGGACGCGCAGGTACCGCACGTTCCCGATTAGAACCGATCTCGCGCGGCGGCTGCGGCGCCGCCGCTAGAAGCGGAAGCGCACGCCGATCGTCGGCAGCCGCGGAATGGCCTGATCGCGCTGCTCGACGATGCGCGGGCGATCGGACGCCGGGTCGTACTCGAGCTCGGGGTCGAGCGCGCCGGCGTTCTTCCGGTTGAGCAGGTTGATCACCTCGGCGTACAGCTCCCAGCGACCGGCGGCGCCGCGCGGACGCCACGTGACCCGCGCGTCGGTGCGCGCGAACATCGGCAGGCGGGCGTTGTTGAGATTGGCGACGCCGCCGAAGTCGACGACGTATTCCAGCAGCCCCCGGCTGTCGCGCGCCGGCAGGATCTCGTCGGTCACGCCGTCGCCGTCGGCGTCGGTCGTGTCTTCGCGACCCGCCACCCGGACCCCCAGGGGTGCGGTGCGCGGGAAACCCGACGCCACGCGAGTGGTGGCGGCCACCTCCCACCGCGGCGTCATCGCGAACGAGGCCACCATCGTGAACGCGTGGCGGCGGTCGTACTCGAAGGCGAAGTCGCGGCCGTAGGCTTCACGCGAAGCGCGGCCCCAGGTGTAGCTGGTCCATCCGGTGAGACGTCCGCCCCCTGGCCGGTTGAGGAACACGTCGACGCCGTACGAACGGCCGCGGCCGGCGTTGGTGGGCACGGTCGTGATCAACGGCTCGACCGGAAGTTCCGATCGCAGGGACGCCGGGAAGTCGTAGCGCGCGAGCCGGGCCTGCCGCTCCGCCTCAGGCTCCAGCCGGCCGATGAGCACGTCGGTGAACCGCTTGTGGTAGCCCTCGAGCTTGAGGGTCACGCCGGCGCCGAGCTCGCGCTCGACCCCCATCGACGCCTGCCACGCACGCTCGCTGCGCAAGGTCGTCGGGTTGACGCTCGTCAGGTCGAGCACGTAGTCGCTCTGCGCCTGCTTCTCGTAGCCGGGGCTCTGGGCGTAGCGGCCCGCCGCCGCGATCAGCCGTGTGCGCGCGTCGGGCGCCAGCGTGACCGACAGTCGCGGCGAGAGCGTGCTCCGGCCGGTGATGCCGGCGTGGTCGAGGCGAAGTCCGCCCTGCAGCGAGACGGGCGAGGCGACCTGCCACGTGTCCTGCAACCAGGCACCGCCCCGCGACGCCCGGGCCCGCGACACCAGCAGATCGGGCAGGCCGGCGCCGCCCTGCACGCTCGATCCGTTCGCGGCCGCGGGGTTGCGATCGCCGCGGATCTCGAAGCGCTGCGTCGTCGTGAGCCGGTGCGCTTCGCCGCCGATCTCCACCACGTGCGCGCCCGCCGACCAGGCCAGCTCCTGCCGCACCGAGTAGTCGCGCACGCCCAGCGCGCGTTCGAAGACGACGTTGGCGGTGCTGAGGCCGTCGTCGCCGGGGATGTTCGAGCGTTGGCTCGTGTTCTGGAACGCGGCGTCGACGCCGAACGTCGAGCGCGTGTCGGAGAAGCCGGCGATCGTGTGCGACTGCCCGCGAGTGCCGAGCGTCGCGTCCAGCCGCGCCCACACGAGGTCGTTGTCGGTGTCGTCCTGGAACTCGCCGCGGGCGTCGTCCTCGTCGATCTCGAGCGCCGCCGACTGGCGGCTGGTGAGGCTGAAGAGCGTGACGCGTGTGCCGGACGACGGCGCCCACGTGCCACGGGCCTGCAGGTCCTGGAAGCCCGGGAAGTCGTTGTCGGTGAGGCGTGCGGCGATCAGGTCGTAGTAGGTGCGGCGACCGGTCACGAGCCACGACCCGCGCGCGTTCTTCGGCAGGCCGCCCTCGAGCACGACGTTGGCGTCGGTGATGCTGAGCGAGGCCGATCCGTTCAGGCCCTGCCCGGTGCGGCCGTCGCGGTTCTCGACCACCAGCAGCGACGACAGGCGGTCGCCGTACTTGACGCTGAAGCCGCCCGTGGCCAGCTCGAACCGCTGGATCGTCTCGGGGTTGAACGCGCTCGTGAGCCCGAACAGACGGTAGGGGTCGTGGATCTCGACGCCGTCCATCATGGTGAGGTTCTGATCGGGCGAGCCGCCGCGCACCGAGATGCGGCTGCCGAACTCCTCGGTGGCCTGCACGCCGGGCAGCGTCTGCAGCGTGCGGTAGACGTTGTCGAGGGCGCCGGGCGTGCGCAGTACCTGCACCGGCGCGACGGTCTCGGCCGCGGGCGCCGCCGTGGGCGCCGACGCCACGACCGCGACGCTGGTCGCGAACCCGGCGTCGCGCGCGAGCGCCAGCTCCGCCGACGTGACGTCGCGGGCGGCGACGTCGAGGGTGGTGGCCAGCGGGAAATGCCCCGGCGCAGTGACGACGACCTCGACGATCCCCGCCGGGACCCGGAGGTTGAAGCGTCCGCTCGCGTCCGTGGTGGCTCGCGCGCTGCCGGCGGTCACGTCCGCACCCACGATCGGCGCCTGCGACTCGGCGTCGACGACGACGCCGGCGATGGTGCGGTCGGCCGCCGAGACCGCGGGTGCCTGCGCGACGGCTGTGCCGGCGCTTAGCGGCACGAGGCAGAGGGCGAGCACCACGAGTCGAGCCATCGGCGTCATTCGGATCTCGCGACCACGCGGGCGAGCACTCCAGTATGACGCGCGAGCCGCGGTCCAGGTTCTGCGCACGCCCCAGCCCCTAGTCCCCAGCCCCCAGCCGCGAGTAAGATCCGAACGTGCCTCCCGTCGACGTCCGCGCCACCGTGATCTCGAACGTCCGGTTGTCGCACGACTACAACGTCCTCACCTTCTCGGCGCCCGAAGTCGGCGCGCTGACCGAACCCGGCCAGTTCGTGATGGTCAAGACCACGGACACGAGCGAGCCGATGCTGCGGCGTCCGTTCTCGGTCTTCGAGGTGCTGCGTGACGACCTCGGCACCGTGCGCGCCATCAGCATCCTGAACAAGCGCGCCGGCCGCACCACCAACCTGCTCTACGGCCTCGGCGCCGGCGATCCCATCTGGTGCCTGGGGCCGCTGGGGCTGCCCTTCAATCCGCCCGAGAGCGGCGATGCCTGGATGGTCGCTGGCGGCGTCGGCCTCGCGCCCTTCGCCACGCTGGCCGAGGCGCTCGTGGCGGTGAACGTGCCGACCACGCTCTTCTACGGCGCCCGCACCGGCGAGGAGCTCTACTACCTCGAGTTCTTCGACCGCCTCGGCGTGAAGCTCGTGCTCTCCACCGAAGACGGCAGCATCGGCGAGAAGGGCCGGGTCACGGCGCCGCTCGAGACGTCGTTGAAGGAGTTGAGCGGCCCGAACCAGGTGTCGATCTACGCCTGCGGGCCCGAGCCGATGCTCGCGGCCGTGGCGAAGCTGGCCATGCAGTACGGCCAGCCGAGCGAGGTCTCGATGGAACGCACGATGGGCTGCGGCCTGGGCGGCTGCTACAGCTGCGTCGTGCCGGTGACGCACGCCGACGGCCAGACGCGCTATGTGCGGTCGTGCATCGGCGGGCCGGTGTTCGACGGCGCCGTGGTGGCCTGGGAATGACGACGATGGATCTCTCCGTGAAGATCGGCACGCTGGAGATGCCGAATCCGCTCATCGCGGCGAGCGGCTGCTTCGGCTACGGCCTCGAATACGCGGACCTCGTCGACCTCTCGACGCTCGGCGGCGTCGCCAGCAAGGGGCTGTTCCTGGCCGAGCGTCAGGGCCACAAGCCGGAGCGGATCGTCGAGACGCCGTCGGGCATGTTGAACGCCATCGGCCTGCAAGGCATCGGCGTGCACCGCTTCGTGGCCGAGAAGCTGCCGGAGCTGCGGGCGCGGAAGGCGCGCAACATCGTCAACATCTGCGGCACGACCCTCGACGAGTACGTCGAGGTGGCGCGGGTGCTGTCGGACGCCGAGGGCGTCGACGCCATCGAGATCAACATCTCGTGCCCGAACATCAAGGAGGGCGGCATCCAGTTCGGGTGCAGCCTCGACGGCACGTTCAACGTGGTGAGCGCGGTCCGCAAGGTGACGCGGCTGCCCATCATCCCCAAGCTCACGCCCAACGTGACGTCGCCGGCCTCGTTCGCGCGCGCGGCGGAAGACGCCGGGGCCGACGCCATCTCGCTCGTCAACACGTTCCTGGCCATGGCCATCGACGTCGAGCAGCGCAAGCCGAAGCTGTCGAACGTGGTGGGCGGGCTGAGCGGCCCGGCCATCCGGCCCATCGCGATCCGCATGGTCTGGGAGTGCCGGCAGGAAGTGAAGATTCCCATCATCGGCATGGGCGGCATCATGGACTGGCGTGACGTGATCGAGTTCATGCTCGCCGGCGCCAACGCGGTGCAGGTCGGCACCGCCAACTTCGTCGACCCGTTCATCTGGCCCAAGTTGCTCGACGGCATCGAGAGCTACATGCAGCGTCACGGGATCACGCGGCTCGCCGACATCGTGGGCGCCGTCGACACGGCGTCGCCGGCGAAGGCGCACGCATGAACCCGATTCTCGTCGCCCTCGACGTCGACTCCGCCGCCCGCGCCATCGCCCTCGCCGACGATCTGCGCGGCGCCGTCGGCGGATTCAAGGTCGGTAAGCAGCTGTTCACTGCGGTCGGGCCGTCGCTCGTGAAGGCGCTGGCCGACCGCGGCGAGCGCGTGTTCCTCGACCTCAAGTTCCACGACATCCCGAACACGGTGGCCGGGGCGGTGTCGTCGGCCGTCGCGACGGGCGCGTGGATGGTGAACGTGCACTGCTCGGGCGGCAGCAAGATGATGCGCGCAGCCGCCGAGGCGGCCACGAACGCCGCCGCCAGGCTCGGACGTCCACGTCCGCTGGTCATCGGCGTCACGGTCCTCACCAGCCTCGACGACGACGCGCTCGCCGAGATCGGCACGTCGCGGCCGGTGATGGATCAGGTGGTGCATCTGGCGAAGCTGGCGCAGACCGCCGGGCTCGACGGCGTCGTCGCATCGCCGCTCGAGACGGCCGCCATCCGCGCCGCGTGCGGACCGGCATTCGCCATCGTCACGCCGGGCATTCGCGCCGCCGCCGATGTCGGCAAGGACGATCAGGCGCGCACGCTCACCGCCGCTCAGGCCGTGACCGCCGGCGCGACCTACCTCGTGATCGGCCGTCCGATCACCGGCGCCGGCAGTCCGCGCGCCGCCGCCGAGCAGATCGCCGGCGACCTGGGCTGATCCGACGGCAGTACAGACAACGGGCCGACCCCGGAGGGCCGGCCCGCGCATTCAGTGTGCTGCGGCCGTGACGCCGCGGCCGGCTACTTGCCGGTGATCACGAAGTGCCCGCGGCGGTTCTGCTGCCAGCACTGCTCGTTGCTGTCGGTGCAGAAGGGCGTCTCCTTGCCCTTGCTGATCACCTGGATGCTGTCGGCCGGCACGCCCAGGCTCACCAGGTAGCCCTTCACTGCGCTCGAGCGGCGCTCGCCGAGCGACAGGTTGTACTCGGCCGTGCCACGCTCGTCGCAGTGGCCTTCGACCGTGACGCGCAGTGACGGCCAGCGCTTCAGGTAGTCGGCGTTCTTCTGCAGCATCGGACGCGCGTCGTCGCGCACGCCATACGCGTCGAGGTCGAAGTAGACGTCGGCCAGCACGCCCTCACGCATGAGGTCGGCCACCGACTTCTTCGCCCAGATCTCGTCTTCCGTCGGCGGCCGCGGCGCGGGCGCCGGCGGCGGCGGCGGCGGCGGGGGCGGCGGAGGAGGCGGGGGTGGTGGCGGCGGCGCCACGGGCGGCGGCGGAGGCGGCGGCGCCGGGGCGGGCTTCGGACCGCACGCGGCCACAATGACCACCAAGGCGCAGAAGATCAAAACGATCTTCGCGTGTCGTCGTAGCAAACGCATCATGTGTCTCCTGCGGGGATCTAAGAACTCGTGTGCGTCGCCTGGGAGGCTCGACGTTCGGAGAGTAGCCGCCGAACGCACGCCTGTCAACGAAGATCAGGCGTGTTCTGGCCGGAAATCGGCGCGGAATTGCCCGATGGCACACCCGGAACGACGTCCACCGCGAACAGCCGCAGGCCCAGCCGTCGCTGGTCGCCCGAGCGACCACGATCGGCAGGCGCGAAGGTCTGCGTCGTCGTAAGCACGAGCCGGCCACCGCTGCCCGCGAGACGAGCGGCACGCACGCCGATGCGCAGCGTGAAGTCACCACGCAGCTCTACCTGCCCCAGCGAGGTCTCGCCGCTGCTCACGGTGAGCGTCGACGGTTCACCGAAGTACGCCAGCGGTGACTCGCCGTGCAGCACGAGCGTGATGTCGCCAGCGGTCTGCGGCACCTCGATCACCGCGCGCTCGCTCATCCATCGCCACGACAGCGCCCGTGCGTTGTCGAGCTCGGGCTCGTGGAAGCCTTCGCCGAAACCCCACATCGTGACGCCGGACGATTGCACGTCGAACTGCTCGATCGCCGACGCCACCACAGCCGTGCCCGACGCCGCGGCCGAGCGCACCGTGAGCTCCGCCCACGTCCCGGCGCCGTCGAGCGCGCCGGCCGGTAGCGGGAAGGCGCGCAAGAAGAACCCGGGATCGGGCGCGACCTCCCACGTCGTGATGTCGCGCCCGTCGACGGCCAGCGTGAACGTGACCGCGGGATCGCCGGCGGCGCCGAGGTTGCGGCCACCGATCAGCACCGTCGCGGCGTCGGCGCGCCGGCGCACGAACGCGCTGATCGGGCCGAGGTGCGGACCCCGTCCCATGAGGCGCGCCATGCCGGAAGTCTCCGGCGTGAGGCTCCAGCCTTCGGCCGCGAACCATCCGGGGGCAGTCATGCGGACGAGGCTGACGTCCGCCGGACGCATGCCGCCGAACAGCGACAGGCTCGGCGTCTCCCACGCGAACGTCCGCGCGTCGTGCCGGGCCTGCGCGTCGACGAGCGCGAGGTCGGTGCGGCGGGGGTCGGCGAGGAACCAGACCGGATCGGCGCCGCCCTCGCGCCAGTACTTGCCCAGCTCGAGCCACTCCCGCCGTGGTGGTGACGGCAACTGCCGGGCGCCCATCGAACGCGTCTCCGCTTCGAGCGGACGCTGCAGCGACTGGTGCATCGCGATGGTCGGATTGACGCCGGCGGCCGTGGCGTCGGCCACCGTGTCGAAGAGGCGCGCCGTCGGGCTGCCGGTGGCGGCGTAGGCCATCAGTTGAGGGCCGGCGACACTGAGGCTCCACGCGGCCACGGCCACCGCGGCCACCGCGCCAAGGCGACCGGCGGCATCGAGCGCGGCAGCGGCGAGGAACGCCACGGGCAACACGATCGGCAGCGCATAGCGCGAGAACACGGTGTCCTGGAAGGCCAGATGGAAGACCAGCGATGGCACCGTCAGGACCGCCAGCGCCAGCGCGGTCCGCCGTTCACGCACGAGCAGGACGATCGCGCCGATGGCGGCCAGCACCAGGACCACCGCGGCCAGCGGCACGCTGTCCCACGGCCAGACGAACGTCCGCAGCAGCGCGAACGCCGCCACGCGCGGCGTCGGGTTCAGGTACAGCATCTCGACGCCGGCGAAGTCCTCACCGGCCTGCGAGCCGAGCGCCGCGAGGTAGGCGTTCAGGCCGCCGCTGGCGACGAGCAGCGGGATGCCCCAGGCGAGTGTGCCGATCGTGAACGCGATCGCCGATCCCAGCAGCGCGCCGGCCACGCCCCGGCCGATGCGATCGGCCAGCACCAGCAGCAGGAATGGCGCCGTCACCCACAACGTCTGGGTGCGGAACCCCACGGCGAGACCGGCCAGCAGCGCCCCAACCACGATCATGCGGCCCGACGCCGCCATCGCCGCGGGCTCGAGCCGGCGCGAGCCGTCTGCGGCCGGATGCTGCCGCCACCACGCGAGACCGAGACAGACCAGCGCCGCACAGGCGGCGGCGAGTCCCGGCACGTCGCTCATCGGCCGCGCGGTCATGTACCACGTGAGCGGACACGCCACGAAGAGCAGCGCGCCGAGCACGGCCCGCCGCGACGCCGGCGGCTGGCCCGTGCGATCGGCGCCTCCGGGCGCGAGGGTCGCGAACGCGCGCGCGACGAGCCAGACGAGCAGCACGCCGGCCGCGAGCGACAGCCCCGCCAGGGCCCGAGCCTCGACGCGATCGGCACGGCCATCGGGCCAGGCCAGGCGCGTGATCGCGGTGGCCGCCTTGCCGAGGGCGATGTAGGCGGGGTAACCGGGCGGGTGCGGACGGTGGCGCGCCGGGTCGAAATCGCGCACGCCGAGCGCGAAGTTCACGGAGTCGATGTCTTCGAGCGTGCTCGGCAGCGCGATGAGGTGGCCGGCGGCCACGCCGGCGGCCAGCACCAGCACGGCCGCGAGCGCGAGGCGCCCGGCCGCGCGCGGCGGCGTGGTCACGTCACCGGCCTGAGCAGCAGCGGCTCGTTCAGGCTGCCCTGGCGGTAGCCGCGCGGGTCGATCTCGACGTCGTGGTAGCCGGCGTCTCGCAGCCGGTCCTGCAGCAGGCCGGCCAGCGACGGCTCGAGCGCGCGGGCCATTTCGTCGCGGGCGAACTCGAGCCGGGCCAGCGTGCCGTGATGGCGGACGCGGAAGACGTGGAAGCCGAGCGCCCGCACGGCGTCCTCGGCCCGCTCGATCTGCCGGAGCGCCGCGGCGGTGACCTCGGTGAAGTGGGGAATCCGCGACGACAGGCACGCCGAGGCCGGGGCGTCCCAGATCGCCATGCCCAGCGCGCGGGCCAGGGCGCGGATCTCGTCCTTGGCGAGATCGCACTCGTCGAGCGGACTCGCGACCCCGTGATCGCGGGCCGCCTGGCGGCCGGGCCGGTAGTCGCCGCGGTCGTCGGCGTTGGCGCCGTCGGCCACCGCCGCGAAGCCGCGGTCGCGGGCCAGCGCGGTCAGCGTGTCGTAGAGCTCGGTCTTGCAGTGGAAGCAGCGATCGCCGGCATTGGCGCGGTAGCCGTGGCGATCGAGTTCGTGGGTGGGCACGATCTCGTGCGCGAGCCGGAAGTCGCGGGCGACGCCCAGCGCCTGCCGGCGGTGGAACTCGGGATACGACGCGCTGTCGCCGGTGACCGCCAGCGCCCGCGGCCCGAGCACCCGCGCGGCCACGACGGCGAGATACGCGCTGTCGACGCCGCCGCTGAACGCGACCACCACCGAGCCGAGGTCGGCGAGGCGGGCTTCGAGCCGCGCCTGCTTCGCCCGGGCGGTGTCGGGCGCGGCCGGACCGGCGGTGCGGGTCATGTCGCGCTGGTTACTCGTCGTCGTCGCGTTCGTCGTCGTCGTCGTCGTCGAACTCGTCGTCGTCGGCGTCGTCTTCCTTGTCGTCTTCCTCTTCTTCGTCGTCATCGTCGTCGTCGACATCGTCGTCGTCGGCGAGCTCGAGCTCCAGCGGTGAGTCGTTCGACACGCGCAGCAGCTGTCCGCACTCTGAGCAGCTCAGTTCATCGCCGATTTCGGCGTCGGCGTTGTCGATGTCGATTTCAGCGTCGCACTCGGGACAATACGCGGACATGAAGACCACTCCTCGAAGAGCCTCGTCACGCCATTGCGCCGGGCCGCACGGCTCGACGCGCAGTCACGCGAAGAAGTGTTCGAATTATATGGGGAACCTGAGCTATTCTGCAACGAACCGAGGGCCGAAACGCCACTATGTCCACGAACCCGACGGCTGCGAAATGCGTGGTCATCGCCGACGACAGTGCGTCGGTGCGCGATCGGTTCCGGACCGCCGTCGAGAGCGCGGGCCATCGCGCCATCACGGTGAAGAGCGCGGCCGAGTTGTTCGCGCGGGTGCGCGCCGACCTCGATCGCCTCGATCTCCTCGTCATCGACCTGCGGCTGCCGCACTGCTCCGGCGCGGAGCTCATCGGCACCGTGCGCAAACTCGACGACGGCCGGCTGCCCATCCTGGCATTCAGCGGCACGGTGTCGAGCGCCGACGAGGTGCGTGAGCTGGCTGCGCTCGGCGTCGCCGGGTACGTGAACGAGTACAGCGCGGTGCAGCACATCCTGCCGTCGCTCGCGCCGCACCTCTTCCCCGACAACTTCAACCGCCGCGGCAGCCCGCGCGTGGTGCTCGGCATTCCGGCGGCGTATCACGTCGGCGCCACGATCGCCGCGGCGCTGTCGCTCAACATCTCGCGCGGCGGCATCGCCATCCGCACGACCAGCCCGCTCGAGCCGATGACGAAGGTGCGCGTGCGCTTCCGCCTGCCCGGCTCGAAGAAGGACTTCGACATCGACGCGCACGTGCGCTGGAGCGACCCGCGGGCCGGCATGGGCCTGCAGTTCGATCGCGTCGACCCGCCGGATCAGGCCGCCATCGACGAGTTCGTCGACAGCCACTTCTTCCAGCCGCGCAGACGCGACGAACCACCCGCGGAGTGAGACGCGGCCGGCTGCAGGGCGCGTCAGCGATGACGCAGTAGCCGCATCGCGTTGGCGACCACCAGCACCGAGGCGCCCGAGTCGGCGACCACGGCCATCCACAGCGTCGAGATCCCGAACACCGCGAGCACCAGCACGGCCAGTTTGAGGCCCAGTGACAGCGCCACGTTGACGCGGACGTTGGCGAGCGCCGCACGGCTGAGGCGCACGGCGTAGGGCAGCTTCTGCAGTTCGTCGGACATCAGCGCGACGTCCGCGGCCTCGAGGGCGGCGGCCGACCCCATGGCGCCCATGGCCACGCCGACATCGGCGGCGGCGAGGGCCGGCGCATCGTTGACGCCGTCGCCCACCATCGCGATCGGGCCGTACGCGTCGCGCAGCGCCTGCACCGCGGTGAGCTTGTCGGCGGGCAGCAGCGAGGCGCGCACGTCGCTCACACCCGATTGCCGCGCCACGGGCGCCGCTGCCTCGGGTGCGTCGCCGGTCAGGATCGCGACGTGCGCGATGCCCTGGTCGCGCAGCAGCCGCACGACGTCGGCGGCCACCGGGCGGACCGTGTCACGAACTCCGAGCACGAGACGCACCACGCCGCCGATGGCCACGACGATGGCCGCGGCGCCATCCGCACGGCAGGCCTCGACGGCGCGTCGCATGGCCTCGTCGACCGGCACGCGGACCTCGGCCAGGCGCACGCTGCCCACGAGGACCGGCCGTCCCTGCCAGGTGCCCTCGGCGCCCAGCCCCGGCAACGCGCGGACGTCGTCGGCGGCCTGCACCTCGAGGCCGCGGGCGCGAGCCGCCTCGACGACGGCGCGAGCCACGGGGTGATGTGACCGCTGCTCGACGGCAGCCGCGGCGCGCAATGCCTCGCGCTCGTCGGCGCCGGGCATGACCGCGATGCTGACGACCCCGGGCGTGCCGGCGGTGATCGTGCCGGTCTTGTCGAAGGCAACCACCCGGACCGCGGCCAGCCGCTCGAGATGCGCCCCGCCTTTCACCAGCACGCCGCGCTTCGCCGCCGTCGCCAGCGCTGCCACCATCGACACCGGCGTCGAGATGACGAGCGCGCACGGGCAGGCGACGACCAGCAGCACCAGGGCGCGGTAGGCCCACTCCGACGGCGCGCCGCCGAACGCGACCGGCACGACGAACACGGCCAGCGCCAGCGCGACGACGGCGGGCGTGTACCAGCGCGCGAAGCGGTCGATGAACTGCTGCGCCGGGGCACGCTGCGCCTGCGCCGATTCCACCAGGTGGACGATGCGGGCGAGCGTGGTGTCGCGCACACCGTGGGTGACGCGCACGTCGAGTGCGCCGTGCCCGTTGATCGTGCCGGCGAAGACCTCGTCGCCCGGGCCGCGCTCGACCGGCAGCGACTCGCCGGTGATCGGCGCCTGGTTGAGGTCCGACCGGCCGGCCAGGATCACGCCGTCCAGCGGCACCTTCTCGCCCGGCGCCACGAGGATGGTCGCGCCCGGGAGCACCCGGTCGACCGGCGTCAGGTGCTCGTGGTCGCCATGCGTCACGCGGGCTTCCGACGGCGCCAGCGTCATCACGCCGCGGATCGCGCGCCGGGCACGCTCCATCGTGTGCACCTCCAGCCACTGCGACACGGCGAACAGCCACACGACGGTCGCGGCTTCGGCCCAGTCACCGAGGGCCAGCGCCCCGGCCACGGCCACGACCATCAGCACGTGGATGTCGAGCACGCGGCGCCGCGCCGACGCGAGCGCCTTCTTCGCGGGCTCGCGGCCCGCCAGCAGCACCGCCAGGCCGAACGCGGGCCAGGCGAGACGGGAGTCGTCGGCCAGGGCCTGCACCAGGAGTCCGGCGCCGACGGCGGCGCCGGCCACGGCCAGCGGCCGCCACGACGCACCCGCTGAGGGCGTCTCCACCGGCCGCTCGTGTTCGAGCCAGGCCTTCATGCCGGTCTCGGCCACAGCGTCGCTGATCGCGCTCGTGGTGACGACCGCCGCGTCGTAGGCGATGCGCATCTTCTGGCCGAGGACGTCGACCGCCAGCGACTCCACGCCGGACATCGGCAGGAGACGGCGCTCGAGGATGCGCGCTTCCTCGGCACAGTCCATGCCCGCGACACGAAACACCGACTCGGCGTGCAGCGCGCACTTCGTGCACGCCACCGCGGCGGCGGTGCTCACGCCAGCCGCCTCCGCGGCTTCGCGGCCTCTTCTTCCACGTGGCGCAGGCCCTGCCGGACCAGCGTCACGACGTGCCGATCGTCGAGCGAGTAGAACACCATGCGGCCGGCGCGCCGGCTGCGCACGATGCGCAATTGACGCAGCAGACGCAGCTGGTGCGAGGTCGCCGACTGGCTGAGTCCGATGATCTGCGCCAGGTCGCAGACGCACAGTGCGCCATGCGACAGGGCGTCGAGCAGCCGGACGCGCGTGGGGTCGCCCAGCGCCTTGAACGTCTCGGCGAGCGCCTCGACCGACTCGGGCCCGATCAGCGCGGCACGCAGCCGGGCCAGGCGCGCCGGGTCGACGTGCAGGACGTCGCAGGCCTCGCCGGCCGAGGCCGCGGGGACCGTGGGCGTCGCGGTCCTGACATCTGAGCGTTTGCTCATATATTCAGTATACGCCGGCTGGAGGCCGGGGCGGAAATGACGATTGCCCAGGTCCACCCGCTGGCGCAGAATCGCGGCATGTGCCGCCCCGTGTCGACGCGTCTGAGCCGCCGACAGTTCGCGGCGGCGGCCATCGGCGGTGCCGGCGCCGCCCTTCCGGCACTCGCGGGCGCGGCTCAGCCGTACCCCGAGGGCTTGCTCATCTACGACGGCGAGGAGTTCATGGAGCTGGCGGCCTACGCGTCGATGCTCCCGTCGGGACTGCTGACGATGTCCTTCGGCAAGGTGGACGAGATTCCCGTCGCCGACCGCGTGCCCATGCTGATCTGCAACCTGGGGATGTGGCACGTCGGGACCGTCTGGTTCACGACCCGCCGCGCCTTCGACGACAGCCGCGCCGAACGGCGCCGGCTGACCTTCGCGCTCAACCGCATGAACATGCGCACGACGAGGCTGCGCATCAAGTCGCTCGAGGACGCGCCGGCGATGCAGGGACTGATGAAGAGCGTGAAGGCCGGGCCCGACAACCCGGCGTATGCGGCGTTCGCCGTGACCAACGGCGCGATCGTCCGGCACTACCTCGTGGAGATGCGCCTCGACGACGCCGTCTGACGAGATCCAGCCGCGAGCCCCGCGCCGCGAGCCGCCACGCCCTACGGCGTGAGCAACTGTCGATGCGCGGCCGAGCCGTTGACCGCGGCGCGCGAATACGCGACGGTCCGGTACTGCCCCTGGCGCCACAGGTCGTTCTGATCGAAGTAGTGCGGGCTCATGGGATGGCCCGACTGGCCGGCCGGCAGCACCACGCGTGAGTTGTCCCACGCACCCACGTCGTAGACCTGCCGCCACGACGGGTGCTCCCAGGCGCCGAAGCCCTGGTCGCGCCGGAAGCTGATGCGCATCACCGTCGTGCCGTCCCCCCCGGTCGCGACCGGGCCGCGGTCGAACAGCCACGACATCACGCGGCCGCCGGCCGAGAGGGCGTGCGCGAAACGCACGCCGTGCACACGATCCCAGCCGCGCGCGCTCGACGACCACTGCTCCACCACCGCGGCGGCGTCGATGGCGGCGAGCAGGTAGACCTCGTCGCGCGACTCGCGGCGATCGACAGTGCCGATGTCGTCCCACCAGCGCGCCTGCGGGTCGCCGATGATCGTGGACAACCCGGCCGGGCGTTCGGCGCCGGCCCACTCGTAGTAGCGGCGGAACAGATCCGGCGGCAGTTCGTCGGCGAAGGCGCGGTGCCAGAGCTTGTCCTCGAACGCCTCGTAGACGGCCGTCAGCTCGCCGCCGTCGATCACTCCCTGCCAGCCGCGCAGGCGTTCGAGCAGCGCGAGGCCGCGCGGGTCGCCACCGGCCTGCTTGCCCCGCGCCAGCGCGCCCTCGATGCCGGTGATGACCTCGCGGGCCGCCAGGCTCTCGATGTCGTTCTGCAGCGCCGAGGCCTTCGCGACGTCGAATCCCGCCGAGGCCGCGAGCACGTCGGTGACACGGCGGGCCCGGTGCGTCCCGAGCCAGTCGCGCGTGATGAGCGGCGAGTCGGTGCGCAGGATCGGGTTGTTCGTGGTCGCGAGGAACCCGCGGGCGGGATTCAGCAGCCGCGGCAGCGCGCCGGCCCCGCCGATCGATCCGGGCCAGGCGGCGGTGGCGGCCGTGACCGGCCGGGCGCCGTCGCCCGACGCGCGCACCGGCAGCTGCCCCGTCATCAGGTAGCCGATGTTGCCGTCGACGTCGGCGTAGACCGCGTTCTGCGACAGCGCCGACAGCCGGTCGAGCGCCGCCTGGAACTCCGACCAGGTGCCGGCACGGTTGAGCGCCTCGAAGGCGTCGGCGTAGCCACCGTCGAAGCCTTCCCAGCGCAACACGAACGCGCGTTGCTGGCCGTCCCGGGGCGCGTCGGGAGCCAACCATGCCGGCGGCGCCTCCCAGTCGAGCGACTCGTCGGCGTAGACGACGCCGAATGGCGTGCGCCACAGCTCGAACGGCTCGGGCGTCGCGCGGCCCTTCACGGGAATCGGCGCCGACTCGATCTGCACCGTGTCCCAGCCGCCAGGGCCCTCGACGCGGCGGCGCGCGAGGTCGAAGTTCTGCAGCACCAGGTCCTGCACGTCGGCGCCGGTGTTGGTGAAGCCCCAGGCGATGCGCGCGTTGTGGCCGATGGCGATGAAAGGCGTGCCCGGCACCGACACGCCCTGCACGTCGAGTCCGGCGGCGACGAGGTGCATCTCGTACCAGACCGACGGCAGCTCGATCGGCAGGTGCGGATCGTTCGCCAGCACGGGCCGCCCGGTCGCGGTCTTCGAGGGGCCGACGACCCAGGCGTTGCTGTTGGCGCGAGGCGCCGCGGGATCGAGCCAGCCGAGGCCGGGCGGATAGGAGACCCGCGCCATCGACGGCGACGGCTGCGCCGAGGGCGACGGGGCGGCCGGCGCGGCGGCCGCTGGAGCGGTCGTGGGCGCCGGCGCGGGCGGCGCCAGCTCGGCCAGGTCGCCCAGCACCGTCGGCGCATCGTCGGGATAGCGTCCGCCGAGCGCATCGGCGGCGGGCCCGCCCAGGGCGCGCGCCAACGCGTGCCGCACCAGTTCCGCCGACGCGTTCTCCGCCAGGCGGAATGCGAGCAGGCGTCCGATGGCGAGCGAGTCGGCCGGCGTCCACGGCGCGGGCGTCAGCCCCAGCAGTTGGAGTTCAGGGGCGCGGCGGCGGCCGGTGATGCCGGCGGCGGCGGCGTTCACGCCTTCGGAATATCGCGTGAGCGCGGTGCGGGCCGCGGGTCCGAGCCGGGCGAGCTCTTTCTCCGCGGCGGCGCGGATGCCCAGGGTGAGCATGCGGCGATCGATCGGCAGGGTCTCGGCGCCCAGCACTTCCGACAGACGGCCGTAGGCGGCCCGCCGGTAGAGCTCCATCTGCCACAGCCGATCGCGTGCGTGCAGCGCGCCGGCCACGAACCAGGCGTCGGCGGTGTCGCGGGCATAGACGTGCGGCACGCCGTGTCCATCCGCCAGCACCTCGACCGGACCACCCAGACCAGCCAGCCGCCACTCGCCGTCCAAAGAAGGCACCGACGCGCGGGCCCACCACCACGCCCCGGCCGCGGCGAGCACGATCAGCACGATTACACCGATGAAAGCACGCTTCACAGGGGTCCTCGGCAGGGGCGGGCACGCTTGCCCGTCATGCCCGCTTTTGAATAGGATCGGGGGCTGTCATCGCGTTCGGATGACCCGTCTAAAGATTACAGGTTAGACGACAGACTTCAAAGAACACACGACGCGCAGGAGAGACATCGTGATCGAGGTGCAACACCTCAGCAAGCGCTATGGGCCGTTCACGGCCGTCGACGACGTGAGCTTCAACGTCGGGGCCGGTGAAATCCTGGGCTTTCTCGGGCCGAATGGCGCCGGAAAGACGACCACGATGCGCATCATCACCGGCTACATGCCGGCGACCGACGGCGCAGTGAGCGTGGCCGGCTACGACGTCTTCTCGCAGCCGATCGAGGCGAAGAAGCGCACCGGCTATCTGCCCGAGACACCGCCGCTCTATCCCGACATGACCGTGCGCGACTACGTCACGTTCGTCGCGCGCATCAAGGGCGTGCCGGCCCGCGAGGTGAAGAGCCGGGTCGAGGACGTGATGCGGAAGACGCACGTGGCCGACATGGCCTCGCGTCATTGCGGCAAGCTCTCGAAGGGCTACAAGCAGCGCGTCGGCCTGGCGCAGGCGCTCATCCACAACCCCGACGTGCTGGTGCTCGACGAGCCCACCGCCGGCCTCGACCCGAAGCAGATCATCGAGGCGCGTCAGCTCATCACCGAGCTGGGCGGCAGCCACACGGTGGTGCTGAGCACGCACATCCTGCCCGAGGTCTCGCAGACCTGCCACCGGGTGGTCATCATCAACAAGGGCAAGGTGGTCGCCGTCGACACGCCGGCGAACCTCACCGCGCGCCTGCGCGGCAGCGAGACGCTCTATCTGCAGGTGCACGCCCCCGGCGCGGACGTCGCCGCCGGGCTCTCGCACGTCGCCGGCGTGACGCGCGTGAAAGCCGACCTGCACGACAATGGCCTCGCCGCCGTGGAAGTCGACAGCGAACAGGGACGCGACGTGCGCCGCGAGCTCGCCGCCGCGGTCGTGCACCAGGGCTGGGGCCTGCTGGAGCTGCGGCCGATGCGCATGAGCCTCGAGGACATCTTCCTCAGCCTGACGACGGAAGACGCGGGTGACGCGGTGGAACCGGCCGCGCCGGCCCCTGCGACGGAGGCCGCCGATGCGTAACATCGTCACCATCGCGCGCAAGGAGCTGCAGGGCTACTTCGCGTCGCCGATCGCCTACGTCGTGCTGGGCTTCTTCGCCCTGCTCTACGGCTACTTCTTCTACACGCTGCTGTGGTACTTCGACCGCCAGAGCATGCAGGTCGCGCCCGGCTCGGGCATGACGATGAACGTCAACCAGATGCTGATCGGCCCGGTGTTCATGAACGTCAGCGTCATCGTGCTGTTCATCATGCCGATGATCACGATGCGCACCTACGCGGAAGAGAAGCGCTCGGGCACCATCGAGCTGCTGCTCACCTCGCCGCTCACCGACTGGCAGATCATCCTCGGCAAGTTCCTCGGCGCGCTGCTGCTCTACACGGTGATGCTGTCGGTGACGCTGATTCACGTCGGCACGCTTTTCTACTTCGGCGACCCGGAGTGGAAGCCGGTGGCCACCGGGTATCTCGGCCTGCTGCTGATGGGCGGGTGCTTCATCTCGGCCGGGCTGCTCATCTCGAGCCTCACGAAGAACCAGATCGTCGCCGGCATGGTGACGTTCGCGGTGTTCCTGCTGCTCTGGGTCATCAACTGGATCGGCCAGTCGCTCGGTCCCACGGGCCAGGCGATCGTCACCCACCTCTCGATCACCGACCATCTCGACGACTTCGCCCGCGGCATCATCGACACGAAGCATCTCGTCTACTACGCGAGCTTCATCGTGTTCGGGCTCTTCCTCACGGCCAAGTCCGTGGACAGCGAACGGTGGCGAGGCTGAGATGGCGGGCACCAACTACACGCAGGTATCGAAAGTCTGGGCCATCCTCGGCTGGGTGGGCGTGGCCCTCGTGGTCGTCGCCCTCGGCGTGCGCTTCATCTTCCCGGAGTGGGACCAGTACCGCACCCCGATCGCCTGGTCGGGCCTGGCACTGATCCTGATCTACCTGGCGGCGCAGTGGCGCGAGTCGGCCACGGGCGCCAGCGCGCGGCAGACGAAGATGGGGACGATGTCGGTGGTGAGCGTGCTGGCCATGCTGGCCATCCTCGCCGCCATCAACTACCTCGGCGTCCGGCAGAACAAGCGCTGGGACCTCACCGCCAACCAGGTGTTCAGCCTGTCGGAGCAGACGCTCAAGGTGCTGCAGGGCCTCGACGCCCCGGCCAAGCTCACCGTGTTCGACGTCGCCGCCAACTTCGATCGCTTCCGCGATCGCCTCGAGGAATACACCTACCGCGCCCCGCAGCTGTCGATCGACTACGTCGACATCGATCGCAACCCGGCGCGGGCCAAGGCCGCGAACGTGCAGACGGCGGGCACGATGGTGCTCGAGTACAAGGGCCGCGTCGAGCGCATCACCAACCTCGAAGAACAGGACATCGCCAACGCGTTCATCAAGGCCACGACCGGCCAGGAGCGCAAGGTGTACTTCGTCCAGGGCCACGGCGAGAAGGATCCGGCGGCCAGCGATCGGCTCGGCTACAGCTCCGTCGCCGATGCGCTCAAGGGCGACAACTACGCGTTCGAGAAGCTCGTCCTGGCGCAGTCGCCGACGGTGCCGGACGGCGCGAGCGCCGTCGTGATCGCCGGCCCGCAGACCGACTTCTTCCCGGGCGAGGTCGAGGCGCTGAAGACCTATCTGGCGAAGGGCGGCTCGGTCTTCGCGATGCTCGATCCGGGCGAGAAGCCGGGTCAGGGCACGCTGCCGAACCTCACCGGCTTCCTGAAGGAATGGGGCGTCGAGGTCGGCGACGACGTCGTGGTCGACGCCTCGGGCGTGGGCCAGATCTTCGGCGCCGGTCCGACGGTACCGGTGGCGGCGAGCTACCCGTCGCACCCGATCACCGAGCGCTTCAACCTGATGACGGCCTACCCCCTGGCACGGTCGATCACCACGACCACGGTCGAGGGCAAGACGGCGCAGCCGGTGATCGAGACGAGCGCGCAGAGCTGGGCGGAGAAGGATCTCGGCGGCCTGGTCGGCGGCCAGGAAGTGTCGCTCGACGCCGCCAAGGGCGACCGGCAGGGGCCGATCACGCTCGGGGCCGCGGTGTCGGCCGCGGCGCCCAATGCCCCGGAGGTGGCCGCACCGGCCGGCGGCGAGGCGCCGCCCAAGCCCGACAGCCGCCTGTTCGTGATGGGCGATTCCGACTTCGCCGCCAACTACGGCCTGGGCATCCAGGGCAATCGCGACCTGTTCCTGAACGCCCTCGGCTGGCTGTCGCGCCAGGAGGGCCTGATCGCCGTGCGCCCGCGAGCGCCCGAAGATCGACGCCTCACGCTCACGGCAGATCAGCTGAATCGGATCGCCCTGCTCTCGATCGTCCTGATTCCCGCGGCGATCTTCGGCCTGGGCGTCTACACCTGGTGGCGGAGGCGTTAGAGCGATGAGAGGTGCGTGGTCGACGCTGGCGCTCGTGGCCGTGGCCGCTGGCCTCGGCGCGTACATCTACTTCGTGGACGCGAACCGCTCCGAGACCGAGGTCAAGGAGAAGGTGTTCTCCGTGGCGGCGGACGACGTCGAGGAGCTTCGCGTCGTCGCCAAGGGCGACACCACGGTGCTGAAGAAGACCGACGGCACCTGGTCGGTGGTCGAGCCGCTGGCGACCGACGCCGATCAGAACGACGTCACCACGCTGCTCGGCAGCCTGACCTCGCTCGACATCACCCGCGAGGTCGATCCCAACGCGTCGAACCTCGCGGAGTACGGCCTGACCACGCCCAAGGCCGACATCAGCTTCAAAGCGAAGGGCGGCGTGAGCGGGCGCCTGCGGCTGGGCGATGCGACGCCGACCGGCGGCGACCTCTACGCCGTCCAGGGCGACGGCTCGCGCGTCGTGCTCGTGGCGACCTTCGTCGAGACCAATCTCTCGCGGTCGACGTTCGACCTGCGCGACAAGCGCGTGCTGCGCTTCGAGCGCGACAAGGCCGACGCCCTCGAGATCTCGGCCGGTGGCCGGGTGCCGGTCACGTTCTCGCGCACCAGCTCCGACTGGCGCGTGACCGCGCCGGTGAACGCGCGCGGAGACTACGGCGCGATCGAGGGGCTGCTGACGCGGCTCTCGTCGACCAACATGACCGCCATCGAGACGACGGACATGTCGGACCTGAAGAAGTACGGCCTGGACGCGCCGCCGGCGACGATCGTCGTGAAGACCGGCTCGGCGAGCGCGACCCTGGCCGTGGGCACGTCGGCCGACGGCAAGGCCTACGCCCGTGATCTGGCGCGGCCCATGGTGTTCACCGTCGATCCGGCGTTCGCGACCGAGCTGCTGAAGGACGCCGGAGAGTATCGGCGGAAAGAGCTGTTCGAGTTCAAGGCGTTCTCGGCGACCGAGCTCGTGCTCACGCGCGGCGCCGACGTGGTGACGCTGAAGAAGGTGAAGGGCACCGGCGAGAACGCCACCGACACGTGGACGGTCACCGCCGGCGGCGCCACGCGCGACGCGGAGCAGGCCAAGGTCGACGACCTCATGGCGAAGGTGTCGAACCTGCGCGCCGAGAGCTTCGTGGCCGCAGCCCCGCCAGCGGCGGCGGCGCCCGTGCTCAAGGTGAAGGCCACCTTCGACGAGTCGAAGACGGAAGACGGCGCGATCGGCCGCGCCGGCGCCGACACCTTCGGCACCCGTCCCGATGAGGCCGGCGCGATGAAGCTGACCACGACGGCCGTGGACGAAGCGCTGGCGGCCATCGACGCGGTGCTCGCGCCACCGGCGCCGCCCACGCCACCCACCCCCACGCCCGCCGCGCCGCCAGAGAAGAAACAGTGACGCGCCGGCTCCGTGCCTTCGTGCTCGGAGCCGCGTGCCTGCCGGGGTGCGCGACGACGCCCGGGGCGTCCCCGGTCGCAACCCCCGTCGCCTCACCAGCAGCGATCGTCGGCGCGGCGGCCCCGGCCGCTCCGGCGCCGGTGGTCAGTCGCGCCGAACGGCTGGCGCAGGCCCTCGACGCCGTGCTCGCGGAGCCGGCGTTGGCGCGAGCGTCGGTGGGCGTGGTCGTGCAGGCGCTCGACAGCGGCGAGACGCTGTACCGGCGCAACGGCCAGACGTGGCTGGTGCCCGCCTCCACGATGAAGGTGCTGACCGCCGTGGCAGCCGCGGAGCGTCTGGGCTGGAGCTTCCGCTTCGACACCCGGCTCGTCGCGCTCGGGCCGATCCGCAACGGCGTGCTCGACGGCGATCTGCTGGTCGTCGGCTCGGGCGACCCCACCATCACCCCGCGGCACCCGTCGCGCGTGGACACCTTCGATCGCTGGGCCGAGGCGCTTCGCGCGCAGGGCCTGCGGCGGGTCAACGGGCACATCGTCGGCGACGACCGCGCCGTCGCGCCGCCCGGCCTCGGCATCGGCTGGGCGTGGGACGACCTGGTCGAGGACTACGGCGCCGCCTACGGCGCGCTGCAGTATCGCGACAGTGTCGTCGACGTGACGATGGGGCCGGGACGCACGCCCGGCGCGCCTCCGGTGGTGTATCTCTCGCCCGCCAACCACGGCCTGCTCGTCGACGTGCAGGCCGTGACGTCGGCCGAAGGCACGCCGGTGTCGCTGTCGCTGTCCCGTCCGCTCGGCACGCGCTTTCTCGAGGTGCGCGGCCAGGCGCCGCTCGACCACGAGCCCGTCACGCTGCCGGCCGCCGTCGCCAACCCGACGCTCTACTACGCCGGCGAGCTGCGCGCGACGCTGCAGCGCCGCGGCATCACCGTGGACGGCGCCGCCATCGACATCGACGACGCATCCGACCGCCCGCGCGCCTCCGACGGCACGGTGCTGCTCGTCGGTCAGTCGGCGCCACTGTCGGAGATCGTGACGCAGATGCTCGAGTGGAGCCTCAACAGCTACGCCGAGACGCTGCTCGTGGCGATGGACCTCGACGGCCTCGGGCCGGCCTCGGCCGCCGACGGCGTCCGCGCGCTGCGGGCCACGCTGGAGGCCCTGGGCGTGCCGCCCGAGACCTATCACACGCGTGACGGCTCGGGGCTGTCGCGCAACGACTACCTGTCGGCCGACGCGCTCGTGGCGACACTGGCGGCGGCGTGGCGGCAACCGCGACTGCGCGAGGGACTGCGTGCCGCGCTGCCGGTGGCCGGCGGCGCCGGCACGCTGGGACGGCGCCTGAAGGGCACGCCAGGCGAGGGCCGGGTCCGCGCCAAGACCGGGTCGATGTCGAACGTGCGATCGCTGGCCGGCTACGTCGACACCCTTTCCGGCGAGACGCTGGCCTTCGCCGTGCTCACCAACGGCTTCGACACGCGCGCGAGCGAGGTCGACGCCGCGGTCGATACGTTGCTGCTGACGCTGGTGTCGCTGCCGCGGGAGTGAGCGGCGCGGCGGCCGCGTCTACAGCGTGACGTAGCCGCCGAGCAGGTAGGCCATGACGAAGCCGGCGGTGCCCACGACGAGGGCGCCGGCCATGCCGACGGCGAAGGGCTTCATGCCCACGCCCTTGAACACCGAGAAGCTCGTGTTCAGGCCCACCGCGGCCATGGCGGTGCCGAGGAGCCAGCGCGCGCCGATGGTGTCGCCGACGTACGACGTCAGCGTGTTCCACGCCCGTCGGTCCCAGACGCCGAGCGCCAGCCCGCCGCCGTCGAGCATCGCGTCGGCGACCGAGCGCACGATCGCCATGGCGACGAAACCGAGCACGAACGACGGCACGAGCGTCCGCCAGTTGGTCGCCGTGGCCTTGCCGGCAGCGGCGCCGTCCCGCGCCCGCATCCAGGTCAGCAGCGGAATCACTGCGGCCAGGAACAGGTTTCGCGTGAGCTTGGTCACGGTGGCCACACGCAACACGGCATCGTCGGCGTAGATCTGGCGATAGGTCAGCGCCGCGCCGACGACCTGGGAGGTGTCGTGCACCGCCGTGCCGAGGAACAGGCCGATCGCCGCCGAGCCCGGCAGCAGCGCATGCGCGAGGTACGGGTAGGCGAGCATGCCGAACAGGCCGAACGCCACGACGTTCGCGACCGCGTAGGCGACCTCGCGCTCGTCGGCGTCGATGGCCGGCGCCGTCGACACGATGGCGGTCACGCCGCAGATGCTGGTGCCGGCGGCGATCAGCGTGCCGAGACGCGGCGGCAGGCCCATCCGGCGGTTGAACCACGTGACGAAGATCAGGCCGGTGGCGATGGCGGTCACGACCACGGGCACGCCGGCCACACCGAGGCGGGCCATCTCGATGACGCTCAGCTTGATGCCCACCAGCACGATGCCGAGGCGCAGCACGGTGGTGGTGCAGAACTTCAGCCCGGGGCCCAGCGACGCTGGCAGGGGCACCACGTTGCGCAGCAGCAGACCGAGGACGATCGCCACCGGCACGCCGGAAATCGGGCTGGCGCCGGTGAGGCCGCGCGCCGCCAGGAGCAGGCGGCCGAGCACCTCGGCGAGTTCGAAGCCCGCCACCATGACGAGAATGGCAGCGGCCACTCCCGGCAGCCGAGGAATCAATGCGGACACGGTGGAGATTCTATCCTTCCAGCGGACTGGTATCCTGACGGGTCGGCGTACCGCACTCCGCGCCGCACAGGGAGAGACGATCGATGCGCATCGAAGGGAAGACGTTCCTCGTGACCGGAGGGGCGTCGGGACTGGGCCGCGCCGCTGCCGAAGCGGTGCTGGCCGCCGGCGGGCACGCCGTGCTCGTGGACGTCAACGCCGAGACCGGCGCCGCCGCCGAAGCCGCGCTGGGCGCGAAGGCCGCATTCGCGAAGGCCGACGTGACGAGCGAGGCCGACGTGCAGGCCGCCGTCACGCTGGCGGCGACGCGCTTCGGGGGGCTGCACGGCGTGGTGAATGCCGCCGGGATCTGCCCCGCCGCCAAGGTGCTCGGCAAGAACGGCCCGCACGCCCTCGACCTCTTCGAGAAGACGGTGCGGGTCAACGTCGTCGGGACCTTCAACGTGATCCGCCTGGCGGCGGCGGCCATGACCGGCAACACGCCCGACGAGGGCGGCGAACGGGGCGTGATCGTGAACACGGCGTCGATTGCCGCGTTCGAGGGCCAGATCGGCCAGGCCGCCTACGCCGCGTCGAAGGGCGGCGTCGTCGGGCTCACCCTGCCGGTGGCGCGCGAGTTCGCGCCGCTGGGCATTCGTTGCGTCACGCTCGCGCCGGGCATCTTCGACACGCCGCTGCTCGCGGCCCTGCCCGAGCCGGCGCGGATCTCGCTGGGCCAGCAGGTGCCGTTCCCGTCGCGCCTCGGTCGCCCCGACGAGTACGGCGCCCTCGTGCGTCACGTGATCGAGAACGTGATGTTGAACGGCGAAGTGATCCGCCTCGACGGCGCCCTGCGCATGGCGCCGCGGTAGGCGGCGCGCGCTGCGCCGGTCACCACGGGTCGCCGGCGCGATCGTCGCACGCGATCGCCACGGTGGGGTCGATCACGTCGGCGGTCCAGCCGTGCAGCGTCATCAGGCCGTCGTCCTCGTCGGCGGTGCGGACGCGGCGGCCGTCGGCCTGGCACACGAACGACGGGCCGCGCCAGCGCGTCCAGCCGAGGCGCTCGTAGAACGCCCACTCGCCCGACGACAGCGCGCCCACCTCGAACTGCGTCCGCAGGATTTCCCCGATGGACTGCATCACCAGCGTCCCAAGCCCGGTTCGCTGGCGCGCCGGCGCCACGGCGACGGCCTCGACGTAGCCGCTCCGCACGAGCCGATCGCCGAGCCAGAGCCGCCGCGGCACGACGGCGGCGTGGGCCACCACGGTCTGGTCGTCGACGACGAGGGCGTGCCAGCCGCCGAGGGCGTGGGCCCAGTCGTCGGCGCTGAAGTCGCCATCGAAGGCGGCATCCATCAACGCCCGCGCGGACTCGCGCCACCCGAGCGGCAGATCGGCCGTGGTGACGAGCTGCACTGCCGGCGGCATCACGCCAGCAGCGCCGTGCGAGCCGCGGCCACGAGTGCCGCGATGTCCCCGGTGAGGCCCCCGCCCTGCGCCATGTCCGGCTTGCCGCCGCCCTTGCCGCCGAACTGCGCCACCAGCACCTTGAGCGCCGCCGACGCGTCGACGGCGACGCCTGACGCGCGCGCGACCACGACCAGGGCCGGCTGCGACGTGGAAAACACCGCCGCGCATCCGCCCGGCGTCGACGCCACGGCGGCGGCCACCGCTTTCAGGCCGGCGGCGTCCCAGCCGTCGAGCGCCTCGGCCACCACGATCCGATCGCCCTCGCGGTGGCCGCGCGCCACGAGGTCGGCGGCGACGTGCACGGCGAGCTGCTCCTGCAGCGTGCGCACGGTGCGGCCCAGCGACTTGTTGTCGGACTGCAGCCGCTCGATTGCCGGGGCGAGTTCGACGGCGCCGACCGAGAGCACGCGATTGGCGGCGCCGAACGCGTCGCGCCACTCGCGCAGCTGGTGCAGCGCGCGGCCGCCGCAGCGGAACTCCACGCGGGTGCCGCCCTTGAACTTCTCCCAGCCGGTCACGCTGATGATCCCGATCGCCCCGGCGCGCGCCACGTGCGTGCCGCCACAGGCCGAAAGATCGTAGCCGTCGACCTCGACGAGGCGGAGCGTCCCGGTGCGGACGGACTCCTTGCGCAGCGGCAGCGACACCGCCTCTTCCGACGTCACGAAACGCACCCGCACTTCGCGGTCGTCCCACACCACGCGGTTGGCATCGGCTTCCGCGGCGGTGATCTCCGCGGGAGACACGAGGCGATGGAGGTCGATGGTGGCGCTCGATGTCCCGAGATGGAAGCTGTCGGTGCGAGCCTGACAGATGGCCTCGAACGCCGCCGACAGCACGTGCTGGCCCGTGTGCTGCTGCATGTGATCGAAGCGGCGGCCCCAGTCGACGGCCCCGTGCACGAAGGCCCCCGGGTCGAGCGCGCCGTTGACCAGGTGGACCAGCTCGCCGTCGTCGTGATCCACGACGTCGACGATGGCACGGCCACCGAGCGTGCCGAGATCGTGCGGTTGCCCGCCGGACGTCGGATAGAAGGCGGTGGACGACAGGGTCACCGCAAAGCGGTCCCCGTCGGGTGCGCAGGCGGTCACCGTCGCGTCGAACTCGCGGCGATAGGCGTCGGTGTAGTAGAGGCGGTCGGTCATGACGGTCAGGAGGCGAGGATCGGGTCGATGACGCCGGCATCGGCGAAGCCGATCGCGCGCAGGCGGCAACTGTCGCAGTGGCCGCAGGCGCGGCCGCCGGGAGGCGGGTCGTAGCAGCTGTGGGTGAGGCCGTAGTCGAGGCCGAGCGACAGGCCGAGGCGGATGATCTCGGCCTTGGACAAGGCGATGAGCGGCGTGTGCACGGTGAACGCGGCGCCTTCCACGCCGGCCTTCGTCGCCAGGGCGGCCAGCGTCTCGAAGGCGCGGATGAACTCCGGACGGCAGTCGGGATAGCCCGAGTAGTCGAGCGCGTTCACGCCGATCACGAGGTCGGTGGCGCCCACCACCTCGGCCCAGCCGAGCGCCAGCGACAGGAACACCGTGTTGCGCGCCGGCACGTAGGTGACTGGAATCACGGCGGGGTCGATCGGCTGGTCCTTCGGCACGGCGATGTCGTCGGTCAGCGCCGATCCACCCATGCGCGACAACTCGACGTCGATCTCGAGGTGGCGGACGACACCGAGGGCAGCGGCGACGCGGCGCGCCGCCACGAGCTCCTCGACGTGGCGCTGGCCGTAGCGCACGGTCAGGGCGTAGAGGTCGAAGCCGCCCTGCTTCACCGCGGCCGCGGCGGTATACGAGTCCAGACCTCCACTCAGGAGGACGACGGCAGCCGGCATCGCCTGATTATGTCCCGCGCGCGTGAGGCACGTCAGCGCGGACGGCGATCGATCACGCGCCGGGCTTTGCCGACCTGCGTGCGCTCCACCGAGCCAGGGGCGTCGATCGTGACGACGGTGCTCACGCCGACCATCACCTTGATGCGCTGTTGCAACTGCTCGGCGATCGGCGCGCGGTCGGCGCCGGCGTGCGCAGACGCGAGCTCACAGCGCACCTCGAGGTCGTCCAGCAGGCCGTCGCGCGTCACGATCAGCTGGTACTGACCGGCCAGCGCGCCGTGCTGCAGGATCAGCTCCTCGATCTGTGTCGGGAAGACGTTGACACCACGGATGATGAGCATGTCGTCGGTGCGCCCGGTGATGCGCGCCATCCGCCGCATGCTGCGCGCCGTCGGTGGCAGGAGCCGCGTGAGATCGCGCGTCCGGTAGCGGATCACCGGCAGCGCTTCCTTCGTGAGCGTCGTGAAGACCAGCTCGCCCTCCTCGCCGTCGGCACGGACCTCTCCGGTGATCGGATCGATGATCTCGGGATAGAAGTGGTCCTCCCAGACCACCGGGCCGTCCTTGGTCTCCACGCATTCACTGGCCACGCCCGGGCCGAGCACCTCCGAGAGCCCGTAGATGTCCACGGCGTCGATCGCCGCGCGGGCTTCGATGTCGCGGCGCATCGCCTCGGTCCACGGCTCCGCGCCGAAGATGCCGACCGAGAGGCTCATCGACGCCGGGTCCAGGCCCTGCCGCTCGAACTCCTCGACGATCACCTGCATGTAGCTGGGGGTGACCATGATGATGTCGGGCGCGAAGTCGCGAATGAGCTGCACCTGCTTCTCGGTCTGCCCGCCCCCCATCGGCACGACCGTGCAGCCGAGGCGTTCGGCGCCGTAGTGGGCGCCCAGTCCACCGGTGAAGAGACCGTAGCCGTAGGCGACGTGCACGACATCCCCGGCGCGGCCGCCGGCGGCGCGAATCGACCGCGCCACCAGATCCGCCCAGGTGTCGATGTCGCGGCGGGTGTAGCCGACCACCGTCGACTTCCCCGTCGTCCCCGAGGACGCGTGCACGCGGACGACTTCGGTCCGCGGCACGGCGAACAGGCCGAACGGGTAGTGATCGCGCAGGTCCTGCTTGGACGTGAAGGGAAAGCGCGCCAGGTCGTCGAGCGTGTGCAGGTCGCTCGGATGCACGCCGCTCGCATCGAAGGCCCGCCGGTAGTGTGGGACGTGGTCGTAGGCGTGGCGCAGCGTCCACTGCAGACGCGCCAGCTGCAGCGCCTGCAACTCGTCGCGGCTGGCGGTCTCGATGGGCTCGAGATCACCGGGGGTGGGTTCGCGGACGGGCATGGTCGGGACCTCGCGTCCCGATGGTAGCGGAGGCGTGGCTGGCGCGACGCCGGGCGCGACGGCCACGGTCAGGGCACGCGCAGGCCGGTCGGCGCCGCGGGCGGGGCCGTCGGTGCGGCGCCGCCCCACACCACGCCCTGGTCGGTCACGGTGATCGCCTGCACGCCGGAGGTGAGCGCGGTGGTCGCGCCGCCGATCGTGATGGTGCCAGCGCCCGCGGTCTGCCCTTTCGGCAGCGTGAGCAGCACCGTGCCTCGCGTCGGATGGCTCAGCGTGACGGCGAACGCGGCGCCGGTGTCGACCGCAGACGCGGTGACGTTGGCGTCGGCGGCGCCGCGGGCCTGCAGCGCGTGCAGGAAGTACGACAGCGGCGTGCCGCTGGTCTCGATCTCGAGGCGGAACTGGCCGACCGCGCCCCCTTCGTTGACGACCGGCCGCAGCGTCGGCGTGGCCGGCGCCAGCGACGTGAGCCGCAGCGCCTGTGGACCGTTGACGGCGGTGATCGTGCGGGTCGCGACGTCGATCGTGGGCGGCGTCTCGAAATGGGCGAGGAACAGCTTGGGATGCGACGCGCTCGTGCTCTCGACACGATCGAAGGTAACGAGCGTCTCGAGTCCGCGCACGAACACGAACTCGCGTTCGACGTGCACCACGGCCGGATTGTCGAGCGCCGGGTGCGTCGCGCGGTACACCGGCGTGAGGTCCACGGCCGCGTAGGTGTAACCGGCCCGGCTCTCGAGCCGCTTCATGATCGTCTGGCCGACGCGGTAGCCGGGCGCGGGGCCCTTGCCGTTCACGAACAGCGAGTTGTGGCCGGACGCGGTGCCGACGTCCACCGCCGCGCCGCCGACGCCGATGATGTCCTGCGAGTAGCCGGTGGTTTCGCGCGACACCCAGCGGCCGCCGCGCCACACCTGCCACGAGCCGACGTCGTTGTGCTGATGTCCTTCGTCGTCGGTCACGCCGAGCTGCAGCGCGAGCACCGTCGCCTGCGTGCCCCATTGGTTGCGGGCGAAGAGGAAGCGCGGTCCCGGGGCGTAGTAGTCGAGCGGCAAGGCGGTGAACGGCGACGGGCTGCCGCCCCGATCGACCGACTCGACGTGCGGTGCGCGCACCGGGTCGACGTCGGCGAGCCACTGCCGTGCATAGGCGCCAACCGGGACATCGCGCCAGTAGTCGGCCATCGCCTGCATGAACGTGCCGTAGTTGATGCGCGCCGGCATGCCGCCATCGAAGAACCGCTCGTCATCGGCGAACGGGAACATCTCCGGAAACGCGCCGCCGTTGTTCTTGTTGTAGGTGCCGCCCGGCAGGGTCGCGTAGACCAGGTAGAACACCGCCTCGCGGAAGAAGTTGGTCTCGCGATACACGTCGCGGCCGAGCACTGACGCCGCACCGAACGGCACCACGCCGTAGTAGCCGAGGGCGGAGCCGTAGGCGCTGCCCTCCTGCATGACGCCGCCGCGGCCGGTGCCCAGGAAGTGGCCGAGGCTGTTCTGCTGCCAGCGCGTGACCAGGCCGTACTGGAGGTTGGCGTCGGCCTGCGGATTCTCGCCCCAGGTGGCGACGCCCCACAGGATCTCGTTCCGCATGTAGCCCCAGTTGTAGTTGCTCTGGTGCTGCGCCGGTCCGCCCCAGGTGTGCTGGCGGATGTTGTAGAAGTAGGTGTTCCAGCGATCGATGAGCGTCGCCCGCTGCGCCGGCGTGAAGTACGGGTAGCACCAGTCGAGCACGAGGATGACGTTCTCGCCTTCCCAGCGGGCGTCGTCGGCCGCGACGCCGACGTTCGGATCCGGCGAGTTGCAGGCCGCGTTGCTGCACAACTGCGTCATGGCGTAGTTCACGGCCGCCTGGCAGTAGCCAGGCTCGCCGGTGACGACGCAGCGATAGGCCTGGCCGAGCGGGTCGCCCGACGGCGGGTTGTACGGATGCGCCTGCTGCCAGGCGCGGGCCTGCGTGATGCGGGCCGGCGTCCACCACAGGCGGGGATGCGCGGCAGGAATCGTGAGGCCGTAGGCGTTGGCGCCCTGCCCCGCCGCCGGCACGGGATGCGTGCCCGGCACGAGCAGCCACACCGCCGCGGCGCAGGCCAGCGCACGGCACCAGGACGCATGGGTCGTGGACGTCATGGCGGCAATCACGGCGTGATGGTGAACGGCGTGGACACGATGGGCGACACGAGCGTCAGCGTACCCGGCGCGGTCACGCCGGCCAGCCAGGTGTAGGCCCCCGGCGGCGCGCCGGCCAGCGGGAAGACGAACGGCGCGGCGATGGTGGGCAGCACCACGCCGCGCGCGATCGGCACGAGGCCGGCCACGAGCCGGCCGTCGAGCTGCAAGGACAACAGCGCGCCACCGGCCTGCACGACGACGTAGGCGTCGACGGCGGTGGGCACCAGTCCCCCGGTGGCCTGCACCGTGGCGACCATCGTGTCGCTCGGACGGAACGACGCGGCGTTCAGGGTCACGGCCAGCGGCACCGGCGCGACGCCGGACGCGGTGCCGCAGGCCTCGTTGGTGTAGACCGACAGGCCGGCGACGTTGAAGGCGCGGATGCGGTAGCAGTAGCTGGCGCCGGGCGCCGCCGACGCGTCCAGGTACCCGACGACGTTGGGCCCGAGCGTGGCCAGGGGCTGGAACGCGCCGCCGGAGGACAGCCGCCGTTCCACGAGGAACCCGTCTTCATCTGCTGCGTTGTCGGTCCAGGCCAGCCCGATCTGGGCGGCTCGCGCCGGCGCGGCCACCGTCAGGGTGATGCCCAGCGCCAGCCCGAGGACGGCGGCGAACCGCCGCCAGGGCGAGATGCGCATGCCGGGCTCGTAGCAATTCGAACGCCAGCCACGTAGCGTGTACGGCGTCTCCCGGCCCGTCACGCGAGTTGCCGTGATGTCCCATGGCGGCGCGCCGCACGGCCGGGGTGGACGGGCGTGCGCCCGCCACGGAATCGGTCGTGAGTGACGCCTGACGTCAACACGTCGCGACGGGTGCCCGCCGGCCCGCCCCCTCGCGCCCTGTGCCAGCTTTCGAGTACAAAGACGCAGATGTCACGCGTGGTGTGGATGGTCGCGGTGGTGCTGGCGCTGGCGGGCTGCGGTTCGGGGCCGCCTCCCGGGCCGCCGCCACCCGACGCCGAGGTGCGCTTGACGCCGTCGGCCACCGCCGAGGCCCCGCCGGTGGCCGTCACGATTGCCCCCGCCGCCGCCCTCGTCCGCTTGCGCCTGTCGAACCTCGATCGCCCGGTCACCGACCTCATGGCGGAGATCGAGCACGTCGGCGGCGACCAGGTACGCCGCTGGGCCGTCACCGAGGTGGCCGGCGCGCCGGCGGGCGACCGCCTGGCCGTGGACGTGCCGAGCTACGAGGTGAAGCCGGGCGAGCACAAGCTCACCGTCTGGGTCGGCGATGCCGACGTCGTCGCGCGCTACGCGTTCCGCGTGAGCGCTCCGTAGGGAGCGCTTGCGTCGCCAGCGGCGCCGGGACCACACTGCTCCTGACCGGTCATGACGGATTCTCCGCTGGAGCAGTTGTCCGTGTCGCCGCTCTTCGACAAGCTCACGACGCGCGTCAAGGAAGCGCTGCTCGGGGCGGCCTCGATGCGGCGGCTCGATGTCGGCGCGCGGCTGCTGGTGACGGGGGAGCTGAACTCCACCCTCTTCGTCATCCTCGACGGCGCGGTGGACGTGGTGCTGCCGGGCATCGATGCGCCGCATGTCCGGCTGGGCCGCGGCGAATGCGTGGGCGAGCTGTCGATTCTCGACGGCCAGCCGGTCTCGGCCAACGTGGTGGCGGTCGAGCCGACGACGCTGCTGCAGCTCGATCACATCCAGGTCTGGTCGCTGATCGACTCGAGCGCCACGTTCGCGCGCAACCTGCTGCGCGTCCTGGCCGGCCGCGTGCGCCACGACCATGCGGTGCTGGCCGAATCGAGCGACGAACGGCGGCGCTTCGAGCGGCTGTCGATGATCGACGGCCTCACGACGCTGCACAACCGCCGCTGGTTCGACGAGATGTTCCCCCTCGGCGTCGTCCGGCTGGGCCGCGAAGGGCGCCACGGCGCGCTGCTGATGGCCGATGCTGACCGGTTCAAGGACATCAACGACCGCTTCGGCCACACCGTCGGCGACGCCACGCTGCGCCGAATCGGCCGCGCCATCCTGGTGGGCCTGCGGCCCGGGGACCTGCTGGCGCGTTACGGCGGCGAGGAGTTCGCCATGCTGCTCGCCGACGTCGACGAACGCGCCGCCCTCGAGGTCGCCGATCGG
This sequence comes from uncultured Acidobacteriota bacterium, assembly GCA_902826065.1. Taxonomy (GTDB): domain Bacteria; phylum Acidobacteriota; class Vicinamibacteria; order Vicinamibacterales; family UBA2999; genus CADEFD01. The sequence continues at coordinate 5,246 of CADEDM010000025.1, read as the reverse complement.
CTGCGCCGCCGAGTCGCCGACAGCGCGTCGGCGGGAGCGCCGCGGTGCACGCTGTCGGTCGGCGTCGCGGTGGTGAACGCGCACGAGCCCTTCGAGTCGCTGGTGGCCCGGGCCGACGCCGCGCTCTTCCGCGCCAAGCACGGCGGCCGCGATCGCGTCAGCGACTGACGCCCGGCCCGCCGGAACCCGGCGTCACACGCCGCGCACCTCGGGCCCCCAGATGTACTTGTGCAGCTGCAGCTGCACGCGCACCGGCAGGCGATCGCCGAGCACCCATTCCGACAGTGTCTTCGGGTCGAGGCGGCCATGCACCGGCGAGAACAGCACCGCGGCCGCCTTCTGCGGCAGGTCCTCGCGCGTCACGACGTCGCGCGCATACTCGTAGTCGGCGCGATCGGCGATCACGAACTTCACCTCGTCGTGCGGACGCAGGCGGCCGAAGTTCGCGGCGTCGTGCTGCGCCGCTTCCCCGCTGCCCGGGCACTTGACGTCCATGACGACGGTCGCCCACGACGGCACCTGCTCGATGCTGCGATGGCCACCGGTCTCGACGAGCACGGTGAGGCCGGCGTCGTGCAGGCGCTCCATGAGCGGGTAGACGTCCTTCTGCAGCAGCGGCTCGCCGCCGGTCATCTCGACGAGGTCACAGCCGTAGCCGGTGACGTGGTCGACGATCTCGTCGATCGACATCTTCCGGCCCTCGTGGAAGGCGTACGGGCTGTCGCACCAGACGCAGCGCAGGTCGCAGGCAGTGAGCCGCACGAACACGCACGGACGTCCGGCGTGCGTCGACTCGCCCTGGACGGAGTGGAAGATCTCGTTGATGGTCAGCACAGATCCAACTCGCGCCCGTCGCCCGGCGCGCTGCGACTATTGTACCGGGATGCCGACTCACGGGCACGGCCTGCGCATCGGTACCTCGGGCTGGAGCTACCCCGGAGGCCGCGGGACGTGGAACGGGGTCTTCTACCCGGCGAAGGAGGCGCGCCCGCGCGGCTTCGACGAGCTCGAGTTCTATGCGCGCGTGTTCGACACCGTGGAGGTGAACTCGACGTTCTACGGGCAGCCGCGCGCGGCCGTCACGGCGAAGTGGGCCGAGCGCACGCCGCCGCAGTTCGAGTTCGCGGTGAAGCTGTATCAGAAGTTCACGCATCCCTCGATGTTCATCGAGGCCGTGGCGTCGAGCGCGCCTGGCGCGTCGGACCAGGCGCTGGCCGCCGCCGGCGACATCCGTCAGGCCGACGTCGATGAGTTCAAGGCCGGCGTGGAGCCACTGGCCGCCGCCGGCAAACTCGGACCGTTGCTGGTGCAGTTCCCTCCCAGCTTCACGGCGAGCCCCGACGGCGTCGACTATCTGGGCTGGCTGCTGCGCACGTTCGCCGACTACCGGCTGGCCGTCGAGTTGCGCCACAAGACGTGGAGCGACCAGGGCGCCGAGACATCGGCGCTGCTCGAGGCCTATGGCGCCGCCTGGGTGTTGATCGACGAGCCGAAGTTCCGCTTCTCGATTCGCCAGAACTGGCGTGCGCCGGACGCGCCCTCGACGGCGGCGCTGGCCTACGTGCGTTTCCATGGCCGCAATGCCAGGGAGTGGTGGACGCACGCGGCCGCCGAGGACCGCTACAACTACCTGTATTCGCCGGAGGAACTGCGGCCGATGGCCGAGGCGGTGGGCGGGCTGGCGGCGACCGTGAAGAAGGCCTATCTCTTCTTCAACAACCACTTCTCCGCGCAAGGCGTCGCCAACGCGGTGCAGCTGCGCCGGCAGCTCGGCGGCGGTGATCCCGCGCCCCTGCCGCCGGCGCTCGTGGAGAAGTTTCCGTGGCTCGGCGAGCCGGCTACTTGACGGTCATCCGCTTGATGACGTCCTCGGCCTGGATCTTCTGCACGACGTCCATGCCGCTGATGATCTTGCCGAACACGGTGTACTGACCGTTGAGCCGCGGCACTGCCGCGAGGGTCACGTACATCTGGCTGTCGGCTTTCGAGGCGTCGCCGGCGTGCGCCATCGCCACGGCGCCGAGGACGTGCGTGCGCGTCTTGGTGATCTCGGCCACGCCCACCGGCTTGCCGCTGCCGCCGGTGCCCCAGCGGTCCTTCTTCGTCATGTCGCGGGTCTGCGGGTCGCCCCACTGGATGACGAAACCGGGCACGACGCGGTGGATGCGCATGCCGTTGTAGAAGCGTTGCTTGACGAGCTCCACGATGCGGGCCACCGTCTTCGGCGCGTCGGCCGGGTAGGTCTCGAACTCGAAGACGCCGCGGGAGGTCTCGACGACGATCACGGGACCGGCGGGTGCGGCGGGCGCCTGCGCGAGGGCCGGAGCCGCCAGCATCAGGGCGGCGAGGGCGACGGCCGGCACGAACCGGTGGACACGGGACAGCATCAGGATGCTCCTTTTCTCGAGTGGCCCACCTTCGTCACGCCGAGGCGCGGACAGTCGGCCACGATCGCACAATCGTCACACCGAGGGTACACCGGACGGCAGCAGTTTTGGCCCCAGGTCACCAGGTAGAGGTTGATGTACGGCCACCAGCGGGCGTCGGTCACGGCGTAGAGCGCCTGTTCGGTTTGTTCGGGCGTCGTGGTCGTGACCCAGCCGAGGCGGTTCGCAATCCGGTGCACGTGCGTGTCGACGCAGACGTGGTCGGGGCTGCGAAAGGCGACGATGAGGACGAGCGTGGCAGTCTTCCGCCCCACGCCGGGCAGCGTCACCAGCTCATCGAGCGACGACGGCACGCGTCCGCCGTAGGCGTCGACCAGCCGCCGGCAGGCCGCCTTCACGTGCCGCGCCTTGTTCCGGTAGAAGCTCACCGGGTAAATCAGGCGCTCGATCTCCTTCACGGGGAGCGCCGCCATCGTCCGCGGCGTGCGGGCGCGCGCGAACAGACGGGTCGATGCCGCCAGCGTCGTCGCGTCCTGCGTGCGCGCCGACAGCAGGGTCGCGATCAGCACCTGGAACGGATCTTCCTGCTGCGACTCCGAGATCTTCTCGATCGCCGGCAGCTCCATGCCGTCGATGCGCCGCGCCAGCTCGCGGAAGACGCGCTCGACCAGTGCGGCGTCGGGACGTCCGACCTTCACGCGCGGCCGCGGCGTGGCGGCGCCGGCGCCGGCCGGGCGAGCCATGACCGCCGCCGTGCTCATGCGACCGGCGTGAGCGGCGGACGGCCGTCGAGCACGGCGAGCACGTTCGACACCGCGAGATCGGCCATGGCCGTGCGCGTCTCGGTGGTGGCGCTCGCCAGGTGGGGAATCAGCATGACGTTCTCGAGCCCCAGCAGGTCCGCGTGCACCACGGGTTCCTTCTCGTAGACGTCGAGCGCCGCGCCGGCAATCAGGCGTTCACGCAGACCCCAGGCCAGGGCGGCTTCGTCCACCACCGGCCCGCGCGACGTGTTGATGAGATAGGCGGTGCGGCGCATCTTCGTCAGCGCCTTCTGGTCGATGAGGTGCGTCGTCGCGGGCGTGAGATTCACGTGGAGCGACACGACGTCCGAGGTCGCCAGCAGGCGATCGAGCGGCATCGAGGTCGCGCCCGGGACGTCGCTCACGACCTGATCGGTGTAGGCCACGCTCATCCCGAAGGCCGCCGCCTTGTCCGCCACCGCGCGCGCGATGCGGCCCATGCCCACGAGCCCGAGCTGCTTGCCGCGCAGCTCCATGCCCAGCATGTGGTCGAGGGCCCAGCCCTTCCACTTCCCCGCCCGCAGTTCGCGCTCGCCCTCGCCCAGCCGGCGCGTGAGGCCGAGGATCAGCGCCCACGTGAAATCCGCGCAGGCGTTGGTGAGGACGTCGGGCGTGTTCGTGACGACGACGTTGCGGGCGCGGCACGCCGCCAGGTCGATGTTGTTGTAGCCGACGGCGACGTTGGCCACGATCTTCAGCTGCGGCCCGGCGGCGTCGAGCACTGCCGCGTCGATCGGCTCGGTGAGCAGGCAGACGAGCGCGTCCTTGCCGGCGACGCGCGTGAGCAACGACTCACGCGTGATCGCGATCGGCTCGGTGTGGAGATCCATCGCGCACGCGGCCTCGAGGCGCGCGAGCACGGCGGACGGCAGACGGCGGGTGACGAGAACGGACGGCGTGCTGGGCATGTTCGGGATGTCAGTGACCGTAGCAAAGGCAGTGGCCGCAGTGGTTGCAGGTCACCGTCGGCTCGATCAGGCATTCGGTCTCGCCGGCGGGCCGGACGAGGTGGAACTTCGCGACGCTCAGGTGCCCGGCGGCCACCGCCTCGGGCATGAGCGCTTCGGGCGGGAGCGACGAGACGCCCGGGCGAGGGGCGCCCGCCGCCGGGGCTGCCGCTGGCGCGCCGCCCATGTGGCGGGCAATCGCCTGGCGCACGAGCAGTCGGACCTGCTGTTCGTCCATTGCTAGGGCTCGACGTCGACCTGGTCCACGATGCCGACGATCGCGGCATCGACGGGCGTCAGCTTGCGGCCGACGATCTCGCCGGCGGCACGGCCTTCGACCACCACGAGCACACGTTCGCTCACGCCCGCGCCGACACCGTCGACGGCCAGCAGCGTCGCGCCGAAGGGCGTGCCCTCGGGCGTCTCGGGCTGCACCAGCAGCAACTTCGCGCCCTCGAACTGCGGGCGCTTGATGGTGGCCACGGCCTGTCCGACGACCCGTCCGAGGATCATTCCCCCACCGTCCAGTGATCGAGGATGCCGACGATGCCGGCGTCGGCCGCCACCTCGGTGGGATGGAACGGGAACGACGCTTCCTTGCCGCGGACGAAGAACACGTGCTCGCCCACGCCTGCGCCCACGCTGTCGACGGCCACGATCGGCCGGCCCTGCGGCTCGCGCGACGCACCGAGCGGCTGCACGACGAGCAGCGTGATGCCGTGGTACGCCGGGTCCTTGCGGGTGGCGACGACGTCGCCGATGACGCGCCCGATCTGCATGGGCTAACGAGCCTCCGCCTCGACGACCATCCGAAGATTCGGAGGCTGCGGCTCGTCAGCCGCAGTGTTGCCTGGCCCACGCTCCGCGTGGACGCGACGTCTCGAAGGGCAAGCGGCGGGCGTCATGCGGTGTGGCAGCCTTCAAGACGTTGGCGTCGGAGGCACGTCGACCTGGTCGACGATGCCGACGACGACCGCGTCGACGGGCAGGTCCTTCATGCCCGACGCCATGCGCGCCGAGCTGCCGCTCACGATGATCACCGTCTCGCCGACACCGGCGTCGACGGTGTCGACGGCGACGAGATGGTTGCCTTCGTTCTTGCCGTTCGG
>CADEDM010000024.1:25259-39842 GCA_902826065.1 uncultured Acidobacteriota bacterium | reverse complement strand
TTGCGCACGCGGTCGTAGGCCATGCGCTCCCACGACAGCTGCACGCCGGCCTTGAGGTCGTGCGTGCCGCCCAGCAGGCGCGGCACGAAGTAGCTGAACGTGCCGTTGGCCTGATAGCGGTGGTTGGGGTTGACCGACTGGATCTCGGCGGCGTTGAAGCGCTGGAAGGTCGAGACGTCGCGCACCGCGATCTGCGTGGCGCCGTCCTGATACCGGCTCGGGAAGTCACCCCACATGCGGCCGAAGCGGGCGTCGAACACACCCCTCGAGCCGACCACCTGGTTGTACTGCGCCACGTAGTTCTGCGCCGGCTGGTCCTGCAGCACCGAGGCCTGGTCGTCGACGAAGAGATACGGCGAGTCGCGGCGGTGGTAGCGGTTCTTGATGTTGCGGTTGAACATCACCGAGGCGCGGCTCGAGCTGGTCAGCTGCGACGTCACCTTGCCCATGTAGTTCTCGATCAGGTTGTCGTCGATCGCCTGGCTGCCGTCGGGATTGCGGGCGCCGATCTGCAGCTGGTCGAGGCGCCAGCGGCGGGTGGCGCCGAAGAACCACGCCTTGTCCTTGAGGATCGGGCCGCCCAGCGTCGAGCTCCAGTCATACGAGATGTCGACCGGGTTGCCGGCGGCGCCGGTCTGGCCGCCCGACGTGAGGCCCAGACGGCGGCGGAGATTGTCATTGACGTTGTCGCCCTGCAGCGAGTCGTTCATGAAGTAGAAGTTGTGGTCGCTGGTGAAGCGGTTGCCGCCCGACTTCGTGACCATGTTCATGTAGACGCCCGAGACATCGCTTTCCGCGGTGCCCGAGGCGGTCTGCATGTTGTATTCCTCGTACATCTCGAAGCCGTAGTACTGCATCGTGGCGCCGCCCGAGCCGCCCGGCCAGTTGGTCTTCAGGCCGTCGATCGAGAACGACTTCTGGCTGTCGGCCGAGCCGAACGCCTCGAGGTTGTACTGCTGCATGCCCTCGGTGCCGCCGACGTCGAGACGGCCGGTGACCACGCCGGGCACGAGGCCGGCCATCACCCACGGATTGCGGCCGGTAGGGATGGTCTCGTACATGTCCTTCGTGATGTTGGTCTGGGTGACCGTGGACGAGACGTCGACCACCGGCGTCTCACCGCTCACGGTGATCGTCTCCTGCAGGCCGCCGACGCTGAGCTCGATGTCGAGGCGCGTCGTGCGATTGACCTGGATGGCGACACCGTCGCGCGTCTGCGTGGTGAAGCCCGTGAGCTCGAAGGCCACGGTGTAGTTGCCGGGCGGGATGCCGGTCAGTGAATAGAGGCCCTGGTCGGTCGAGACGGTCGAGCGCGCCGCGCCGCCGAGCGTCTCGCCACTGACGTTCACGGTCACGCCGGGCAGCACGCCGCCCTGGTTGTCGCGCACCACGCCGGAGATCGCGCCCGTCTGTTGTGCGTCGGCCGTCGTCGCGGCCAGCAGAGCCATGACTGCCAGCGCGGCAGTCGTCCATCGTGTCATTGCTGTCATGTTCGGTTGGTCCTCTCACGCGTACCGCGTACGTGCTGCGGCGTCGCTGCCGACCTGTGCAAACGCCGTGCTCCCACGCCGTCACATCCGCTGACATCAGGTGCGGAAACCGAGACACGAATGCCGCGTTTACGGGGACGAATGCGACGCGCGCGCAAGCAGCCGAGGTGGGTGGTTCAACGCGTTGGAATCCGCGAACGGGATTCCGGGGATCGTGCTGAACGGTGGGCCGGCTGACGCGACGGCGCGCAGCACAGCCGTACAAACGAAACGGGCGGCACCCGAAGGTGCCGCCCGTCTGCATTGCCGTGTCGGATCCAGGCGCTGGGGCCTGGCCGCTTAGAAGTTGATCGCCAGGCCCACTCGGATGATGCGGGGCGCGATGATCTCCGACGGGAACTTGTACTGTGCGCCGACCGCGTTGGTCTGCGCCACCGTCTGGTCGATGTTACCGATGTTGAAGAAGTCGACCTGCGGGGCGATGCTGCGGGGCCCGAAGCGGAAAGTCTTCGACAGGCGCACGTCGAACATGCGCACCGCGCCGAAGCGCTCCTTGCCGCGCTCGCTCAGCGCGATGGTCTGGCTGGCGCGCGTCAGCGTGACGCCCTGCGTCGCCGCGGCCGCGCGGGTCACGACGAAGGTCGACTGGAACGGGTAGCCGCCGTTGGCGATCATCGAGCCGGCGATGTTGATGTCCCAGGGCGCGGTGTAGCTGCCCGAGAGGCGGAACGCGTGCACCGAGTCGTTCCCGAGGATGCCCTTCGGGAAGTTGACCAGATTCGGATCGTTGAGGTCGATCGTGATGTTGGTCGCCAGGTTCTGCACGCCGCCGCGGTTGCGGCCCAGCGTGTAGCCGGCCTGCATCTGCCAGTTGCGCGACAGGCGCTTGGTGGCCGTGAACTCCAGGCCGTGGTAGGTCTGGTCGAGGTAGTCCTCGTTGTCGCGCACGTTGTCGACCAGTGAGTTGACCGAGGACGCCACGTTGTAGACCGTGATGCTGGTGGGCTTCGGGTTGGCGATCGTGCCGCCGGGGCCGTTGGGCACGTTCACGGTGAACGGCGTGTAGGCGCTGGTCGGCTGCAGGATGTTGCGCTGGCCGATGGTGTTGCGGTTGGTGCGCAGGTAGTACATCGCGCCGAAGCGGATGGCGCCGGGGAGCTGCGTCTCGATGCCCGCGGTCACTTCATCCGAGTAGGGCCACTTCACGCCGTCGGCGTAGCGGGTGTTGAGGCCGCCGCTGAAGCCGGGGCAGGCGCCCGCGGCGAGTTCCGACGCCTGGAAGCGGCCGTCGCCGTTCGGGTCGGTCCAGGTGCAGTCGCGCTGACCGACCGACAGCGGGTTGACCGTGGTGACGCGGTCGATGCCCACCTGCTGGCCGTAGCGGCTGTAGCTGGCCTTCAATGCGGTCTGGCCGTTGCCGGTGAGGTCGTACGACCCGCCGAGGCGCCACACGAAGATGTTCTGGTTGAGCACTTCGCGCTTGTCCACGGTGCGCGGCGCGCCGAACGTGCCGCCGGGAGCCGACTGGTCGGGCAGCGAGCCGATGTACTTGTCCCAGCGGCCCCCGAGGTTCAGCGTCAGGCGGTTCATCGTCCACGAGTCCTGCAGGAAGAGGCCCCACACGTTGGCAAGGTTCTTCGAGACCAGCGGCGTGTTGAACTGGCGCACCGCGGTGGGCGCGCCGTTGTTGTAGACGACCCAGTGGTCGCCCAGCACCGAGTAGTCGGAGCTGTAATACAGGCGGCCGTACTGCAGGCCGCCCTTGAGCAGGTGCGTGCCGCCGAGGCCTTCGGTGGTGTAGCTGACGATGTTGTCGAACTGGTGACGCGAGTTCGGCTGGTGTTCCTCGCGGGTCGACGCGAACCAGACTTCCTGCAACGTCGTGTCGATCTTGCGGATCGCGTCGGCGGGCGTATCGGGCTGGTAGGTGTAGTCGGTCTGCCCGTCCATCACGCTGAAGTTCGACTCGAACACCAGGCGATTGAAGATGCCGGTGTACTTGGCCTGGGTCGTGTTCACCGGGTTGCCCTGCACCACCGAGGCGATGTCGGGAATGCGGTCGTTCGAGTCGCGGCGATGGCCGCGGATCTTGTTGTTCCAGAAGTAGCCGGCCGTCAGCTTGTGCGACGGGTTGACCTGGTAGACCGCCTTGCCCGAGAAGTTCTTCAGGTCGTTGTCGTCGAGCGCCTGGCTGCCATCCGGGTTACGCGAGTTCACCAGCTTGTTCACCACCCACTTGCGGATGGTGCCGTTGACCCACAGCTTGTTCTGTATGAGGGCGCCGCCGCCGTTGATGTTGAAGTCGTAGGTCTTCTTGGTCGGGTTGCCGAGCAGGCCGGGGTTTTCCTTCTGACGGTCTTCCCAGTTCTTGCCCTGCAGGTCGTCGTTGGAGAAGTTGTAGCGGGCGGTGCCGCGCCACTGGTTGCTGCCGACCTTGGTGACCATGTTGATGTTCACGCCGCCGGCGAGCATCTCGGCCGGAATCGCCGAGGTCATGTAGTTGACCTCTTCGAACATGCCCTGGTCGTAGTAGATCATCGTCGCGCCGCCGCCGCCGCCGGGCCAGTTCACGGTGGCGCCGTCGATGTTGTAGCTGACGTCGTCGGTGCGCGAACCGTGCGCCGACATGCTGCTCTGCTGCATCGACTGCGTGCCGCCCACGTCGTAGGTCGCGACCTGCACGCCGGGGATCAGCTTGGCCAGCGACCACGGATCGCGGCCGGTGGGCACGCCTTCCAGGATCTCCTGGTTCATGACGGTCTGCTGCACGTTCGAGCGGACGTCGATCGTGGGCGACTCGCCGGTGACCGTGATGGTCTCGGTGAGCGCGCCGACTTCGAGCTTGGCGTTGATCGTCGCGATGAACGCGGCGCTGATGCGTACGTCCGGACGGTCGACGGTCTTGAAGCCCTGGAGCTCGAACTTGACGCTGTAGGCGCCCGGCTCGAGGCGGTCGAACCGGTACGACCCGTTCGCATCCGACACCTGCGTCTGCGGACCACCGATCAAGCGATCACCACTGACCGTGACGTTGACGCCAGGCAGCACGGCGCCGCTGGTGTCCGAGACGGTGCCCGTGATCGACCCGGTCTGCAGCTGCGCCTGGGCAGGCGTGCCTCCCAGAAGCAGGGCCGCACACGCTGCGGCAACCGCAACCACTCGACGAATACTCATGTCCTCTCCTTCGTCCCGCTGGCACGTGGGGACCGACACACACACGGCACGCACGCGAGGCGCGACTGGCAACTCTAGCGTAAACAGCCGCGTGGAACCAGAGGCGCGCACAGATGAGCGCGACAACCTCCGAAGATTGATCCAAAGCCTTGAATGACTAGAACGGTTCGTCGTCGAACCGCGCCATCAGGGCCCCGGGCGGACGCGCGGTGAGCTTGCGATCGAGGCGCGCGAGGCGCCGTTCTGCGTCGATTCGACGACGTCCGTCGAGCTGGTCGGCCAGGGCGTCCAGAACGAGCGTTCGGGCGGCGTCGAGGTTGCGCGTCCGATGCTCCTGGTGAATCGCCAGGGCCTCGCGCGCGTCGCGGCGCAGGCGTGCCGGAGCGCCGCGCGTCGCCAGCAGCGCCTGCCATGAGGTGGCTGCGGCCTCGGTGCGACCACCTCGCCGTTGCAGCATGGCGAGCCGGCGCAACGCCTCGGCGCGCAACCACGCGTCGCCCACCCCGAGCCCTTCGGCGGCGGCCCGGGCGAAACACGCTTCCGCCCCCGCCGTCTCGCCGAGACGCTCGTAGACCCGCCCCAGCCCGAGGCATTCGTGCCCGCGGTCGGCGGCGGCCGGTCCACGCACCACGAGCATGGATGCCCGCGCCGCGACCAGCAGCGTCGAGAGCAGGTCGAGGCGATTGTGTTCGAGCACGGCGGCGAGGGGCTCTGCCCGGCCGTCGCGCGCAAACTGGAAGAAGCGCGCGGGGATCTCGAAGCCCGGGACGTCGCCGACGCGATGCAGCCCGGCGAGACGTCTCTCGATCGTGCCGAGCGAGCAACTGGCGTCTTCCGCCTCGACGCCGGGCAACGCCGGCTGCTCGCGCCAGAAGCGGCGTGCCGGATGCAGCGCATCGAGGTGCGGGAGATCGCGCCACGGGCAGGCCACGCGGTTGAAGCTGCAGCGCATCTCGAGCAGTGGCAGATCGAACGTGCGTCCGTTGAACGTGAGGAGGTGCGTGCGGTCGCCCATCCACTCGGTGAGCGCCGCGAGCTGGGCCCGCTCGTACTCGAACCCCGGCGAGAGGAACTGGCGCACGTGCACACCGTCGCCGTCGAGGCGGGCGCACCCGACGAGGAACGCCTGGGTGCCGGCGCCGCCGGCGAGACCGGTGGTCTCGAGGTCGACGACGCACAGCCCGTCGAGGGCCGGCGTCGAGGTGACGACGCGTCCCACGCCGGGCCAGGCGCGGCGCAGCGACTCCAGGCCGTCCTCGGCCTGCCGCAGCGCGTCCACGATGTCGCCAACGCGTCGCTGCCCGTGCCGTTCGTCGGCGGCATAGGTGCGATCGACGATCAGGCACAAGCCGTCGGCGCGCACGTCCACCACGCCGCCCAGGATCGCGGCGGCGCGTTCGGCGCGGGCACGCCGCGAGTCGTGCCCCACTTCCTGGGCGTCGCCGGCGGCAGACACGACCGGGCTCGGTGGGACGGTCGCGAGTGTGCCGAGCGGGCTCGCGGCATCAGGGTGCACGCGCGGCACGCCCGACCCGCCGACCACGGCGCGCAGCCGATCCGCGAGCGACGGCTTCATCACCATCAGAACGGCACGTCGGGGTCGGGCGCGCCCGAGCCCTCCGCCGAAGCCGACAGCTGGGCCGTGGCGCTGTCGGCGAAGGTGGACCGCCCATCCGCGGCCGCGATCGACGCGGGGCTCAACGCGTGCAGCACGCGCAGCGCCACGGTCTTGGCGCGCGGTCCGGTCTCGCCAATGGGGCCGACGCAGGTCGGGCAGCCGTGGTCGCACTCGCAGCCGGCGATGAGATCGTGCGTGCGCGCCAGCAGCTCGCCGTGCATCGCGAACAACGGCGCTGAGAAGCCGACGCCACCGGGAAACGCGTCGTAGAGATAGATGCGCGGCTCGTCGCCGAGGCTCTCGGGCACCGACGTGCGTCCGCCGACGGGCCCCGTCTCTCCCTGGGCGTCGTCGCCCTGCCCGAACGCCAGGCCGACGTCGCGGCCGTCGCACATCAGCAACAGTGTCGCGACGTGCTTCATCGCGAAGCCGAGGCCGACGACGCCATCGCGCTTCTCGTCCTTCGAGTACGGCAGCGCCTGCATCACCGGGCGCGGCACGCCGAGCCAGTAGGCGGTGGTGTGCATCTGCTGCTCGGGCAGGTCCAGCTCACCCGAGCCGACGTTCTCGTTCGTGTAGAACTTGATCTTCTTGAAGCCGACGACCCGCGACGACACGTGCACGTCGCCGTGCGTGGCCACGGCGCCGTCGCCGCCGGCGGCAACATCGAGCACCGTCACCTTCGAGTACGAGATGGCGTCGGTGTAGTAATCGCAGTCGACCTGCCGCACGTAGGCCTTGCGGCCTTCGAAGTCGAGCGTCTCCACCTGGAAGAGGCGTCCCTCCACGAGGTAAATCGCCTTCGGGTGCAGGGTCGACGGCCCGCTGTTGAAGTCGGTCTCGCCGATCACCTTCGAGCCGGCGGTGATGTCGATGACGACGAAGTTGTCGGACGAGATCGACCGCAGGCTGATGGCATCCGCCGGATAGCTCTCGCTGGTCCAGTGCCACTGCCCGTCCTCGGGCGTCTCGGGATCACCCGAGCGATGCACCAGGCCATTCTCGCGCAGGATGTCGAGTACCGCCTGCACATCGACGATGCCGAACGTGTCCGTGGCGGTGAACGGCAGCTCGAAGGCCGCGCACTTCACGTGGTCGACGAGGATGTGCAGGTTATCGGGATTGACCAGCGCGTGCTCCGGCGAGGCAGCGAAGAAGTAGTTCGGATGCTTCACCACGAACTGGTCGACCGGCGCGGAACTCGCCACCATCACCGCCGCCGAGCGCGCACTGCGCCGTCCGGCTCGGCCCGCTCGTTGCCACGTCGCCGCGATCGTCCCCGGGTAGCCGGCCATCACCGAGACGTCGAGGGCGCCGATGTCGATGCCGAGCTCGAGGGCGTTGGTCGACACCACGCCGCGCACCACCCCGTCGCGCAGGCCCTTCTCGATCTCGCGCCGGCGCAACGGCAGGTAGCCGCCGCGATAGCCGCGGATCTGCTCCGCCATGCCCGGTACGGTCTCGAAATCCTCTTTGAGGTAGGTCGTGAGGATCTCGGTCGACAGTCGGCTCTGCGCGAACACGATCACCTGGAGCTGGCGGCGCAGGAACTCCCCCGCCACGCGCCGCGCCTCCGCGAGATACGAGCGGCGGATGCCGAGCTCGCGGTTCACGACCGGCGGGTTCACGAACACGAAGAACTTCTCGCCGCGCGGCGCTCCGCTCTCGCTGATGAGCGAGAACGGCTGCTCGGCGAGGCGCTCCGCCAGCTCACGCGGGTTGGCGATCGTCGCCGACGAGCAGATGAACTGCGGCGACGAGCCGTAGTGCTTCGCGATGCGCTGCAACCGCCGCAGCACATTGCACAGATGGCTGCCGAAGACCCCGCGATAGGCGTGCAGTTCGTCGATGACGACGTACTTCAGGTTCTCGAACAGCTTGGCCCAGCGCGGATGGTGCGGCAGCACCCCGGCATGCAGCATGTCGGGGTTGGTGAGCGCGATGTGCGCCCGCGCCCGGATGGTCTTCCGCGCGTCGGCCGGCGTGTCGCCGTCGTAGGTGTGGACGCCGATCTCGTCGCCGCCGGCCGCGGTGATGAGGGCGGTGAGCTCGTGCAGCTCCGCCATCTGGTCCTGCGCCAGCGCCTTGGTCGGAAAGAGATAGAGGGCGCGCGCCGCCGGGTCCTTCAGGATGGCGTCGAGCACCGGCAGGTTGTAGCAGAGCGTCTTCCCGGACGCCGTGGGCGTCGTGACGACGATGTGCTCGCCATTCGCGACGCGGGCGTAGGCCTCGGCCTGGTGCGAGTAGAGCTGCTTCAGCCCGCGCTGCTCGAGCGCGGTCCTGAGGCGCGGGTCGAGCCCGTCGGGCATGGGCGCGAATCGCGCCTCCACCGGCGCCATGCGCCGCACCGCGGTGATGACACCCTCAGGGGTGTCCTCGCGTTCGAGCCACGGCCCCGGCGCCAGGTGTTCGAGGGCGCCATGGAGGGCCTTGTCCTTGCGCTCGACGAGCGACGTCGAGGCGGACAGCGACGGACGTGGGTTGGCCGACATGTGCACTTCCGGGAGGCCCGGGTATCGTACCCACCTGACGGAAGACGATCAACAGGCGAAAGTGCCAGCCGTCTCAGGGCGCTGGCGGAGCGGTCGGGGCTAGCGGGGCGCCGCGGCGCACACTGCCTTCACGCGATCCGCCTCGAATGCCGGGATCCCGGCCACGCCGATCCGCCGGAGGCGTTCCTCGAGGAAACCGGGATCGGCGCAGGCCTGCGCCGGCACCGCCGCCTCGGGACCGGACGTGGGTCCCAGGTAGAGCACCGCGTCGAGCTGCTCCTCGATGGCCAGCGAGGCCCATTCGGCCTCCGCGACCGGCACCAGTTGCCCCTGCTTCACGGCGAACCGGCGCGCTTTCGTCCACTCGGGCGCCAGACGCATCACGTCCGCGGCGCCGAGCCGCGTGCCGCGGGTCGCGAACACGGCGGGGCCGCGCGCCGACGCGAGGTCGGGAACGAGGTCCGCCAGCGGCGGGCGCCACGCCCAGATGGTGAACACGCGCTGCGCCGTCGACCGTTCGATCAGGCTGACGATCGTCTGCATCCGCCAGTCGGACATCTCGAAGTTCGACAGCAACTGCCGCCGCTGGAAGTGCAGGTCGCCGTAGACGATCAGCGCCTTGCGCTGCCGCGCCAGCACTTCGATCTGGATGAGCGCGGCCGGGTAACTCTCCCGCATCCCCAGCCACGGCGCGAACGCCTCCCGCGTGCGCACCGCGTCCCAGTCGATGGGCGGGTCGCCGAGCAGGACACGGAGACGTCGCGCGGGCGGTCGTGCCGCGTTCACCGCGCGCACCGTCTCGAAGAACGCCGCGTCGGCCCAGATCTGGTTGGGCGTCACGACGTCCTGCCAGACCCGCTGCAGCTCGCGTGGCGGCACGTCGTCGCCGCGCACGTAGCGATCGACGACCGCCTGGTAGCGGGCGTTGCCGAACTCCACGACGATGTCGTGCACGGCGTCGGCGAATCCCGGCGCACGCACCAGATCGCGAAGGAACGCCTGCGCCTGGGTGTCGCCATGCGCGTCGCTGAGGGCGACCAGGTCGTGCGACGCGAATGCCGCGATGATGGCCGGCACGGCATCCCGCGCGGCGGCGGCCGGCACCGCCGTTTGTGCCGCGGCAGGATGGAGGGCGCCGGCAATCGCGCACCCGATGACGGCGACGCACATGCCGCCGGCGCGGCCACTCGCCCGCGAAGCGCCCGGCAGCTCCGTCACGACGCCAGCTCCTTGCCGTCGGCGACGCCACTCTGGCCTGCGGCGAGCGACTGCTGGCGCAGCGCTGCCGCGCCGAGCAGCCCGCCCATGCCCATCGACTCCACCGCACTGCTCGGCACGAGCATCAGGGCGCCCTTCTCCTTGAGACCCTCGTAGAGCATGTTCATGGCCCGCAGATGGAGCGCCGTGGGGTTGTCCTGATACAGCCGTGCGGCGTCGTGGAACGACTGCGCGATCTCCATCTCCGCCTGGCCGAGGATGATGCGGGCCTGCTTCTCTCGCGCCGCCTGGGCCTCGCGCGACATGGCGTCCTGCAGGGCGCCGGGAATCACCACGTCGCGCATCTCCACCGATGACACGGTGACACCCCAGGGGCTGGAGCGCTCGTCGATCAGCCGCTGCAGCTCCGACTCGATCTGCTCGCGTCCACGCAGCAGCTCGGTCAGCGTGGTCCGGCCGATGATGTCGCGCAGCGCCGTCTGGGCCGCCCAGCTCACGGCCTGGCCGAAGTCCTGCACCTCGAGCGCCGCCTTCTCGACGTCGTGCACCATCCAGAAGAGCACGGCGTCGACGTTCACCGGCACGGTGTCGCTCGTGAGCGTCTGCTCCGCCGCGAAGCTGGTCGTCACCGTGCGCTGGTCGATCCAGCTGGACACGGTGTCGACGAACGGCATCACCCAGAAGAGCCCGGGGCCGCGCAGGCCGACGAATCTCCCCAGCCGCAGCACCACCGCGCGTTCCCACTGACGCGCGACCCGCGGCGAGCAGGCGGCCACGACGCCCGCGACGACGACGGCCACGGCCGCCGCGACCGCGCCCGTGACGCGCCAGACCAGAACACCAGCGAGCGCCGACACGATGGCGATGGCCGTCGACAACACGTTGATACGGAAGGCCGTGCGTTGCATCTAGTCCCCCTTGGCTCGGCTGGCGAGTGCGTCGAGCAGTTCCTGCGCAGTGAAGCCGGCGGCCGCGGCATCCGCGAGCACGCGCGTGACGAACGTCTTCAGCTGCCGTTCCCGCTCCCGTCGTGGCTGGGCGATGGCCGGCGTCGCGCTCACGAAGGAGCCGACACCCCGGCGGGTTTCCAGCACGCCGGCGCGTTCCAGCTCGCCGTAGACACGCGCGACCGTATTGGCGTTGATCCGCAGTTCGACCGCCAGCTGCCGCACCGTCGGCAATTGCGCGCCCGGCGGCAGCCGGCCGGTCGCGATCGCCGCCCGGATGCCCTGCTCGAGCTGGGCATAGATCGGCGTCCGGTCACGGGTGTCGATCGAGAACGGCGTCACAAGAGCAATGTACTAGTACATTAGGACAACTGTCAAGATCCTGCGCCGCCCGGGGGGGTTGCTGCGCAGCGCCGGACATCCGGCGGTATCCTCGACTCGCCCGTTCCCACCGAAGGACTGCGATGGCCATCACCCTGACCGTCAACGGCACGACCCACACGCTCGAGATCGAGCCGGACATGCCCGTGTTGTGGCTGCTGCGCGAGCAGTTGAACCTGACCGGCACCAAGTACGGGTGCGGCATCGCCGCCTGCGGGGCCTGCACCGTGCACCTCGACGGGCGCGCCGTACGGTCGTGCGTGCTGCCGGCCTCCGCCGCCGACGGCAAGGCGGTCACGACCATCGAAGGCCTGGCGGCGAATGGCCCGCTGCACCCCGTGCAGCAGGCGTGGATCGCTCAGCAGGTACCGCAGTGCGGCTACTGCCAGTCGGGGATGATCATGGCCGTCGCCGGCCTGCTGGCGCAGACGCCTCCGCCCACCGAGTCGGACATCGACGCGCGGCTCACGAACGTCTGCCGCTGCGGCACGTTCACGCGCATCCGCACGGCCATCCAGGCGACGCTGCGCACTGCCGCCACCGCGGCGACGACCGAGGCGTCTGCGCCCTCGGTCCCGCCCGGTACCGCCGCGACGACGGAGGCCGCGCGATGAACAAGTGGACGCGTCGCGCCTTCATCGGCGCGGGGTCGATCACTGGCGGCGGCTTCCTGCTCGGCGTCGCCGGGTTCACGTTCGCGCCCAGCCGCCACTCGCTGGTCGGCGACGACGCCGCCGCCCGCGGCCAGCTGACCACCTGGATCACCGTCACTCCCGATGACGCGGTCACGATCCTGATCCCGCACTGCGAGATGGGCCAGGGCGTGCCCACCGCGCTCGCGATGATGGCCGCCGAGGAGATGGACGCCGACTGGGCCAACGTGCGCGTGCAGGAGGCGCCGGCGCTCGATGCCTACGCCAACGGCTACATCGTGCGCGCCGCTGGCGGCGACTTCATCCCCGCCTCGATGGCGCGCGGTCTCGACTACGCCTCGTTCAAGGCGGCCGAGTGGTTCGGCTTCCAGGTCACCGGCGGGTCGACAGCGGTCCGCGGCACCGGCGAGTTCGGCATGCGCGTCGCCGGCGCTGCCGCACGGCAGATGCTGGTCGAAGCTGCGGCCAGGGACTGGGCGGTCGTCCCCGGCGAGTGCACCGTGGCGAAGTCGCGCATCACGCACGCCGCGAGCGGACGCAGCACGACCTTCGGGCCCATCGCCCGGAAGGCTGCGGCGCTGTCGGTGCCGTCGCGGCCCACGTTGAAGGACCCGAATTCCTACGTGCTGCGCCGCACGTCGGTGCCGCGGCTCGACATCCCTGCCAAGGTCAACGGCACGGCGAAGTACGCCATCGACGTCCGCATGCCCGGCCTGCTCTACGCCGCGCTGGCGATGGCGCCGGTGAACGGCGGCCAGTTGGTGTCGGTCGCCCCCGCGCCCGCCGAGGGGATGGCCGGCGTGAAGAAGGTGGTCAGGCTGCCGAACGGCGTGGCCGTGGTGGCCGACAGCTTCTGGCGCGCCCGCAAAGCGCTCGCGGCGCTGACGCCGCAGTTCAGCGACGCCGGCCACGGCGGCGTCTCCACGGCGTCGATCTTCGCGGCCTACGACACCGCGCTCGGCGCGGCGCCGAGCCTGCCGTCGGGGGCCGCGAAGACCGTGACCGCCGACTACAAAGCGCCGT
This sequence comes from uncultured Acidobacteriota bacterium, assembly GCA_902826065.1. Lineage (GTDB taxonomy): Bacteria > Acidobacteriota > Vicinamibacteria > Vicinamibacterales > UBA2999 > CADEFD01. The sequence goes on along the minus strand of CADEDM010000024.1, from coordinate 26,846 downwards.
TCCTCGCGCACGCCACGATGGAGCCGATGGTGTGCACCGCGAAGGTCGAGAACGGACGCGCCGAGATCTGGACCGGCGTGCAGGACCCCCTCAACGCCCGCTCTGCGGCAGCGAAGGCGCTCGGCATCGACGTCGAGCAGGTCACGCTCACCAATCATCTGCTCGGCGGCGGCTTCGGCCGCCGCCTGCCATTCACGTTCGACTACGTCGAGCTCGGGGTGCTAGTGGCGCAGGCGATGTCTCCGGCGCCGGTGCAGACGATCTGGACACGCGAGAACGACATCCAGCACGACTACTACCGCGGCGCCGCCATGTCGCGTCATGCCGGCGCACTCGATGCGGACGGACGTCCGTTGGCGGCGCACTCGGTCTACACCGGCGGCGGCAACGGCGAAGCAGTGTCCATGCCCTACGACATCGAGGACATGGACGCCGACGAGAAGAAGGCGCCGCATCACGTCCGCAACGGCCAGTGGCGCTCGGTGCTCAACTCGCAGCACGGCTTCTTCAAGGAGTCGTTCGTCGACGAGATGGCGCATGCGGCCGGCGCCGATCCGTTCACCTTCCGGCGCGCGCTGCTGGGCAAGGCGCCGCGGTTCAAGGCGGCCCTCGAGAAGGCGGCCGACATGGCCGGCTGGGGCGGACCGCTGCCGAAGGGCGAAGGGCGCGGCATCGCGATCTGCGAGAGCTTCGGCACGATCTGCGCCGAGGTCGCGCACGTGGCCGTCGCCGCCGACGGCGCGCTACAGGTGAAGCATGTCTACGCCGCGGTCGATTGTGGTGACATCGTGAACCTCGACACGGCGAAGTCGCAGGTGGAGGGCGGCATCGTGTTCGCGCTTTCGGCGGCGCTGCTCAGTGAGATCACGATCGAGCAGGGCAAGGTCGTGCAGTCGAACTTCCGCGACTACCCGATGATCCATCTCGCCGATACGCCGCTCGTGTCGGTCGAGTTCCTGCGCTCGGACGCACCGCTGGGCGGACTGGGTGAACCGTGCGTGCCGCCGCTGGCCCCGGCCCTCACCAACGCGATCTACGCCGCCTGCGGTGTGCGCGTGCGCGAGTTGCCGGTGAAGAAGACGCCGCTCGTGCGCGCGTGATCGGAAGGCCGGCGCGCACAGGCTACTCGACGCGCGCCGTGCGGATGTAGTCCAGTTTCGGAAAGTTCGTCCGCAGGTAGCCGTTGCCCTGCGCGAAGAGCGGCTCCTGTCGGCCGGCACGGATGCCGCCCAGGGCCGATTCGCCGTAGCCGTCGTAGAGCGCGTCCATCACGGCGAGCCCCTCGACCACGCGGCCGAACACGACGAAGGGCTCCTTGTCGTGCGTCGGGCTGTTGTCGACCAGGTTGAAGAACACCTGCGTGGTGCGGCCGTTCGCGGTCGCGAAGGCGAACGCCACCGTGCCCTTCACGTTCGACGTGCCGACGAACGGATCGTCCGGGATCGTTTTCGTGCGCCATGCCTGCGCGGTGGCCGGCGTGCCGTTGATGCCGAACTGCGCCCACCTTCCCTGCACCACGCGGAAGAGCGCGCTGTCGTCGTAGTAGCCGGACGTGACCAGCGTGTAGAAGCGATCGGCGCCGCGCGG
>CADEDM010000024.1:0-25159 GCA_902826065.1 uncultured Acidobacteriota bacterium | reverse complement strand
CCGGCGCGCGGCCGTTTCAGCGCTGGAACGGCCAGCTCACGCCGGTCGTGAACGCCCTGCCGGCGTGCGAGTCGGTGCCCTGGACGAAGTGCCGGTAGGCGACGAACAGATCGAGACGAGGGAGCGAGTAACTCAGCGTGCCGCCAAGATGGACGTAGTTGTTGCGCATCAGGCGGTCGTGCTGATCGTCGCGGGCCACCGACGACAAATCACCGGGCGGCGGAAAGCCAGGCAGCGTGGGCGATCCCGCTCGCAGCCCGCCGTGGGTGCGTTGGCCGTTCACGGTGACACGCGCCCCGAGCCGTGGCGTGACGGCCACGCTCAGCGCCGTCGACCAGTTGCTGCGGTTGTTGCCGATGTCCGGCACCTCGCGGATGTTCTCCACGACGGCGTACTGATAGCGACCCAGTACCGCCAGGCGCGGCGAAATCGCGTCGAGCCGGATGCCGCCCTCGAGGGCCGCGCGTACCTCGTGCAGGCCGAAGCCCACCACGGCCTCGCCGCGCCACTCGTAGTCATGACTGGGCCGGCCGCCGCCCACCGACGCCGTCAGGCCGATCGGGCCGTCGAGCACCGCGAAGCTCACCGCGGCCGACAGGTCCTGCACGCCGCTGTTCCAGCATCGGCAGGCATCAGGCGGCAGGTTCGCCCGGGTCGGATCGGGACCGAGGTAGCGCGCGAACACGAACGGCAGGCCGGCCGACACCGACCACCGGTCGCTGATCGCGTAGTCCACGTCGACCAGCACCGAGACGTTGCGGCTCTTCGCCTCTGCGGCGAGATAGCCGTCGGAGAGGCGATGCCCGGTGTTCTCGATGACCTGGGTCGAAAGCGACACGGCGCCGGTGCCGGCGGGCGCCGGCCAGGCCTGCGCCCAGGCGCGGCCGTTCGCACACACGACCAGCGTCGCGACGAGAACGGCGAGCGGGACGCGCATCAGTTGCCCGCGCGCGCGGTGGCGGCCGGACGCAGCGTACGGGTCAGGAGCGCGTCGTCCACGGCATCGATCACGGCCCGGACGCGTGATGGACGGACGACCACGGCATCGAAATCCTTGCGCGCGCGGCTGACGGCGTCACGAGGGACGTCCCACGCGATCACCACCTGCGACGGCGCGCCCGTAAGCCCGACGAGCGCGGGCGCGGCGTCGAGGTCACGGATGACGAGATCCCACGCCCGGCCCTGCACGGCCGGAGTGACGGGCGTGGCATCCGACACCAGCACCGGCGTGTACCCGGCTTTCGTCAGGGCCTGAATCACGCCAAGGGCTTGGACCGACGCTGCCAGGCGCCCACCCTGCGGGGCCAGCACCAGGATGGCGGCGGGACGTCGGGCGAGGCCGGCGCGCTGGAAGCGCGTGCCGCGGCTCACGGACAGGAACTTGTCGCCGCAGGCCCGCAGCGCGGGTTCGGCGAGCCACACGGTCGTCAGCAGCGTCACGGCAATCGCAATAAAGCGCATCGTCTCCTCCTGATGCCGGGTCATGGCAGTCCTACCCGGTCCCGCAGACGCCGGAACCGGTCGTCGTCGCGCATGCCGTCCCACGCGCGATCGAGGTCGAGCATCGTCAATCCAGGCGCCCGGTCGTCGACCGCGGACGCGAACTGGGCCGTCGCGCCGTCGCGATCGCCGAGGCGTGCCAGTTGACGCGCGCGATCGAGCGGCGACACGTAGCGGCCCGCCGCCGCCCGTGCCTCGAAGGCGGCGAGTTGTCCCTCGGCGCTCAGCCGATCGAGGCGCGCCAGATCGGCGCGGGCGTCGTCGAGCGGCGCGTCGTCGAGGCCGGGCAGATCGTCGAGCACCCGATGGGCGCGACGCCGCGTCGCCACGGCCTCGTCGAAGCGGCCCAGCGTGCGACAGGCATCCGACAGCCCGAAGAGCGCCCGCGGTTCGTACGGCGCGTGCTCGAGCACCGCTTCGTAGCGCGCGACCGCGTCGTCGCCCCGCCCGACGTGCACCAGCAGATCCGCCTCGCGAATCGCGAACATCGGGCTGACGGGATCGATTCGGCGCGCCTGTTCGACCAGGGCCAGCGCCTCGTCGAGACGGCCCAGCGCGGCCCGCTGCAGGCTTCGCGACGCGTACAAGTCGGGGTGCAGGTCGGCGCCGTCGTGGCGCATGGCCGTGCGCCACGCCGCCTCCGCCGCGTCCCAGTCCCACGTGAAGAAGAAGGCCTGCGCCGCCGCAGAGGCATGGGCGTCGGCGGCCGCGGCGTTGGCATCGATGGCCTGGCGGACGTGCCGGCTCGATTGCGACCACGCCTCGGTGGGACGCTCGTAGCCGTCGACCGCCATCACGACGTAGGTCGCGGCCATCTGCACGTGGCCCGGGCCGAACGACGCATCGCGGGCAAGCGCTTCTCGCAGCAGCGCGCGGGCCGCCAGGTAGCCGGCCTCCGACTCCTGCCCGCACAGGTGCACGGCGCGCAGGTAGAGGTCGTAGGCCTGCGCGTCGGCCGTCCCCGGGTGCACGTCCGGCCGCCGCGTCTTCGCCAGCCGCCCGCCGACGCCGCGATCGACGATCGCCTGCGCGATGCGCTCCTCGACGAGCAGCAGCGCCGACGCCGGCTCGTCGTGCCGGGTCGTGACGAGCGAGCGCCCGGTCGCGACGTCGACCAGGTCGGTGGTCACGACGAGCTGCCCGCCGCGGACGGTGACCGTGCCGGCCAGCACGAGATCGACGGCGAGCCGCCGGCCGACCGCCAGCGGCGACTCGGTGGCCGCGGCGAAGTTGGCCATCAGGCTGCGCGGCAGCACGTGGAGGGCCTCGAACACGCTCAGGCGCTCGATCAGCGTCGCCGGCAGTCCGCTGGCCAGGTAGTCGGCGGCGTCATCGCCCGACACGTTGCGGAACGGCAGCACAGCGACTCGACGCGGCGCCGGCGACCCTGGCCACACGGCCCAGCCCGCGGCGGCCGCAGCGGCGGTGGCGGCGCCAGCCCACAGGAACCGCCGGCGCGTGGCGCCGGCGCCGAGCCGCCGATCGCGCCAGCGTCGGCACGCGGTGAGCAGGCCGTCGGTGGACGCGAAGCGATCGGCAGGCAGCGGCGCGAGGCAGCGGCGCACGATCGCCGCGGCCTCCCCGTCGGCGACGCCGTCGGCCGGGTCCGCCGCCGGCGGCGCGGTCGACGGGTGCCGCCCGGTCAGCATCTCGCGCAGGATCACGCCGAAGGCGTAGCGGTCCGAGGCCGGGCCGGCCGTCTCGCCGGCAGCCTGCTCGGGCGCCATGTAGCCGGTCGTGCCCGCGATGACCCCGGCGACGCCCGGCTGGTGCGCGCGGCCGGCGATGCCGAAGTCGAGCACCTTCAGGCGGCCACCAGCGCCGACGATGATGTTCTCGGGCTTGAGGTCGCGATGGACGACGCCGGCGGCATGCGCGGCGGCCAGGCCATCGGCGAGCTGCACGATGAGATCGGCGGCCTCGGCCGGCGGCAGCGGCCCGGCCGCCAGCCGGCGCCGTAGCGTCTCGCCGTCGACGTGTTCCATGGCGATGTAGCGCAGCCCATCGGCCTCGCCCACCGCGAAGATCGTGACGACGTTGGGATGGCTGAGCGCGGAGGCGGCGCGGGCTTCGGCTTCCACCCGTGCGGCTTCCGCGTGGTCGAGCGGTGCGCTGAACACCTTCAGCGCCTCGGCGCGGTCGAGGCGGCCGTGATGCGCGCGGTAGACGTCGGCCATGCCGCCGCTGCCGAGTACCGCCTCGATGCGATACGCGCCGATCTGCCGGCCGATGAGGGCCGCCGGCGCGAATGCCGGCGCCTCGGCGCGGGCCAGGTCTTCGAGTGCGCTCCCTTCGAGAAAGCCGGCAGCGTCGGCCGAGAACCGCAGCAGCGACAACACCTCGGCCTGCAGCGCCTGGTCGCCGGCACAGGCCTCGATCACCCACGCCGCGCGCGTGCTCGGGTCGAGGGCAGACGCCGTCGACACCAGGCCTTCCACCCGGGAGAGCAGCGAATCGGTCACGTCAGTGTTCCTGCGGGTCCCGTGTCGTCCGGAGCGGCGGGGCGATTCTATCGTCCCGGACGGTCCGAATCAGGGCTCCACGGGTAAAGGCGCGATTACCGAGCCCGATCTGCAACCGATAGCGGCCCCGCCGACGTTGCAGTCCTGCCGCCCCGTTCGCGCCTGACTCGACATGGGCCCATTCCTCGTCTCGTCGGGCGTCAGGCTCCCGGTGGCCGGCGCCCTTCTCGTAGTGGCGCTGGGTGTCTCTGGGTGTGATGGCACGACTCTCTCCACACCGGTGGCCCCGTCGCCCCCGATCACCGCGCCACCGCCCGCGCCACCGCCGGTCGTCATCAGCGGCACCTTCCAGGTGCGATCGGGCAACGAGGGCCTGCCGGCGCTGCCTGGCGCCACGGTTCGCGTCGCCGGCCGGGACATGCAGACCGACTCCGCCGGCCGCGTCGTCGTCGATGCGATCACGGCCGGAGACGAGTTCACGGTCGAGGCCCCGCGCCACTATGCGTTCGCAAGCGTCCTGTCCGCGGCCAATCCGGCTCGGGTCGTCACGTTGCGGCCAATCGAGGACGGCGTGTTCGACTGGTTCTGGGTGACGCTCACGTCCTACTACGGCCCCGACTACGACGACGCGCTGTGGCGGCCCATCGCCGACGTCAATCTCAGCCTCGAGGGCGAGTTACAGGAGGCGCCGTCTCGCGCGACCTGGGAACAGGCCGTCGCATTGATCGCCGACGCCAGTGTCAGCGGCGACCCGGCGGCACCTCGGGTTCGCCTCGTGGCCGAGGGCGGTGTTCCGGTGCGCGTCGTGCCGGGTGCGGACTGTAGTGCCCAGCGGTGGCTGGTCCAGAACTATGTGCTGGCACCGCCACCAGCGATCACGTTCAGGTCGGCCGATCAGGCGCGTGATCCGCAGCTCGTGCTGGCCGTGGTGGCAGAGCTGGTCGGCTACCACCTCGAGATCGGCCGCCGCATGTTCGCCGCCGGATCGGCACTGTCGCTCTCGGCGGCCGAACGCATGGGCCTGCGGATGCGCATGCTGCGCGAGCCGGGGACGCGGTTCGATCGGGTGACGGAACGAGAGGCCCCCGCGCCTCTGTTTGGAGCGTTGGCCTGGAGCGCGGCGTGCCGGTAGCACCGCCGCTACACGCGCGGTGTCTCGTGCGGGTCCAGTTCACGCAGCAGCCAGAGTCGCGCCAGGCGCCAGTCGCGGGCCACCGTCTCCACCGAGACGCCGAGTGCGTCGGCGGTCTCCTTGACGCTGAGGCCGCCGAAGTAGCGCAGCTCGATCACCTGGGCCTTGCGTTCGTCCACCACCGCAAGGGCCTGGAGCGCGTCGTCGAGCGCGACGAGGTCGAGGTCGCGGCTGGTCGTGGCGGCCGCCGCGTCGTCGAGCGGCGCGAGGGTCACGCCGCTGCCACGCTTCTGCATCCGTCTGGTGCGGGCATAGTCAACGAGGACCCTGCGCATCATCCGCGACGCCATCGCGTAGAAGTGCCCGCGGTCCTGCCAGCGCATGCGGCTCAAGTCCGCCAGCCGCAGATACGCCTCGTGGACGAGAGCGGTCGTCTGCAACGTGTGCCCGACCCGTTCGCCGCGCATCTGCCGCCGCGCCAGACGCCGCAACTCGGCGTGCACCACCGGCACGAGGCGCTCGAGCGCCGACTCGTCGCCATCGCCCCAGGCCACGAGCAGCTGCGTGATAGCCGGCGCTCCCGGCTGAAGGTCGTGCACGGTGAAAATTCTAGCGTGCCGGTTGCAGTTCACCCTGGCGGATTCCGCCTTCCTCCATGACGGCCCCATCTGGTCGGGGCCGACAAGGAGCAGACATGCCCGTCCCGATGCAGAGACACATCGCTACGCTCGTGCTGGCCGTGACCGCCATCGGCGCACGCGGCCAGGCGTTCGCACAGCCGGAACAGGCCTGGCAGCAGTTGTCCGTCGGCCCGCCGGCGGTGCAATCACCGGTCGGGGTGTGCCCCGGCGACACCGGCCTCATGTACCTCGGCACCTTCGGCGGCGGCGTGCTGCGCAGCCGCGACGCCGGCCGCACCTGGCAGCCGTCGAACAGCGGGCTGACCAACCTCGCCGTCGCGGCCATGGCCGTCGATCCCACGCACTGCGAGATCGTCTACGTCGCGGCGTTCGGCACCGGCATCTTCAAGACCAGCGACAGCGGCCGCACCTGGCGTCTCCTTGCCGATCCGGGGGCGGCGCTCTGGCTCACCGTGGACCCGCGGCGCCCGGAGATCGTCTACGTCGGCACGATGGGCAACGGCATCCACAAGTCGGTTGATGGCGGCCTGACGTGGCGCAGCGTGAGTACGGGCCTGCCGGCCTCGGGCATCTGGACGATCCAGATGCATCGCGATGCCCCCGACGTGATCTACGTCGGCACCAGCGGCGACGGCGCGTTCAAGAGCGTGGACGGCGGCGCGTCGTGGTCGCCGCTGGCGATCGCACCGATCGTCTGGTCGATCGCCATCGACCCCCGTTCGCCCGATACCGTGTATGCCGGCACCAACGGCGACGGCGTCTTCCGCAGCGACGACGGCGGCACGTCGTTCCACCGCGTCGGCTCTCCGCGCGACGGCCGGGTCCTGACCCTTGCCCATGATCCCGGGCGACGCGGATTGATCTACGCCGGCACCGCTGGCGGCGGTGTGGCCGTGAGCCGCGACTTCGGCCGCACGTTCGACGACACGACCTTGACGGACAGCCTCACCATCGCGCTCACCGTGCAGGAGACCGGCGACGTCTACGCCTCCACCGGCAACGACGGCGTATTCGTGTCCGGAAGCTACGGCGCGGTGTGGCGCCCGGTCGCGGGGTCGGCGGTGGCGGCGATTCCGGTGCAGAACATCTACAGCCTGGCCGTCGATCCGGCGCGCCCGTGGCGGGTCGTCGGCTCGACCAACGACGGCGGCCTCATCGGGTCGTCCGATCGCGGCGAGACGTGGCGGCGGATGGGACGCGGCTTCGGCAGCCGCGCGTCCCGAAAGGTGACGTTCTTTCCCGGTGACACCACGCGTGTCTATGCCGGTTCGCTGAGTGGTGGCGGGCTCAATGTGTCGCATGACGGTGGCGACACCTGGACCTCACGGCCGGTGGGCCCGCCGGCCTCGTACGTCTGGGCGACGGCGGTCGACGCCCGCACCGGCGCGCTCTTTGCGGGCACCATCGGCGATGGGCTCTGGCGCAGTGACGACGGCGGCGCGACGTTCGCGCGGCTCGGCGCCAGCGCCTTCTCCGACACGCGCTCGATCGCCGTCGACGGCGCGCGCATCCTCGCCGGCGGCCGCCTCGGCCTGCATCGCAGCACCGACGGCGGCGCCACCTGGACGCAGGTGCTCACGCCGTTCATCTCCAACATCACGGTCGATCCGGGCGATCCCGCGGTCGTCTATGCGGCGTCGCAGACGGCCGGCGTGCTGCGCAGCCGAGATGGCGGCGTGACGTTCACGCCGCTGAACGACGGCCTGGCGTTGCTGCGCACGAGTCGCGGCAATGGTGTCGTCATCGACCCCCGGCGGTCGACGACCCTATACGTGGGCACGGAAGGGGCGGGCGTGTTCAAGAGCACCGACGGAGGTCTATCCTGGCGGCCGATCAACGACGGGCTCGCCAATCTCGTAGTGCTGGCCCTGGCGATCGATCCCGAACGTCCAGACGTGCTCTACGCCGGTGGAGGCAGCGGCGTGTTCGCGACGACGACGGGCGGCGAGACCCCGCACCCGTGACGATGGAGGCCGATGTCCGACTAGCGCGCCAGCGGTTGGATGACCAGCCGCGTCAGCACGTCGACGAGCTGTCGCCGATGGTCGCGACGCTCTTCACTGACGTCGGGCGATGACGTCGTCGCGATGACCATCTGCAGCGACGGCACGACGAACACGTACTGGCCGCCGTAGCCCCACGCGAAGCAGGTGTCGTGACCGCCGAGTTCGTGCACCCACCACGCGTAACCGTACTGCCGGTCACGCAACGGATCGACGACGCCGCCAGGGCCGAACCCGCGCGCCCACGAGGGTAGTTCCCGCGCACGGCCCTCGCACGATCGTCGCACCCACGCCTCGGGCACGATCTGCCGGCCGTCGCGACGGCCGCCGTTCAGGTACAGCTCGCCGAAGGCGAGCATCTGGCGCGGCGTCATCAGCATGTCGTTGCCGCCGAAGAAGATGCCCTGCGGATCGGTGGGCCACGGCGGCAGCGTGAACCCCAGCGGACGGGCCAGCGCCTCGTTGGCGAAACGATGCGTGCTCACCCCCGTGGCCTTCGTGAGGATGGCCGAGAGCAGATGCGTGTTGCCAGTGCTGTAGTCCATCGACTCGCCTGGCGCAGCGAGCATCGGGCGGGCGAGCGCATAGTTCACCCAGTTGCGGCTCGTCACCCAGGCGCCGTAGCCGCGGCCGCTGGTGCTCTCCAGACCGGGCCGCATCGTCAGCAGGTCTTCCACCGTGATCGCGCGCCTGGCCGGATCCTTCGCGACGGCCGGGAACCAGGTGGCGATGGGCTCGCGGACGCCGGGAATTCGCCCGCGCTCGATGGCGATGCCGACCAGCGCCGAGATGACGCTCTTCGACGCCGACTTCACGTTGGCGGGCCGCGTGGCCGCGGCGCCGTGGTAGTAGCCCTCGAACAGGAGCTGTCCACGCGCCTTCACGATCAGGCTGTGCAGCTTCGGCAGGGTGCGCGCCGCCGTCTCGAGCGCGGCGGCGTCGAACGAGGGCGGTGACGTCTGGCCCGCACTCAGGGCCGCCGCACCGGCGAGCATGGCGGCCACGAGCGCGCCGCCGCCCGTCCGGATCACGACGCGAGGGCCGCCGTCACGCGGGGATCGGCGAGCACGGCGGCGAAGTCGGGGTCGCGCGGCAGGCGCCAGCGCGTGAACGGCCCGAGCTCGGCCAGCGGCCGCGCCAGGTGCGTCACCACGTCGTCGACGACGCCGGTCTGCGCCGCCACCGCGGCGCGGTAGTAACGGGTGTAGGGATCGTCGCCGCCGGCGGCGAGACGGCGGTCGAACGCGGCGATCGCCTGCGCCGCGAACTCACGCGACGACTCGTGGTCGCCGGTGTGCGCGTAGGCCGCGGAGAGTTTCTGCTGCACTTCGATGAGCGATCGTTCCCGCAGCGCGTGTTCCGTGTGCAGCAGGAACGCCAGCTCGCGGTGGTACTCGCGGATGGCGTCGTCGTAGCGGCCGGCGAGGTAGTGCACGTAGCCCAGACGGGTGTGCGCCCCCACGACCAGCAGGCCCTGCGCGCCCGACATGCCGCCGACGTGCAGATCCACTGCCGCGCGCGCCGACCGTTCGGCCGCGTCGAGGTCGCCGCTCAGCGCCTCGAGCAGCGCCAGCTGCAGGTAGGTGTAGCCGGCCTCGGGCGCCAGCGCGGCGGCGCGGCGGAAGTGAGCGATGGCCTCGTCGATGCGCCCGCAACTGAGCCACAGCAGGCGGGCCAACTGGCTGTAGCCGAGCGCGCTGTCGGGCGCCAGCGTCAGCCCGCGGCGAATCGCCTGCTCGGCGCCGTCGGGGTCGCCGAGCAGCGCCAGCACCTGCCCGAGGCGGATGTGCGCTTCGGCGCGCTCGGGCGCCACCTCGATGGCGCGCTCGAGCAGGACGCGGCTGCGCACCAGCGCGTCCGGTTGCGACAGGAACGCGCCGCGCATCTGCAGCGCGTTGCCGAGGGCGACGAGCGCGTCCACGTACTCGGGCTCGACCGTGATCGCCTGCTCGAACAGGCCGATCGCCCACTGCACCGACTGCTCGGTGGCCAGCCGCAGGTTGAGCATGCCGCGCTGGTAGGCCTCGTAGGCCTCGGGCGCGTGCGCGTCGGCGCCGATGGCCCGCTTCTCGCTCTGCTCGAGCTCGCGTTGCAGCCCCTGGCGCACGAGCTCTTCCACCAGGCCATCCTGCAGGTCGAAGATGTCGGCCATGGTGCCGTCGAGTTTCACCGACGACACCGTGCGGCCTTCCTCGACCGCAATCGTCTGCGCCGTGACACGCACGCGGTCACCAAGGCGCTGTACCGCGCCGGCGACGACCCACGTCGCCCCGAGGCGGCGGCCCAGTGCGATCGACTGCCGCTCGTCTTCCATGCGCCCCGAGACACCGCCCGCGCCGCGCTGCACGTCGAAGATCTGCTCGCGCGAGATGCTGCGCAGGCCGCGCACCTTGGCGAAGTCGGCGGTGAGCGATTCCGCCATGCCCTGGCCCACCCACTCGTCGGCGGGATTCCCGGTCAGGTTCGCGAACGCCAGCACGGCGACGCTGCGGCCCTGCGGCGGCGCCGGGGCCGCCGCGTGGCCGAAGCCCACCGGCGGCAGCAGCATGCCCGGACGCCACGTATGCGCCGAGGTCGTGCGCTCGCGCGCCATCCGCTCGCGCGCGTGGTGCAGGTCCACGTACAGCTCGCGGGCCGACTGGTAGCGCCAGGCCGGATCCTTCGCCAGCGCCTTGCGCACCACCGCCTCGACGTCGGCCGGGACGGCGTAGTTGAAGCGCGCCAGCGCCTCGGGCTCCTGCGTGAGGATGCGGTCGGCCGTATCCGCCATCGTCGGCGCCGCGAACGGCGGACGCCCGGCCAGCATCTCGTAGAGCACCGCGCCCAGCGCGAAGAGATCGGCGCGGTGGTCGACGTCGCCGCCGCGCAACTGCTCCGGCGCCATGTAGTGCAGCGTGCCCAGCACCATGCCCGGCAGGGTCATGCCCATCGTGCGCGCGCGGTCGTCGCCGAACGGGCGCAGGAACTTGGCCAGGCCGAAGTCGAGCACCTTCACGAGCTGACGGCCGGTGAGCATCACGTTCGCACTCTTGATGTCGCGATGCACGATGCCGCGGCCATGCGCGTCGTCGAGCGCGTCGGCCACCTGCATGGCGATGTCGATGGCCTCGGCCACCTCCAGCGGTCCGCGCGCGATCCGCGCGGAGAGCGTCTCGCCCTCCACGAACTCCATGGCGATGAAGAGCGCATCGCCGTGCTCGACGAGGTCGTAGGTCACGGCGACGTGGGGCGAGCGCAGGGCCGAGGCGGCCTGCGCCTCACGGACCAGGCGCGCGCGTGCCTCGGGGTCGGCGCCATCCGCGTCGGGCAGGAACTTCAGCGCCACCTGCCGGCCCAGCCGCGTGTCTTCGGCCAGGTAGACCTCGCCCATGCCGCCAGCGCCCAGGCGGCTGAGCACGCGGTAGTGCAGCACCTGGGAGCCGACGTCGGGCGCGGTCGAAGCCATGGGCACGTCTTGTTGGATGCCGCGGCAGTCCGGGCCGTTCTGCCTAGAACGCCCGGCTCTGACAGCCGTCGATGACGATCGAGGTGCCGCTGACCCAGCTCGCGCGCGCCGAGGCCAGGAACGCCACCACGTCGCCGACCTCGTCGGCGCGGCCGAATCGGCCGAACGGCAGCTCGGCGCGAATGAAGGCCGCGATGCCCTCGGGATCCGCCTGCTGCCGCTTGTACCACGACCCGCCGGGAAACGAAATGGACCCGGGCGCGACGCTGTTGACGCGGATGTTGTCGCGGGCCAGGTCGCGCGCCATCGCCTTGCCGAGGCTGATCTCTGCCGCCTTCACGGCGTTGTAGGTCATCCGCCCGCCGGCCTCGCGGCCGAAGATCGACGAGATGATCAACACCACCCCGCCGCCGCGTCTGCGCATCGACGGCACGACCAGCCGCGTGGCGCGGATCGCCGGGAAGAGGGTCTGATCGAACGCCTCCTGCCAGTCGGCGTCGGTCGTGGACACGATGTCGCCGCCGCGCGCCAACGCGACGTTGTTCACCAGCACGTCGACGCCGCCGAAACGGCCGACCGTGGCCTCGACCATCTGGCGGATGCCGGCCTCGGTCGCGAGGTCGGCCTGCACCGGCAGCACCTCGGCGCCGGCCGTTGCCGCCGTCGCGAGTTCACGCGCCGCCGCCGACAGCGCCTCCTCGCCACGCCCGGAGATGCAGACGTGGCAGCCTTCGGCCACCAGCGCCCGGGCACTGGCCAGGCCGAGTCCGCGACTCGAGCCCGTGACGATGGCCACCTTGCCGGCGAGACCGAGATCCATCGCTCAGTTGGCGGGTAGGCCGGACAGGAAATCTTCGAGGCTGGCCTCGAAGGCCTGACCCTGCTCGAGATTGGTCAGGTGACCGGCGCCGGCGATGCGGACGAGCGAGGCCTGCGGCAGCCTGGCGGCCATCGCCTCGGAGTCGGCCGGAGGTGTGAGCGTGTCTTCCTCGCCTACCACCACCAGCGTCGGCATCGTGAGCGATGGCAGCAGCGGCAGCGAGTCGGGCCGATCCATCATGCGATGAATCGCGTCGCGGATCGCCGCCGGTGACTGCCGCTTGATCAGCAGGCGCACCGTCTCTTCGACGTCAGGATTGGAGGCGCGCGTGGTGGCGCCGAGCAGCCGCGGCATCATGTCGCGGGCCACGCCCTGCGGCCCGTCGTGTTCGAGCACGGTGAGCATGGCCTTGCGGCCGGCGCGGCCTTCGAGGGTGTCGGCCGAGGCGCGCGTGTCGGCGAGGATCAACGCCCGCACCAACCCGGGCGCCCGGCGCAGCACCGCGAAGGCGACGTAACCACCCATCGACAGCCCGGCCAGCACCACGGGGCCGCGCGCGACCTCGCGCACGAGACCGACGATGTCCTCCGCGTAGTCGTCGATCGACGGGGCCACGCCGTCGGCACGTTCGTCAGTCGAGCCGCCGAAGCCGCGCAGGTCCGGCGCCAGCAGGCGCCAGCCCTGGAACGCCCCGCGGAACTGCGGCTCCCACATCCCGGAACCGAGCGGGAAGGCGTGCACCATCACCAGCACGGGCTTGCCCGCCGCCTCGGGATCGTTGTCGAGGTACGAGAGCGTGCGCGACCCGAGCTGCAGGTATTGGCGGACCACGGCGCGATCTTACCGCACGGACTCGAGACCCGCCGACCAACCGCGCGCACGTCGCGCGTCGTCGCAACGTCCTATTCGGCTTTCAACGCCACGACCGGGTCGACCGCCAGCGCGCGGCGGCAGGGCACGACCGCCGCCGCCACCGCGACGCCAGCCAGCGCCGCCACGGCGGTAGCGTACGCCGCCGGATCGGGCCCGATGTGGCCGAAGACGAACCGCCCGAGTGCGTCGGAGACCAGCCACGACACGACCGCACCGGCGACGGCGCCCACCGCGATCGTCGCCAGGCCACGGCCGGCGACGAGGCGCACGACGTCGAGACCGGTGGCGCCCACCGCCCGCCGCACCCCGATCTCGCGCACCCGCGCGGCGACGCCCTGCGCGAACAGCCCGTAGAGGCCGACGGCGGCGACGATCCACGCCGACAGGGCGAACAGCGACATCAGCGCCATCAGCAGCCGCGGCCGCGCGACCACCGTCGCCGCCAGCCGATCGAGCGTGCGCACACGGTAGAGCGGCACATCGGGATCGAGCCCGCGCAGCACCGCGCTCAGCGCTGCGGCGTCGGGCGTGCGGCCCCGTCCGCGGGCGACGATGGCGACGAACGTCGTCGGTTCCTGCGCGTGCGGCACGAACGCGGACGGCCGCGGCGGTCGATCCACGGCGCCTTCGCGGACGTCGGCGACCACGCCGACGACGACGCCGCCGGTGCGGATGTCGTCCTGGCCGAGGTGCGTGCCGAGGTGCACCTCGTGACCGAGCGGATCGGCGTCGGGCCAGAGCAGGCGCGCTGCCGACTCGTTCACGATGACCACGCGAGGCTGGCCGTCGGCATCGGTGGGCGCGAAGTCACGTCCGCGCGTGACCCGGATGCCCATCGTCTCGAAGTACCCCGGCGTCGCCGCCCGCACGGCGAGATACGTCGACTCTGCCGGGGTCTGCGGCAGCGCCGTGCCGTCGCGCGACGTCACCGAGATGGTGAAGCCGAAGCCGGTGAGCGGCAGGCCGAACACGGCGCCGGCCGACTCGATGTCTGGCAGCGCACGCACGCCGTCGAGGGCGCGCGCGACGAACGCGGCCCGTGACGCCGGCGTCGCGTACTGCGCCTCGGGCAAGGTCAGCGCGGCGCTCAGCACGCGACCGGTGACCTCGAAGCCGCGCGGTACGGCGATCATCCGCGCGAAGCTCCGGACCAGCGTCACGGCGCCAACGACCAGCACGAGCGCCAACGCGACCTCGGCCACGACCAGCACCGATCGCGAGCGGACCGCGGGCGTGGTGCGCCCGCCGTGTCCCTGCAGCACGCGCGTCGCACGCGCCGCACGCCAGGCCGGCACCAGACCCACCGCCAAGGCACTGACCACGGCCAGAGCCGCGGCCACGGCCAGCACCGGGCCGTCGAGCCGGGCCTCCGTCAGCCGCGGGACGTCGGTGGCGGCATCCAGCGCGGCGATCCGCCGCGCGCCGAGCCACGCCAGCGCCACCCCGCCCACGCCGCCAGCGGCCGCGAGCACGGCGGTCTCGGCCAGGGCCGCGCGCAGCAGCCGCCACGGCGCGGCGCCCAGGGCGGCGCGCAGCGCCACCTCGTGGGATCGATCGAGCGCGCGCGTCAGCACCAGGCCCGAGACGTTCACGCACACGGTCAGCAGCACCAGTCCCGCGGCCGCGAGCAGCATCAGCAACGTCGGCCCGACGTCGCCCACCACGTCGTCGCGCAGCGATCGCACGGCCACGGTGCGCTCGGCGTTGGTGCGCGGATAGGCGACGGCCAGCCGCGCCGCAATCGCCTTCAGATCGGCCTCGGCCTGGGCCAGCGTGCGATCGGCGCGCAGCCGCCCGACGACGTCGAGGTACATCGCGCCGCGCTGCGTCGCGAGATCCTCGGCCGTGAACGTCAGCGGAATCCACACCTCGGCATCGAGGGGGTACGACACGCCGGGCGGCATCACGCCGACGATCGCGCGGCGCACCCCGTCGATCGTGACCTCGCGCCCGAGGATGTCCGGCCGGCGGCCGTAGCGGCGGGTCCACAGCGTGTCGCTCACCACGGCCACGGGCGCGGCGCCCGTGCGAGCGTCGTCGGGCGTGAGCCCGCGGCCCATCAGCAGCGGCGTGCCGAGCGCCGTGAAGAACTCGCCGGTCACGGTCGCGCCGCGGGCCTGTTCTGCCGGCGTCTCGCCGGCAATCGCGTAGCTCTCGGCCGAGAACGCGCTCAGCGCGTCGAACGAGGAGGCGCCGTCATGCCAGTCGGCGAAATCGGACGGCGACGACTCGGCGCGACCGAAGCGCACCTCCTGGCTGGCCACGGCGACGAGGCGGTCGGCGTCGGGGAACGGCAGCGGCCGCAGCAGCACCGCGTGGACGGCGCTGAAGACCGCGGCGTTGGCGCCGATGCCGATGGCCAGCGTGAGCACCGCGGCCGCGAGGAACGCCGGCTGTCGCCACAGCGATCGCGCGGCGATGCGCAGGTCATAGGTCCACATGTCGATCCTCCAGCGATCCCACCGCAGCCAGGCGGCGTGGACGATCGCGCCGAGACAGCGCGCCGTCAGCCGCCACGTCGCCCCGCGCGTCTGCCCCGACGGGGCGGCGCGGAAGGCATACATCTCCGCCCGCCACTCGCGCTGCCAGTCGTCGCGGGCGTCGGCCGGCACGACCGCCGCGCCGACGTCGAGCAACCACCGGCACAGTCGCGGCGCCGTCATCACGATCGCCGCGCACGCGCCGGGCGCATGGGCAGGAGCGAGCGGTAGTGGGCGACCGCCTCGGCCAGCGCGCGGGCGCCCTGAGCCGTGACGCGGTAGTAGCGGCGGGCCGGGCGGCCATCGGCGAACGCCGCCGCCTCGTCCTCCCATTGCGACCGGAGGTAGCCGTCGCGCTCGAGCCGCGACAACGCCGGATACACGGTGCCGCTGGGCAGGCCGGTGCCGTCGATGACGTCGAAGCCATAGGCGGTGCCGTCGGCCACCGCCTGCATCACTGCCACGAGTGAGGGTCCCATCGGTCGCATGGCTGTGTAGATTTACTACATAGCCTTGGACGCGACAACCCGGGAGAGGGTTGGGGCGCGTATTCCCGCCGCGACGATTGGCTGGGACGAACGGCTGGCTCAGACGAACGGCGCTCAGGCGCGGCCGGCGATGACGTCGAGGACGGCCGGGCCGAGGTCGTCGGCCTTCTTCGCCCCCACGCCATAGACGTGGCGCAGCGCCTCGAGTGACGACGGGCGGGTGCGCGCCAGCTCGCGGAGCGTCGTGTCGTGGAAGATGACGTAGGGCGGCACGCCGCGGGCGCGGGCCACGTCCAGGCGCAGGGCGCGCAGGCGTTCGAAGAGGTCGCGGTCCACGCCTTCCCAGCCCTCGGTCTCTGCCTTCGAGCGGCGCGGTCCGCGCGACGGGTCGGGCCGTCGCTGGCGGGCCAGCGACAGTCCGGAGACGGCGCCGGCGTCCTTCAGCAGCGCCACGCCGTCCTCGGTGAGCGCCAGCACCGGGTACTGATCGCCGGTCTGCTGCAGCAGGCCGCGGCCGAGGAGCTGGTCGATGTAGCCGCGCACGGCGTCGACCGACGCGTCTTTCAGCAGGCCAAACGTTGACAGCGTCTCGTGCCCGCGCGACGTCACTGCCTCTGATGTCGCCCCGCGCAGGACGTTGGTCACGTGCGCCGCGCCGAAACGCTGGCCGACGCGGGCCACGCACGACAGGATCTTGCGGGCCAGCGTCACCGGGTCGTCCACCGACTCCAGCTCGCCGAGGCAGAAGTCGCAGGCGCCGCACTCGGCCTTGGCGTAGCGCTCGCCGAAGTGGGCCAGCAGGTGCTTGTGCCGGCAGCCGACGCCCGACGAGTAGCGCTCGATGTCGCGCAGCAGCTGGCGGCGCTGGTCGTTCCACTCGCCGTTCTTCTCGAGCAGCGTGCGCCACTTGAGGAAATCGGCGCCCGAGACGATCAGCACGCACTCGGCCTCGAGGCCGTCGCGACCGGCACGTCCCGATTCCTGCTGGTAGTGCTCGAGCGATTGCGGCGCCCCGGCGTGCACGACGAAGCGGACGTCGGAGCGGTCGATGCCCATGCCGAACGCCACGGTGGCCACGACCACATCGGCGTGCTCGTCGAGGAACGCATCCTGCGAACGATGCCGCTCGTCGTCGGACAGGCCGGCGTGGTACGCGACGGCCCGCCGTCCTTCGCCCTGCAGCCACGCCGTGAGCTGGTCGACGTCCTTCCGCGACGTGCAGTAGATGATGCCGGCCTCGCGATCGTGGCGACGCAGCACGTCGACGAGCTGCGGGCGCAGCGACGCGCGCGGCAGCACGCGGTAGGTCAGGTTCGGCCGGTCGAACGAACCCACCAGTTCGAGCGGCTCGTGCAGCGCCAGCTGCTCGGTGATGTCCCGCCGCACGCGCGCCGTGGCGGTGGCGGTGAACGCATGCAGGCTGACCCCCGGGAAGACGTCGCGCAGCCGCGCCAGCTGGCGGTATTCGGGGCGGAAGTCGTGGCCCCATTGGCTGATGCAGTGCGCCTCGTCGACGGCTACGAACGCCAGTGGCGCCGCGCCCGCGGCGACCCGGCGCAGGAAGCCTTCCGCCCCGTCGCCGACGAGGCGTTCGGGCGACACGTAGAGGAGCTTCAGCCGTCCGGCGCGCAGGCCGTCGAGCACCTCGGCCTTCTGCTCGCTGGTGAGAGCGCTGTGGTAGCACGCCGCCGCGACCCCGTTGCCGGTGAGCGTGTCGACCTGGTCCTTCATCAGGGAGATGAGCGGCGAGACGACCAGTGCGAGGCCGTCTCCCAGAAGCGCCGGGGCCTGAAAGCACAACGACTTGCCGGCGCCGGTGGGCATCACGACCAAGGAGTCGCGGCGGGCCAGGACGGCGTCCATCGCCTCGCGCTGCAGCGGCCGGAACGAGGTGTAGCCCCAGTAGCGTTCGAGGATGGCGTCGAGCGGCGACGGGTCGGGTACGGCCGGGGTGGCGGCAGGCGGCAAGGCGGACATCGGGCGGGGCGCAATCATGGTGACATACGACGCGCGGACCTCGCTATAATCCGCGGTCACAGCCGTGCCTCCTGCCCTGCCACAGCGGCGTCCGGCCTGTGTCCTCGGTGCCCTCGCGGTGGCCGTCACCGCCGCGGTGGCGGTGCCGGCGGGCCGCACGCTCGACGACGATCTCGCCGTCGTGCTCGATCGCGCCGCCGGGCGCGTGGAAGAGTTCTTCGCCCGCGCCCAGAGCCTCGTCTGCACCGAGACGGTGCACGTGCAGCCACTCACCTACAGCCTGGTGAGCGACGGCTTCGGCCGCACCGTCGAATCGGAGCTGCGCCTCACCTGGAACCCCACCGCCGACGGCGAAGCCGCCACCGAAGCGCAGACGCTGCGGCAGGTGATGCGGGTCAACGGCCATCTGCCGCGCAAGAACGACCGCCGCAACTGCACGACGCCCGAACGGCACGACACCGAGACCCAGGTGCTGTCGATGCTGCTCGATGGCAAGCGGGACGACTACGACTGGACGCTGGCCGGCACCGGCAAGGTCGACCAGCGGGCCGCACTGCTGCTCGACTACCGAGAGAAGGAACGCATCTCGCTCGAGGTGCGCGTCAGCGAGGGCGACGAAGACTGCCTCACCTTCGACATCCGCGGCGGTGACCGCGGCCGCGTCTGGGTCGACGCCGAGACCTACGACGTGCTGCGCCTCGACCAGCGGCTGTCGGGCCAGGTCGAGACCCGCACGCCCCGGCTGCTGCAGCGGCGCCCCGGCGCGATGCCGCACGTCAGCGTCGAGCGGCTCGATCGCAGCTACCGGTTCAAGCGGGTGAAGTTCGCCGACCCCGAGGAGACGATGGTGTTGCCGGTGTCGCACACGCAGATCATGGTGACGCACGGCAACACCGCGGCCCGCCAGCGTGTGACCACCGAGTACAAGAAGTACCGCCGCTTCCTCACCGGCGGCCGCGTCGTCCCCGAGCCGGAACAGCGGTAGCTGCCGCCGGCCTGGGGCCCGAGCCCGCGGAGTGACGTCCGCGCCCGTCCGCCACCGTCCGCCGCGAACTTTCCTGGCCGTCGCGGCTTCCTACGGGACACATGCTCGGTCTGTTTCGCGCTGACCGCGGGCGCGCCCGGTTGATGCTGGGCGTCGCGGTCGTCGCTCTCGGACTCCTCACCATCGAGCTGGTGCGCGAGGCCAGGGCCGTGCACCGCCTCCAGCGCGGCGTGGGCGACACGTGGTTCCACGCGGCCGACGGCGCCCGCTGGTTCCGCCTCGACGCCCAGCGCCACGATGTCCCGATCCGCGCCATCGCGCCGGCGCTGCAGCAGGCCTTCGTCGCCGTCGAGGACCATCGCTTCTTCCGGCATCCCGGCGTCGACCCGCTGGCGGTGGCGCGCGCCATGTGGCGCAACGTGCGCGCCCCCGGCACGGTGGAAGGCGCCAGCACCATCACGCAGCAGCTCGCGCGCACGCTGTTCCTGTCGAACAAGCGCAGCTACCTGCGCAAGGGCCGGGAGGCGCTGCTGTCGCTGCTCATCGAGGCCGAACTCACCAAGGCGCAGATCCTCGAGCTCTACCTGAACCGCATCTACCTGAGCGCCGGCGTGTACGGCGTGGAGGCGATGAGCGAGCGGGTGTTCGGCAGGCGCGCGAAGGACCTGACGCTGGCCGAGAGCGCCCTGATCGCCGGCCTGGCGCGCTCGCCCGCCACGCTGTCGCCGTGGTCCAATCTCGACGGCGCCGTCGCGCGGAGCCACGTCGTGCTGGCGCGGATGCGCGCCGCCGGGTTCATCACCGCCGCCCAGGAACGCGACGCCCGTGCGGCTCGGATCCGCGTGCGGCCGTACACGAGCGACGGCGGCAAGCACGGCTACGCCCAGGCATTCCTGCGCCAGCAGTTCCGCGACGAATTCGGCGGCGACCATCCGCCCGACTGGCGGGTCGACACCACCATCGTGGTGGCGTTGCAGGACGCGGCCGAGGCCGCCGTCGCGCGCGGCCTCGACCGTCTCGGCCGCAGAGGGCTGCAGGCGGCGCTCGTGGCGATCGATCCCCGCACCGGCGACGTGCTGGCCATGGTCGGGGGGCGCGACTACGCGCGTTCGGCGTTCAACCGCGCCACGCGCAGCCGCCGGCAGCCGGGCTCGGCGTTCAAGCCGTTCGTCTTCGCCGCCGCGCTCGAGCACGGGATGTCGCCGGTCACCGAGCTGACCGGGCTCGACGACCTGCCGCCGCAGGGCCCCGACGAGTGGACGCCGCGCAACGTGCACGACGACGCGCCGTCGGCGCTGTCGCTGCGCACTGCGCTCTTCGAGTCGAACAACCGGGCGGCGGCGGCCCTGCAGCGCCAGGTCGGCACGAAGCAGGTGCTGCGCGTGGCCTCGCGGGCCGGCCTCGACGACCTGCCCGACGTGCCCTCGCTGGCCCTCGGCACCGGCCTGGTCTCGCCGCTCGCGCTCACCGCCGCCTATGCGGCCTTCCCCAACGGTGGCCTGGCGGTGCGGCCGCGGGGCATCCGGCGCGTGCTCGACGACAACGGCTTCACGGCGGCAGCGCACGACGTGGTGACGGAACGCGTGGTCTCGCCGCAGGCGGCCTTCCAGATGGTCTCGATGCTGCGCGACGTGGTCGACCGCGGCACCGGCGCGGCGGCGCGGCGGTTCGTGCGCTTCCCCATCGGCGGCAAGACCGGCACCACCGACGACTTCCGCGACGCCTGGTTCGTGGGCTTCTCGTCGAACGTCGTCGCCGGCGTGTGGGTGGGCTTCGATCAGCCGGACGCCATCGGCCGCGAGGCCTACGGCGCGCGGGTGGCGCTGCCAATCTGGGCGGAGTTCATGCAGCAGGCCGGCCGCGTGCGCAAGCCGGAGGCGTTCCGCCGTCCGGCTGGTGTCAGGCCCACCACGCTGTGCGCGTTGTCGCACCACCAGCCGGTCGACGGCTGCCCGACGTACACGGAGTACTTCAAGGAGGGCGACGAGGTCCCCGAGGGCCTGTGCCCGCTGCATCGCGCCACCTTCGGCCAGCGCGTCTCGCGAGCGATCGACGGCGTCGCCGAGGCGCTCGGCCGGCGCATCCGCGACATCTTCCGATGAGGCGCCGCCGTCAGTGGCCGAG
Organism: uncultured Acidobacteriota bacterium; assembly: GCA_902826065.1. Lineage (GTDB taxonomy): Bacteria > Acidobacteriota > Vicinamibacteria > Vicinamibacterales > UBA2999 > CADEFD01. The sequence goes on along the minus strand of CADEDM010000024.1, from coordinate 4,229 downwards.
CCGCTTGCGGAGAAGGGGCCCGGCCAGGTCCCAGTGCACGGGCCCGAAATACTGCTCGCAGCGACCGGCGGCCCCGTACTCGTAGCTCTCGACGTCAGTCGAGTCGTGGATCGGCGCCGTGGGCAGCAGCTGGTGCGCGAACTCGTGGGCCGCGGCCCGTCCGACGCCGCGGCCGATGGCCTCCAGCAGGGCGCGGCGGTCCGCGCCCGGCGGCGCACAGCTCAGCGCCGCACTCGCCAGCAGCGAGAAGTTCACGGCGCCCTGTCCGCCGACGCCGCTGATCGCCCGCGACTCGCCGGCGACGAACATCTCGGTCGTGAAACGCGAGTCGCGCACCGCTTGCAGGACCGCCACGCGGTAGCGTGCCTCACGTCCGCCCCGACAGGTCGATGCCCATGCCGTCGAAGGCCCGGCCGAGCTCCTCGCGCGCCATCGCCTCGATGGCGACGAGATCCGCACCCGTCAGCGCGCCGCCGAGCAGCGGCGAGGTGAACGTGACCGGCTCGAAATAGAAACCGGCAGCGACCTCACGGGCGCAGGATGCGGCCCCCAGCGCGCAGGCGACGCCGAGACTCGCGGTCAGCGGTGTCCGGCGCGAACGCCGATCGGCTCGCATGCCGCCACCGTGGCTACGGCAGCGTGTAGTCGAGCGTGTAGTAGTGCGCGCCGCCCTTGATCTCGATGGTCATCGTGCCGGTGATGCCGGTGAAATCACCGGTACCGGAATCGGGGATCACGGTGATGACCAGACGCTGGGCGCCGCGATCCATCACGCCGAGATGATGCACGGCGAAACTGCCGGTCTTGCCGTGCACGGTGCCCTTCACGCGCTCGATGGCGACGTAGGCGCCCGACTCCTTCACCTCGCCCATGCCGGCCAGCATCTGGCCGAGCCCGGTGCCGACGAGATCGCCGTGGTACTGCTTGTCGATGCCCATCCGGCCGATCGAGGCATCTCCGACGCCCTCGTCCTTCTGGGGCGTGATCTTGACGTCGAACGTGCCTGCGGCGTGCTTCGTCACCGGCGTCCCCTTCTGCGGCGCCGCCGGCTGCGTGATCGGGCCGACGGACATCAGGGCGGCAAGCAGCAGCGGAGCGACGGCCAGCATGGCCGTCATTGTAGCGTCGCGCGATCACGGCAACCCGACCGTGAACAGGAAGCTCAGGCCGATCTCGGTGGCCGTGAAGCTGCAGTGCCCGTAGCGCGCGATCGGAATCGGCACCCATTGCCCGCGCGCCGCGGTGTCGACCTTCGGCCAGAAGAGGAACTCGTGCGCGAACGGGGCGATCTCGTCGCCGGTCGTGTGCAGCGTGACCAGCGGGATCCGCAGGTCGCCGTTGGTCTCGTACGACGCCATCGCGGCTTCGGCCGCCGGCGACGACGAGACGCGCCGCACCAGCAGGTTCAGCCGCAGGTCGTTGGTCGACCCGAAGTACAGCCGCGTGCGGTTGCTGAACGGGTTGCCCCCCAGCTTGTCGGTGGCGTCGGCCGAGCCGAAGACGTTGTACCAGAGCAGATTGAGCGCGGTGCGGACGACCGTGCTCGGGTCGTTCGGATTGAACGCCGCGTGCGCGACGCGCAGCAGTTCCACGGCCCGCGCGGGATTGGCCGACAGCCGCGCGGTGATGAGCGGCACGTACACGCTCGTCCATTGCTCGGCGACGTCGGGCGGCACGTTCACCGGCGAGCCGGGAATGGTGTTCGGAAAGAAGTAGTCGAACAGCACCCGGAAGTCGCCGATGTAGTGCACCTGGCCCCGGAACGATCCGATCGGCCCGCAGGCCGCGAGTGCGCTGTGGAACTCACCGGGATAGCGTTCCGCCAGCAGTGTCGCGACGAGGCTTCCGTATGACACGCCGGTGATGTGCGTGCGCAATGGCGGTCCGTGCACGGCGCGGAAGGCCGCAGTGAGCTCGCGAATGTCCTGGACGCCCTCGAGCACGGCGAGGCCGTTCTGTCGGTAGGTCGTGGTGGCGAACGCGAAGCCGAGGCTGCCGATCAGCTGCGGGATCGACACGCCGTCGGGCGTGGTGAGCTGGTAGAAGTCGAGCGGCAACTGGGGCGCGGTGTAGCCCGGGGCATAGACCACGAGTTGTCCGTTCCACGCCAGCGGCACGCACACCAGCGACCATGCCTGGCTGGGCAGCCGGTCGAGCACGCACCCGGGTGGCACCCGCGACGGTGCCGCGGCGACGGGCGCGGCCAGCGCGGCGACGTGCACCAGCAGCGCGAACAGGAGAATCCGGCCGGCACGTGATCGCATGGCGACTCCTTGTCGGAATGGAGGGCGCCCGGAGTATACCGCCGGATCAGGCGCCGCGATGCGACCAGCGCCTGATCTGGTCGATGGTGGCGGTGGCGCCGCCGCACGCGATGACGAGGACGGCGTCGAACGGCGCCAACGCCGCGTGGGCCTCGTAGGCCAGCGCCAGGCTCGCACCGCAGGCGGGTTCGACCAGCAGGCGATGATCGGCCAGGAAGCGCTCGCACGCCGTCAGCGCCGCCAGGTCGGAGACGACCACGCTCTCGACGGCGCGTTCCCGCGTCCACTCCCACGCCCGATCGCAGATGCGCTTGGCGCCGAGCGACGTGGCCACGCTGGTGATGGCGTCGAGCGTCACCGGCTGGCCGGCGTCGAGGGCGGCACGAAGCGACGCGGCCCCGTCCGTCTCCACCGCCACGATCGGCAGGTGATCCCAGCCGTGTCGCCGCATGCCTTCCGCCACGCCGCACAGCAGGCCCCCGCCACCGACCGCGAGCACCACGGCATCCGGCACCACGCCGGCGCGGGCGATCTCTTCGATCATCGAGGCGTGGCCGTCCCACAGCAGCGGGTCGTCGAACGGATGGATGTAGGCGTCGGTCGCGCCGACCTCCGACTGCGCGAGCGCGTTGGCCTCTTGCCACGACGCGCCGTGCACGATCACCTCGGCATGCTCCCGCTTCAGGAGCGCAATCGCCGTGTCGGTCGTCGTCTCGGGCACCACGACCAGCACCGGCACACCCAGGCGACGCCCGGCATACGCCACCGCGAGCCCGGCGTTGCCGCCAGACGAGGTGATGAACCGCCGGCCCCCGCGTTCGTGGTGCACCTCGCACGCGCGTCCGATGCCGCGGATCTTGAACGAGCCGGGCGGCTGCAGCGCGTCGAGCTTCAGCCAGACGCGGCGTCCGGCGGCGAGGCTCAGTGGGTGCGATTCGATGAGTGGCGTGTCGACGTGGAGCGACATGGCGCGGCCCAATTGTGACGCGAGTGGACCGGGCACGGCATCGGCGCGTCCGAAATGACGACGGGCGGGATGGATTCCTCCACCCCGCCCGCTTCGTGTCGTGTCGTCAGCGACTCGGGGACAGGCGCCTGGCACTGCCCGACGGCGCCAGTCCCTCTCGCTGTCCTACGCGCAACCCGACGTGGTGCCGCAGTTGCTGCACTTGTAGCAGGCGCCGCTGCGCACCATGATCGAGCCGCAGGTGCTGCAAGGCGGCGCGTCCTCCTGGTTCTGCATCGCCGCGAACGTCGACTTCGTCTTCGCCACCGGCGGGGGGGCCGGCGCCTCGACCGACAGCTTCAGGGCCGGCGCGTCCGCCGGCGCCGGCACGGCCGGCGACTCGTCGCGGTTGTTCACGCCGGCGGCGAACTGGGCCTCGACCGAGAGGAACTTCGACGCCATCCACCGGAAGATGTAGTCGACGATCGACTTGGCGAAGCGGACGTCGGGGTTGCGCGTCATGCCCGAGGGCTCGAAGCGCACGTGGCTGAACTTGTCGACCAGCGCCTGCAGCGGCACGCCGTACTGCAGCGCGTAGCTGATGGCCTGGGCGAACGCGTCTGCGAAGCCCGAGATGGTCGAGCCTTCCTTGGCCATGACCAGGAAGATCTCGCCCGGCATGCCGTCCTCGAACAGGCCCACCGTGATGTAGCCCTCGTGACCGGCGATGTCGAACTTGTGCGTGATGGCCTGACGCTCGTCGGGCAGCTTCCGGCGCATCGGCGTGCGCGCCGCCATCGCGGCCGCAACCGCGGCGTCGATGGCGTCCTTCGAGGCGCCGGCCGTGGTCGTCGCGATCGCGTCCTTCGAGGTGTTGAGCGGCTGTGTGCGCTTGCTGCCGTCGCGGTAGATCGAGATGGCCTTGGCGCCCAGGCGCCAGCTCTCCATGTAGGCCTGCTCGATCTCCTCGACGGTGGCGTCCTTCGGCACGTTCACCGTCTTGCTGATGGCGCCCGAGA
>CADEDM010000023.1 GCA_902826065.1 uncultured Acidobacteriota bacterium | reverse complement strand
AGAGCAAGGTGTGGCTGAAGTCGGGCGGCTCGATCGTCATCAACCAGACCGAGGCCCTGGTGGCGATCGACGTCAACACCGGCCGCTACGTGGGCAAGAAGTCCACCGGCCGGCTCGAGGACACGATCATCAAGACCAACCTCGAGGCGTCGAAGGAGATCGTGCGCCAGATGCGGCTGCGCGACCTGGGCGGCATCATCGTGCTCGACTTCATCGACATGGAAGAGAAGAAGAACCGCCAGAAGGTCTTCCAGGCGGTGGAGCACGAGCTCAGGCGCGACCGCTCGCCGTCGAAGGCGCTGCAGGTCTCGGACTTCGGCCTGGTCATCGTCACGCGCAAGCGCGTCAAGCAGAGCCTCGAGCGCACGCTGACGGAGCCGTGCCCGTACTGCTCGGGCACCGGCACCATCAAGTCGAGCTCGACGGTCTGCTACGAGATCCTGACCGAGGTGAAGAAGGTGGGCCCGGACCTGGCCGGGCTGGGCGTGCTGTTGCGCGTCAACCCCGACATCGCCCGCGCGCTGAAGGACGAGGAGCGCGGCGTGCTGCGCGACCTGAAGCAGATGCTGGGCAAGGACGTCATCGTCAAGCCCGACATCCAGTTGCACCACGAGCAGTTCGACGTGATGTCGATCGGCGGTTAGCCGCCAATCGACGGGGCCTGGGACTGGTCACCAGGGGACTCAGAAACCACGAAGGGCCGGGCGATTCGCCCGGCCCTTCTCACGTGAGTCGCGCCAGGGCCTGACTCTCGCCAGCCCCAGCCCGGCAAACAACGCCTAGAAGCGGAAGATCATGGAGATGCGGAACCGGCGCGGCTGCTGGAACGAGCCCCGCGCCGTGGCCTTGCCGTAGTTGTTCACGGCGTTGGCGCAGTCGGTGCTGGTGGTGATGCCGCAGAACGCGGTGTTGTTCGACTGCGTCTTGCCCTCACGGCTGGTGAGGTTGAACGCCTCGCCCTTGATGCCGATCTGGGTGCTGCCCGGCGCCCGCCAGGTCAGTTCCAGCGAGCCGTCGACGTAGATCTCCATGCCGTCGAGCTGATCGGCGCCGCGCTCGTTGTAGAAGTAAGTGGCCGTGGCGCCCGAGTTCGACGTCGTGCCCGGCAGCAGCACGTTCAGCGAGCGCTGCTTCTCGTAACGGCGCTTCGACACCGCCTCGCCCAAGCCCGACGCCGACAGCGTGATCGGCCCGATCGGCCGGACGTAGCCGCCGTAGAACTTGAAGTTGTGCGGACGGTCGTAGATCGGCCGGCCGGTCTTGTTGGCGCCGTTCTGGACCTCGAGGCAGGGGATGACGCCGCCGCTGCCGATCGAGGTGTCGAGCGTGGTGCGGCACTGGGCGTCGATGTAGTCGCCCAGGGTCGTGAACGTCGGCTCGAAGTGGTTGCCCTCGGTGCGTGAGAAGGTGTAGCTCGCGGCCGCGTTCCAGTTCGACGAGAAGCGCTTCTCGACGGTGGCGATGACGCCGCGGTAGGAGCGTTCGGCGACGTCGTAGTTCACGACCTCGCGCTTGACCGAGCCGTCGGCGTTGAACGTCTGGATGTCGTCGATCAGGTCGCCCCACGTGCGCGCGACGACGCGGAGGCCGGCGGCGAAGCTGCGGCCGATCTGGCGCTGGAAGCCGACCGAGAACTCGTCGAGGTACGACGGGTCGAGATCGGGGTTGGGCCGGAACGAGTTACCGCCGATGCGGATGCTGTTCTGGAAGACGTAGTCGCTGCCGTTCCAGACGTAGTTGTCGTAGTTCTGCTGCTGGGGCACGTTGGCGAAGCCGTCCGAGAAACTCTGGATGACGCCGGTGTAGAAGCGGCCGTAGCTGCCATTCACAATCGTCTTGCCGTCGCCAGAGATGTCATAGCTGGCCGACAGCCGCGGCGCGATCTTGAAGGTGTCGACGGTATCGGCGCCGAGGTCGCTCTCGCCGGTCTGTTTCTCGAGGCGGAAGCCGGCCTCGACGAACAGCCGGGTCGTGACGTCGAACTTGTCGCGCAGGTAGAACGCGATGTTCCGGCCCGTCGACGTCGAGTCGCCCGACTGGTAGTCGCGGCGGAACGACGGCACGATGGCGCCGGTCGCCTGGTTGTACGACAGCGCGATGAAGCGGCGGCTCTCCGGGTAGTTGAAGAGCGAGCCCGACTCCACGGTCTGGAAATCGACCCCGGTCTTGACGTTGTGGCTGCGCGATCCCAGGTTGAAGAAGTAGGTCGCGGCGATGTTGGCCTGCTTGCGGGGCCGCTCGACGTAGCCATCGAACGTGGCACCGTTGTAGTTGCGATTGTCGGCCTGGTTGAGAATCGGGGCGTTGCCGCCGCGACCCGCCTGGTAGGTCGTCACGTCGATCGTCGAGGAATACGTGCCGAACGCGGCTTCCACGGCCAGGTTGCCGGCGAACACGCCGTTCCACTGCCCGGCCCACGAGTCGCTCGACTGGTTCTGCGACGTCAGCGCCTCGAGCTCACCGGCCGGCTGCGCCGTGCCCCAGTAGTCGGTGATGAAGCCGTCGGTGGGCGAGCGGTAGTACTTCACCCAGGCCTGGTGCCCGGGGGCGAGCTGCACGGTGCCGCGGACGTTGACGAACTTGTTCTTGGTCGTCTGCTGGTAGTCCTCGGCGATCTGGCCGCCGGTCTGGCGCCGCGGCGTCGTGTTCTTCGAGTACTCGTAGGCGCCGAAGAACCAGGCCCGGTCCTTCCACAGCGGGCCGCCGCCGGTGAAGGTGTAGACCGGGTTGACCTGGTCGAATTTCACGCGTTCGAGCGACGCGCCGGTGATCTCGTTCTTGGTCGAGTTCTGCGCGTCCCAGTCGTCGTTGACGACGATGTACTTGGCCGAACCCTCGTAGCGGTTGGTGCCGCTCTTCGTGATCACGTTGACGATGGCGCCCTGGGCGCGGCCGTATTCCACCGAGGTGGCCGAGGTCGAGATCGAGACTTCCTGCACCGCCTCGAAGTTCAGGTTGGTGCCGAACGTGCCGGTGGTCGGGTCGGTGGTGTCGACCGAGTCGACGATGAAAAGGTTGCCGCCCTGGGGCGAGCCCAGCGCATTGACGTTGCTGTTGTTGGTGACGGTGCCGCCGACGACGCCGGGCGTCATCGCGCTGAGCGACTGGTAGCTCCGGCCGACCGGCAGGCGCTCGAACTCTTCGCGCCGCATGCGGATGTTGGCCGTGGCGGTGGTGATGTCGACGATCGGCGTCTCGCCGGTGACCGTCACCGAGTCGGTCAGTCCGCCGACCTTGAGCTGCACCGTGACGCTGGTGGTCTTCTCCGTCTCGACCAGGTTGTCGGTGAGGATCACCGGCGCGAAGCCGGACAGGTTGGCTTCGATGCGGTAGTTCCCGATGGTCGTCGCCGGGAACACGAACCGGCCGTTCTCGTCGGTGACCGCCGTGCGGACGACGCCGCGTTCCTGGCTGGTCGCGGTGACGGTGACGCCGGGCAGGACACCGCCACTGGCGTCGGAGACCTCGCCGGCGAGCGTGCCGGTCTGGGCGGGTTGAGCGATGGCGCGCGCGGCGAGCAGGGTGGCGAACGCCACCGCAAGGCACACTGGGAGCCGTCGAGGCATAGTCGGTTTCCTCACCAAATCCGCACCGGGCATCGGCGACGGACAATCAAAACGAGCGGTCCAACCCAGTGTAAAGGGCGTTCGTCCCGATCGTCAGGCTCCGCCTTGAAAATATTCAGTCAAGGACGAGCTTGGTTCAGGCGGGACTGTGCAGCGGCGAGGGAATGCGCGTAGCGCGTCAGCGGCGGGGTTTCGGGCCGGGCCAGCGGACGTCGGCGAAGTGACGGACGCGGGCGCGCCCGACCACCAGGCCCTCGGCCGCCAGCAGCGCGCGCTTGAGCGCCAGGTCGCTGTAGCCGCCCAGGGCGCCGCCGGCGGCGATCACGCGATGGTAGGGAAGCCCGGGACGTCCCGAGCGGGCCATGATGTTGCCGACCGCGCGGGCCGCTCCGGGCCGGCCGGCCAGTACGGCGACGTCGCCGTAGGTCGTGACACGCCCGGGCGGGACGCGGGCCACCACTGCCAGCACGCGGCGGACGAAGCCGTCAGCGGCCGATGACGAGCTTGAGGCGGAGGCTCGTGCCGCCAAGATTGTCCTCGCCGAACGCCTTGGATGCGCCCGCCTGGCCGATCGCATCTGCGACCGACGTCCACACCACGTCGCCGGCCAGCCCGATCCACCGCGTGACTCGCACCTCGACGCCGCCGAGGACGTGGAAGCCGTTGAAGCCCTCTTTCACGTCGTCGCCGTCGCCGGCGAAGTCGGCCGTCTCCTCGTACTGCAGGCGCGTGTAGCCTGCGCCGACGTACGGACGCAGGCGTCCGAACAGCGGACGGAACCGCCAGCCGGCCGCGGCCTCGAACGTGGTCGTCGAGACGTCGACGGGGATGTCGAGCGGAAAGACGTCTTTCGTGTCGGTGACGAACACGCGCGTGCCCGACTTCGAGAAGCGTCGCGCCGTGAGTTCCAGGAAGGCCGGTCCCTGGGTGACGTTGACGCCGCCGCCCCAGTCCTGCCCGCGGTCACTGCCGAGCACGGCGTCGAACGTGTCGGCCGCGGTGAACCAGGTCGTGCCGACGGACACCACGGGGCGGATGTCGAGGCCGTCGGGATAGGCGGGCGGCGTACTCGGCTGGAACTGCGCGAGGGCCGGGACAGGAGCGAACACGAGGACCGCGGCGATCAGGAGAGCGTGGCGCATGGTCGCCTCCTACCGCGCGAGCCCGAGGCCACGCAGCGTGGCCCGCGGGTTGATGAGACCGGCGCCGGTCTGGTCGTCGCGGCCGGTCGGCCCGCGGTCGGTGGCGAACTGCTTCATCGCCGCCTCGATGGCGACCGGATTCGTGAGGCCTTGCTGGCGCAGCAGCGCGGCGAAGCCGGAGACGTGCGGCGCCGCCATCGACGTGCCCTGCGTGTAGAAGTACCCGAAGGCGTCGAACCGCGGCGCGCGGAACAGCGCCGGCGCCAGCGTCCAGGTGTGCGCCAGCTCCTGATCGACCATCTGCTGCAGGATCCCGCCCTCGCGCAGGCTTCCCGCGGCGCGCGAGTCGCCACCAGGCGCCGCGATCTCCACGTAGCTGCCGGTCGTCGAGTAGTAGGCACGATCGAGGCCGCGGCCGACGGCGGCCACGGCCACCGCGCCGTCGATGCGCGCGGCGAACTCGGCGCTGCGGTTCGGACGGTTCTGGCCGTCGCCGTCGTTGCCCGAGGCGATGGCCACGAACGCGCCGCGCGACACCGCGTAGCGCACCGCGGCCTCCACGGCCGGCGCCGGGCCGCCGGTCTCGCGGCCGATGCTCATGTTGATGACGTGAGCGCCGTTGTCGGCGGCCCAGCGGATGCCCTGCGCCACGACGTCGTCGGTGCCGCCGGCGTCGTTGCCGAACGCGTCGTCCCAGACGTCGCTGATGATCTTCACCGGCATGATCCGGACGTTGAAGGCCATGCCGGCCACGCCGGCGCCGTTGTCGGTGGCCTGGCCGATGGTGCCGGCCACGTGCGTGCCGTGGCCGTCGAGATCGAGCGGCAGGTCGTCGTTCCAGATGAAGTCGCGCGGGCTCACGAAGCGCGTCGACGCGCCGAGATCCGGCGCCGCCGCGAACGGCACGTCGATGGTGCCGAGCGACGGGTAGACCGGCCCGCCGGCCGCGACGCGGAAGGGCCGCGTGGAGTAGCGCACGATCGCGTCGCGGAAGGCCACGCCGCTGTCGAGCACGGCGACCACCACGCTGCTGGTCGCGCCGCGCTGGATGTCCCAGGCCCGTTCCATGTCGATGGCGGGGAAATTCCACTGCAGGTTGTAGAGCGGATCGTTCGGCCGGTACATCGCGTGGTTGCGATAGCGCGGCTGCGCGTACTCGACGCCGTCGAGGGCTTCGAGGTCGGCGGCAGCGGCTTCGGCGTCGGCCGTCGCCGGCAGCGTCATCAGCTCGAAGTCGGCGTGGTCGGGACGGGCCAGCCGCTCGCCACGCACGGCGCGCAGCGCCGACTGCCGCGTCGTGACGGTGTCGTCGCGGAACTTCACGATGACGGCGCCTCCGGCATACGCCCCGCGGGGCGTGCCCTCGGCGTCGACGGCGTTGGCGGCACGGCGAGTGCGATCGGCGGTGATGTCGGCGCCGGAGTCGGGCGCGAGCCCCCGATCGATGCCGCTCAGCGCGGCTTCACCGAGCAGCAATCGGTGCGAGACGTCGGACTGCTGTCCGGCCGGCGCGGCGATCAGCAGCGCCACGGCGCCCAATGCGGTCAGGGCCGCGACGGAGCGCCCGCCTCGGGTGGGATGGGACATGGACGGGTCCTCGGAAAACGGGGGCAGGCCCTGTGAGTCTACTGCGGGCCGCGGGCCGGCGTCAGCGGCACGGCCCGACCCTCGATGCCCGGCATCGGCAGAGCGATGGTGCTGGCGAGCGTGGGGGCCAGGTCTGCGGGGGAGACGCGCGCGGCGTAGTGTCCCGCCGTGAAGGGCCGGCCGAGGAAGACCAGCGGCACGTGCTGGTCGTACTCGTTGGCCGAGCCGTGCGTCGTGCCATCGCCGCCGTCGGGACGCGAGCCGAGGACCAGGAACCAGTACGGCGCCGGCACGATCGAGATGTCGCCGCTCCGCTCGCGGTCGTAGCTGCCGCGGATGGCGTTCAGGACGTCCGGCGCGACGCCGTCCACTGGCCCGTCGAGAGTCCGGTTCCAGACTGCGGCCTGCAGTCCGGGCATGGCCTTCAGCGCGGCGATCGCGGGAGCGAGTGTCTCCGCTGTGGCCTTCGCCGCCGTCTCCGGTGTCAGGTAGACCTGCGTGTACTCGGCGCGCGCCACGTGCGGCCCGGGCCCGAGTCCCGACAGCGCCTGTTCGACCGTGCTGCGGACGAGGCCGAGCGGCACCCGTCCTCCCGGCCGGCCGGCCGCCCGTTCCGCCTCGGGGATCTTCGCCACGCCGTGGTCGGCCGACAGCCCGAGCACGTAGCGATCGCGGCCGACGACGCGGTCGAGTGTCGCCAGGAGGGCCCCGAGCGCGCGGTCGAGACGCAGCAGCGTGTCCTGCAGTTCGTGGCTCTCCGGCCCGAAGGAGTGGCCCACGAGATCGGTGGCCGAGAAACTGACGCCGAGCAGATCGACCACGCCACGCTGTCCGAGCTGGAAGTCGCGGATGGCCGTGGACGCCAGCTCGCCCAGGTAGGCGTCGGAGTACGGGCTCTCCTCCCACAGGTTGTGGAAGTGCCCGGGCGCCGTGCCGGCGAGGGGATGCGGAAAGACGCGCGTCCAGCCAGGATCGGGCCGCTCGCCGATGCCGTCGTCGATGCCGGTGTAGGTGTCCACCGGCATCAGCCGTTCCCAGACCTCGTCGTGCGCGGCCTGCATCGGCGAGGCGAAGAGCGCCCTGGAGATCTCGGGGCGCAGCCCGCCCAGCGCCGACGACGTCTCGAACCCGTGATCGCCGAGCCACGTTGCCGCGGTGGCCTGGCGGCCGGCGAGCATCAGGGCCGAGCGCGCCTTCATCGAGAAGGTCAGGACCCGTGATTCGGGCGAACGTGCGCGCAGCCGCTCGCCGAGCGTCGGCACCCGCAAGGCCGCGGCGCTATGGCCACGGCCGGTGTCGGACGTGCCGTAGGTGAACGTCGTGGCCGACAGGTCCTCGGTGCAGGTCCGCGGCCGGCCCAGCGCGCGGTCGTACCACTGGTTGAGGATGGCGCCATGGCTCTTCGGCAGCGCCCCGGTGCCGATCGTCGCGTGGCCGGCGCACGTCACCGTGTTCAGGTACGGGTAGTAGGCGTTGTCGAAGACGGCGCCGTCGTCGAGCAGGCGGCGGAAGCCGCCGGTGAAGCGAGCGTCGAAGCGGGTCAGGTAGTCGGCCCGCATCTGATCGACGACCACGATGACGAGCAGCGACGGGCCGCTCGCGGCGGGACCGGGCTGCGACGCTCCCGGCGCCGCATGCGCCAGCACCAGCGACGCCAGGGCCGTCACGGCCACCGGCAGCAACGCGACGCGCATCGAGCGGGTCGTCACAGGTAGGTGAGGGGGTCGATGCCGAAGTCCTTCGGGTCGACGGGGGCGACGATGGTGCGGGGCCCGGGCGTCTCGCTGTCGACGTCCCAGAGGTTCACGTCGAAGGGCCGTGCCATCTTGGTGCCGGCCGTGTCGATGATGACGCGCACGCGCGGACGCCGCGGGTCGGGCGCGAAGGTGCGAATGACCACGCCCACATGGCCGGTGTCGAGACGCACCATGTTGCCGGGCGGGTAGAGGCCCATGAGCTGCGAGAACCGGCGCACCAGGTGCTGGTCGAAGTGCAGGCCGTCGCTCTTCTGCAGCACCGCGAGGATGCGGTCGGTGGCGTGCGCGCCCTGGTAGGCCCGCTGCGAGCGCATGGCGTCGTAGACGTCCGAGATGCTGCACAGCATCGTGCCGAGATTCAGTGACGACCGCTTCACGCCCATCGGATAGCCCGATCCGTCGATGCGCAGGTGGTGCTCGAACGCGACCACCGGCGCCAGCGCCGGGATCTCCGGCGTCCGGCGCAGGATCTCGGCGCCGTCGACGACGTGCATCCGCATGATCGCGAACTCCGACTCGGTGAGGCGATCGGGCTTGGTGAGGATGTCGAGCGGCGTGCGGACCTTGCCGATGTCGTGCATCAGCGCGGCGAGGCCGAACTCGCGCAGGAGCGCGCCGTCGATGCCGAGGCTGCGCGCCTGCGCCATCACCAGGATCGACACGTTCACCATGTGCGTGAACGTGTAGTTGTCGTAGTCCTTGAGCGCGGTGAGGGCCATGAGCGCGGTGCGGTTCTGCGCCACGGCCTGGGCCAGCGAGTCCACGAGCTGCTTGGCCTGGTTGGGATCGGGCATCCCTTCCTTCTGCGTCATCTCCCACAGCGCGCCGGCGATCGACACGCCGTCGGTGTAGAGGCGTCGGATGGTCGCGACGTCGGCGGCGGAGGACTCGACGCGCTCGTCGAGCGAGAGCCGGCCGACGCGCACCTTGGTGAGCGTGCCGACCACGGCCAGCGGGTCCGGGATCTGGCCGGCCGCGGTGATGCCGGCGCGCTCGGGGTGCGCCAGCGTCTCGACCAGCACGCCGAGCTCTTCCGGGGAGACGCCGCGATCGAACGTGATGCGCTCGATGCCCACCTGGCGCACGCGCCGCAGCAGCTCGACGAAGGCGTCGCCGGCGTGCACGAGCGGGATCTCGCCGACCACGATCTCGTTCTCGATGAACCCGATGTTCAGGTTCACCTCGTCGGCCAGCATCTGCCCGGCCGACTCGGCGAGCGCCTTGAGAGCGCGTCCGGCGAGCGGATGCGACGGCGCATACAACTGGTTGGCACGGACGGCGGCCGTGAGTCGTCGGACGAACTCGTCGGCCTGCCGGAGTTGCCGGGCGGCGTCGCTCACGCGTCACTCCTCGGAGACTCGACCTCGGCCACCGCGGCATCGCTGCCGGGTTCCGGGTCAGAGGGGGGGCTGGTCTCGGGCGGGGTCGGACCGGGCCGGCGGGCACCGCTCAGGGCGGCCTGCGCGGCGGTCTTCGCGCCGTACGGGCCGGACGCCGCGACGGCCTCCAGCACGCTCCAGGCCTCCGGCGATCCGATCATGCGCAAGGCCTTCACGGCGGCGGTGCGCAGGCGGCGGGCTTGAAACGGATTCCACCAGTCGCCGCGGCCGGTGGCCTCGCGGAGCGTGCCGATCGTCAGCTCGTCCGACACCCGCAGGGCGCCCAGCGCGTCGACGGCGCTCAGATACACCTTCTCGGTGCGACCGCGCCCGAGTCCCTGTCGCACGATGAAGGCGAAGAGCGGCGCCGCGCGTTCGTCGCGCAGCGTGCCGAGGGCGCCGGTAATCATGTCGCGCGTGCGCGGCGGGCCCGAGGTGAGGGCGTCGCGCAGGGCGGTGAAGGCCTCGTCGGTGCCCATCTGCACGATGGCGCGCAGCGCGTCGCGTTGCACCGTGACTTCCTCGTCGTCGAGCAGCTTCAGCAGCAACGACAGCGTCTCGCCGCCGCCGACGGCGCGGACCAGCTCCACGGCGGTGCGGCGCACCGAGGGGTTCGGCGACGCGCACAGCTCAGCGACGCGGGCGCGCGCCGCCGAGCCGAACGACATGAGCACTTCGCGCAGGCGTCGGATCGTGCGCGCGCCGTCCTCGGCGAGCAGGGCATCGACCAGGCGTCCGACCACCGATTTCCCGAGCGACAGGCACAAGCGGGTGACGCGCGGCAGCTCGGCGTCCTCGGCCTGGCGGATGAACAGCAGCACGTGCGTCATCACCTCGCCCGATGCCAGCGCGTTCACACCCTCGCGCGCCGCGCCGGCGAAGGGCGACGCCTGATCGCGCGAGACGTGCAGGACGGTGTCGAGCAGGTCCTGCGCCGGCGCCAGATCGCCGACCAGCACGAGCTGCTCGATGCGGCTCGAGGCCAGGCCCAGCACCTTGCGCCACTCGTCGGGCCGCGATTCCACGACGATGAGGTCGCCCAGCACCTGCTGGTCGAGCCGGCGCACCTGCTCGTCGGACACCGTCGCCACCCACGCGGCGACGCGCTCGGGCGGGTCGTCGCCGATCCGGTCCATCTCCACGGCGATGACGCGCGCCTGGCTGAGGTCGCGGGCGTAGTCCTCGGAGATGAACTTCTCGTCGGTGTACGACGACAGGATGTCCGCCGCCTGGCGCCACAGGTCCGAGAAGTTCGGCTCGCGGCCCATCGGGCCGGCCTGTGCCGCTGCGCCGGCGAGTTCGAGCACGCGGTCGTGCTGCGAGTGATCAGGCACCAGCGCCTGGAACGCCTGGGCCAGGCGTGCGGTGGCGGCCCGATCGCGCGCCACCGACGCCGCCACGAACTTGGCGACGATCGACTCGTCGACGCGCTCGCGCAGCTCCGAGCCCAGGTCGATGCCTTCCGGCTGGCCGTCCTCGCCGGTGGGCTGCGGTTCCTCGAGCAGCGACAGCAGCATGTCGGGCGACATCCGCGCCACCGCATTCGCGAGATTGCGCAGCACGCGATCGAGCTGGCCGGGATCGGACCGCGTGATGAACGCCGCCAGCGCCTGCAGCAGCTTGGCCAGTTGCGCCTTCTGCTTGGTCTGGAAGAGGCCGTCGTGCTCGGTGCGCTCGACCAGCCCGTCGACGAACGACGCCAGCCGCGACGGCTCGTTGGCGATCTCGAGCAGCGTCGAGAGCATCGAGTCGTCGAGGTCGGTCTGCTCGCCCTGGAGGTAGGCGGTGAGGATGTTCTCCCAGTCGGAGTTCTCCTGCCCCGCGCGTTCGCGCAGCACCTCGCCGTAATCGATCTGGCGGACCTCGAGCGGGCCGCCTCCGGCCGCCTCCCACGCGCGGCTGATGCCGCCCTCATCGCGGATGTCGGCCGGGGTCTGCGCGATGAGCACGAGGAAGGCGTGCCATGCCGGTGCCTCGAGCCGGCCGGTGATGTTCAGCTCGCCGACGCTGTGGGCGTGGAGCATCGCCGCCAGCTCCGAGACCGCGGTGTCGGGCCGCGCCAGCGCCCGCCCGGCCACGAGCAGGGTGTCGGGCATCACGGTGATGAGGAACGGGCCGTCGGTGACGGCCTTCGCGCCGGCCGCGGTGACGCGGCTGAGCGCGTCCTGGATCGCCGGGTGGGTCGCGGGGTACATCGACACCACTCGGGCCGCGGCCTTGCAGCCGCGGGCGAGATCGAGGAGCTTG
The DNA here is from genome assembly GCA_902826065.1 of uncultured Acidobacteriota bacterium. Classification (GTDB taxonomy): domain Bacteria; phylum Acidobacteriota; class Vicinamibacteria; order Vicinamibacterales; family UBA2999; genus CADEFD01. The sequence goes on along the minus strand of CADEDM010000023.1, from coordinate 28,958 downwards.
CTCGTCGTATCGGCCGACAGCGGCTCGGTCGCGTGAGACATGGAGGCCGGACGTCGGGTCCGGCCGGGGGCGCCGCTGACCCGGGTAGATTATAGACGTCAAACCGACTGCTATACTGCGCCCCGATCGCATGCGCGCCGTCGACATCATCCGCGCGAAACGGGACGGCGAGGTGCTCACCGTTGCGGCGATCGACGCCATGGTGCGCGGGGTGCTGGACGGCTCGTGGGCCGACTACCAGACGTCGGCCCTGCTCATGGCGATCGTTCTGCGCGGCATGACACCCGACGAGACCGCCGCCCTCACCGACGCGATGGTGCGGTCGGGCCGTCGCGTCGACCTGTCGGCCCTGCCCGGGACCAAGGTGGGGAAGCACAGCACGGGCGGCGTCGGCGACAAGGTGTCGATCGTGCTGGCCCCTCTCGTCGCGGCCTGCGGCGTGGTCATGCCGAAGATGTCCGGGCGTGGTCTCGGCCACACCGGCGGCACGCTCGACAAGCTCGAGTCCATACCCGGATTCCGCGTCGATCTCGACGAGGCACGGTTCCTCGAGGTGCTGCGAACCGCCGGGTGTGCGCTGATCGGCCAGACCGCCGACGTGGCGCCGGCCGACAAGGTGCTCTACGCCCTGCGCGACGTGACGGCGACCGTCGAGAGCATCCCGCTCATCTCGGCGTCGATCATGAGCAAGAAACTCGCCGAGGGCAGCCAGGCGCTCGTGCTCGACGTGAAATGCGGCCGTGGCGCCTTCATGAAGACGCGCTCCGACGCCCTGGCGCTCGCCCAGTCCCTCGTGGCCATCGGCGGCGCACGCGGCGTGCCCACCGAGGCGGTGGTGACCGGGATGGATCGGCCGCTCGGGCGGGCGGTTGGCAACGCCCTCGAGATTCGCGAGTGCCTGGAGACGCTCGCAGGGCAGGGGCCGGCGGACCTCGTCGAGGTCGTCGAGACGATTGGCGGCCGCGTCCTGCGCCTGGCCGGCGTGGCGACGAGCGCCGACGACGCCCGGCGGCAACTGCGCAACGCCATCCGGACGGGCGCCGGGCGCGATCGCTTCCGCGCCATGGTCGCGGCGCAGGGGGGCGCCGTCGCCGTGATCGACGACCCGGCGCGGTTGCCAGCGTCCGCCGTCGTCGAGACGCTGTCTGCCGCCGCCGACGGGACCGTGTCGGACATCGACGCGGCCCTGGTCGGCCAGGCCGCCGTGCTGCTCGGCGCCGGCCGCGAGAAGAAGGGCGACCCCGTAGACCACGCCGCCGGCATCGTGGTGCGAGCCACCGTCGGATCGACGGTGCGTCGCGGCGATCCGCTGCTCGACCTGCACGGCCCCGACGCGGCCCGAATCGCCGCGGCACGTGCGGTCGTCGCGGCGGCCGTGGTCATCGGTGGCGTCGTCGACGCCACGCCGCTCATTCGCGCCCACGTCGACGCCTCGGGCGGCGTCTCGACGCCGTAGCCCGCCGAGGAGACGCCGTGTCGCTCTACACCGATCGCATCGCCGTGGCCGCCGACGCCCTTCGGGCGCGCGGCGTCGCCGGCGCCGATGTCGCCATCGTGCTCGGCTCCGGCCTGGGCGCCTTCGCGGAGTCGCTGGCCGACGCGATCCGCGTGCCGTACGCCGCGATTCCGCACTGGCCCGCCGCCAAGGTCGTCGGACATGCCGGCCTGCTGGTGCTCGGCACCGTCGCCGGACGGCGCGTGCTGGCCCTGTCCGGCCGTGCGCATTTCTACGAAGGGCACCCGCTGACCGACGTCACGTTCGCGATGCGCGTCGTCGGCGCGCTCGACGTGCCCCGGGTCATCCTCACCAACGCGGCCGGCGGGATCAACACACGCTTCGCCACCGGGGCGCTGATGCTGATCGACGATCACATCAACCTGATGGGCAGCAATCCGCTGGTCGGGCCGGGTGACCCGGCCCTGGGAGCGCGCTTCCCGGACATGACCGAGGTGTACTCGCGACGGCTCCGCGCGCTCGCGACCGAAGTCGGGGCCTCGAGCGGCATTCCGCTGGAGCACGGCATCTACGTCGCCGTCCATGGCCCCAGCTACGAGACGCCGGCCGAAATCCGGGCGTTCCGCGTGCTCGGTGCCGACGCCGTGGGGATGTCGACGGCACCCGAAGCCATCGTCGCGCGTCAGATGGGCCTCGAGGTGCTGGGCGTCTCATGCATCACGAATCCCGCCGCCGGCGTCGTCGATGCGCCGCTGAACCACGACGAGGTCATGGCGGTCGCGGCGCGAGTCAGGGGACAGTTCATCCAGCTGCTGGAGGGCATCATTGGCCGCCTCTGACGCGCTCGTCGACGCCGCCCGCGCCGCCCGCGCCCATGCCCGCGCGTCATACTCGACCTTCCGCGTCGGCGCGGCGCTCCAGTGTGCTGACGGCGCCATCGTGACCGGCTGCAACATCGAGAACGCCACCTATGGCCTGACGATGTGCGCCGAGCGCGTGGCCCTGTTCAAGGCGCTGTCCGACGGCCACGATCGCTTCGTGCGCATCGTGGTGGTCGCCGACACGGCGGCGCCGACGCCGCCGTGCGGCCCGTGCCGGCAGCTGTTGTGGGAGTACTGCGGCGACATCGAAGTCGTGATGGCGAACCTCGAACGCGAGACCGCACGGCACCAACTCGCCGAATTGCTGCCGATGCCATTCGACAGGCGACTCTTGAAGGGGTAGGGAACAGGGACCAGGGAACGGGCACCAGGGACGGCGTCGGCGCTGATCGCGCCGACCTGAACTCTCACGGGCTGCCTCGACGATCGCGTCCGTCGCCCCTGTTCCCTGGTCCCTGTTCCCCGGTCCCTACTAAGATCACCCCATGCTCCCGACCATCGCCTGGGACGGCGACGTGATTGTGATGGTGGATCAGCGCAAGCTCCCGACGCGCGAGATCTACGTCCGTTGCAAGACCGGCAACGACGTCGCCAAGGCGATCACGACGATGGTGATCCGCGGCGCCCCGGCGATTGGCGTGGCCGCGGCGATGGGCCTGGCGCTCGGCGCGGCCCGCAGCGCCGCCACCGGCACGCGGCAGTTCGCCGTGGACTTCCAGAAGCTGGCTGACACGCTGGCCGCCACGCGACCGACGGCCGTCAACCTGTTCTGGGCCATCGAGCGGATGAAGCAGGCGCTCGCCGCCGGCGTGCGTGCAGGGGAGGGTGTGCCCGAACTCCGCGCCCGGCTGCGCGCCGAGGCCGACGCCATCCACGATGCCGACGTCGAGAGCTGCCGCGCCATCGGGCGCCACGGCCAGGCCCTGGTCGCCGACGGCGCCCGCGTGCTCACGCATTGCAACGCCGGAGCGTTGGCCACGGCCGGCTACGGCACCGCCCTGGGTGTCGTTCGCGGGGCCGTCGACGCCGGCAAGCGCGTCACGGTGATGGCCGACGAGACCCGGCCGTTCCTGCAGGGGGCCCGCCTGACGGCTTGGGAGCTGGTGAAGGACGGCATCCCCACCACGGTCATCACCGACAACATGGCGGCGGCGATGATGGCCGCCGGCCATGTCGACCTCGTGGTGGTCGGCGCCGACCGCATCGCCGCCAACGGCGATGCCGCCAACAAGATCGGCACGTATGGGCTGGCGATCGTCGCGGCGGCGCATCAGGTGCCGTTCTACGTCGCCGCGCCGTGGTCGACCATCGATCTCGCCACGCCCAGCGGCGCCCAGATCCCGATCGAGGAACGGAACACGAAAGAGGTCACACACCTGGCCGGCACGCAGGTGACCCCTGACGGCGCCGCCATCCGCAATCCGGCCTTCGACGTCACGCCGGCGCGCTACATCACGGCCATCGTGACCGAGCGCGGCGTGCTGCGTCCGCCGTTCGATACGGCGCTGGCGACCGCCGCGTCCTGAGCCCGTGCGGATCCTGGGCATCGAGACGTCGTGCGACGAGACGGCCGCCGCCGTCGTCGAGGGGCCGGGTGAGGGGCCGTGGCGGCTGCGGTCGAACATCGTCGCCTCGCAGGTCGCGATCCATCGCGAGTGGGGCGGCGTCGTGCCGGAGCTCGCGTCACGCCAGCACGTGCGCGACATCTGTGGCGTGGTCGAGCGCGCGCTTGCCGACGCGGGTCTCGGCTGGGAGGGGATCGACGGCCTGGCCGTGACCCAGGGGCCCGGGCTGGTCGGCTCGCTGCTGGTCGGCGTGAGCTTCGCGAAGGCCGCGGCGTGGGCTCGCGGCCTGCCGCTGGTCGGTGTCCACCACATCGCCGGCCATGTCGAGTCGCTCTGGCTCGCGCACGGCCCGCTCCCCGAACCCGCGGTCGTGCTGGTCGTCTCGGGCGGCCATACGAGCCTCTACCACGTGCCGGCGGCGGGTCGGTCTCACCTCATGGGACGCACCCGCGACGACGCTGCCGGCGAGGCGTATGACAAGGTGGCGAAGCTGCTCGGTCTCGGCTATCCGGGTGGCCCGGTGATCGACCGGCTCGCAGCCGCCGGCCGTGACGATGCCGTGGACCTGCCCGTCACCCGGCTCACCCACCCCGATCGCAACGCCCGCGAGCGCGACTCGAGTTTCGACTTCAGCTTCAGCGGCCTGAAGACCGCCGTGCTTCGGCACGTGCGCCTGCGACAGGCGGCGCTCGGCGTGGCGCAGTTGCCCGAGGCGGAAGTCGCCGACCTGTGCGCCAGCTTCCAGCGCGTCGTCGTGCGGACGCTGCTCTCGCGCACGTTCGACGCCGCCCGCGCCGTCGGCGCGAAGGCCGTGGGCGTCGCTGGCGGCGTCTCGGCCAACAGCCGGCTGCGCGCCGATCTCGCGGCGCGCGGGCAGTCGCGCCGTCTACCGGTGTTCGTGCCGCCGATCGCGTTGGCCACCGACAACGCCGCGATGATTGCTGCCGCGGGGCTGCGCCAACTCGCCCGCGGCGAACGGGCCGACGATCGCCTCAACGCAGTGCCGTCGCTGGCGCTCGGCTGATGGCCCGCGACTATCCAGCCGCGCCGGTGGCCGCCGTCGGCGGCGTGGTGCTCGACGGCGACCGCGTGCTGCTCGTGAAGCGCGCGTGGCCGCCACGCCAGGGCGAGTGGTCGCTGCCGGGGGGACAGCTCGAACTGGGTGAGTCGCTGCAGGACGGCGTGCGCCGCGAGGTGCGCGAGGAGACCGGTCTCGATGTCACGGTCGGCCCGCTGGTCGAGGTCTTCGACCGTGTCCACCGCGACGATGCCGGCCGCGTGCGCTACCACTTCGTGATCGTCGATTTCCTCTGCGCGCCGGCCGGGGGTGTCCTGTGCGCTGGCGACGATGCCGCGGACGTCCGCTGGGTGCGGCACGACGACGTGGCGGCGCTGGGCGTCAACGCCTTCACCGTCGAGGTGATCGCGCGCGCATTTCGGCTGCGGGGCGAGACCGAAGGCAGGTAGGATCGTCGCCCATGGGACTGGATCGTCAGGCCGCCTGGACGCTGCTCGCCGACTGGACCGCCAGCGACAGCCTGCGCAAGCACGCGCTGGCCGTCGAAGCGGCGGTGCGTGGCTACGCGCGGCTGGCCGGCGCCGACGAGGACGACTGGGGCGTCGTGGCGTTGCTGCACGACTTCGACTACGAGCGGTATCCGACGCTGGGAGACCACCCCAACAAGGGCTGCGAGCACCTGCGGTCGCTGGGCTATCCCGAGTGGGTCATGCGGGCGATTCAATCCCACGCCTGGGAGATCACCGGCGTCGAGCCGGAGACGCCGCTCGAGAAGGCGCTGGTGGCCTGCGACGAGATGGCCGGCTTCGTCACCGCCGCGTCGCTGGTCCGGCCGTCGAAGAGCGTGCTCGACCTGGAGGCGTCGTCGGTCGTCAAGCGGATGAAGGACAAGGCCTTCGCCCGCGCCGTGCCGCGCGAACACCTGAAGAAGGGGGCCGAGCTCATGGGCCTGCCCCTCGACGCCCACGTCACCAACGTCATCACCTTCCTGCGCGGCGAGGCCGACGCGCTGGGGCTGCGCGGCAGCCTGTAGGCCGTCCGCGAACGACACCACGCCGGCCCTCGTATCTACCAGCGAATGCAGCCGCCCCCGCCTTCCCACGACGGCACGCCGCCCGCCGCCGTGGCTCCGGTCGTCGAGCTTCATGGGGTGACGGTGATCTACGGCCGGCAGGCCGCCCTGCGAGACGTCTCCGCGGTCTTCCCCGGTGGCGCGATCGGCCTGCTGGGGCCCAACGGCGCCGGCAAGAGCACGATGCTCAAGGCCTTGCTGGCCTTCGTGACGCCGAGCGCCGGGGCGATGCGCGTGCTCGGGCTCGACGTCGCCACCTCGGCCCTCGAGATTCGCGCCCGGCTCGGCTACATGCCGGAGACCGACGCGCACATCCCGGGCATGTCGGCCGTGGCCTTCGTCGCCTACTGCGGGCAACTCGCCGGCCTGCCGCCGGCCGATGCCATGCAGCGCGCGCACGAGGTGCTGTACTACGTCGGCCTGGGTGAAGCCCGCTACCGCAACGTCGAGACCTACTCGACCGGCATGAAGCAGCGGATCAAGCTGGCCCAGGCCCTGGTGCACGACCCCGACCTGCTGTTCCTCGACGAGCCCACCAACGGCATGGACCCGAAGGGCCGCGACGAGATGCTCGAGTTGATTCGCGACCTCGCGCACAACAAGGGCGTGAACCTGATCGTGTCGTCGCACCTGCTGCCCGACATCGAGTTCACCTGCGATCACGTGATCGTGATGGACAAGGGCGCCGTGGCCACGCAGGGCGCGCTCGATGCCGTGCGCGGGCCGCAGGGCCGCGTCTTCGAACTGCGGGTCAAGGACGGCGCCGACCGGATGGCCGAACTGCTGGCGGCCGCCGGCTACGACGTGCACGACAGCGAAGAAGACGTGATGCGGGTGTTCGTGCCGGGCGAGGCCGGCGCCGAGCCGATCTTCAAGCTCGCCGCGGCCCACGGCCTGCAGGTGCGCCACCTGCGGCAGAGCGTGCCCACGCTCGAAGACGCGTTCGCGCGCGCGGTCGGGGCGGAGTAGCCGATGCCCATCCACGACCAGGGCTATCAGCGCTACAAGGGCGAGCGGTTCCAGACCGGCGCCGGCTGGCAGGTGATCGCGAAGGCCGGCATCCGCAACGTGCTCGTGCAGCGCAAGTACCTCGGCCTGATGCTCATGGCCTGGGGCCCCTTCATCGTCCGCAGCGTGCAGGCCTACGCCGCCGCCAACGTGCCGCAGGCGTCGATGCTGGCGCTGAAGCCCGAGACGTTCCGCTCCTTCCTCGAGACCCAGGCCGCGTTCGTGTTCTTCTTCACCGTGTTCGTCGGCGCCGGCCTCATCGCCGCCGACCGCCGCGCCAATGCACTGCAGCTCTATCTGTCGAAGCCGCTGTCGCGCTGGGAGTACGTGGCCGGCAAGATGGCGGTGCTGTTCGTGCTGCTCCTCGCCGTCACGTTCCTGCCGGCGATCCTGCTGCTGTTCGTGCAGGTGGGCTTCGCGGGGAACTTCAGCTTCGTTCGCGCCAACCTCTATCTGATTCCCGCGATCACGCTGTATTCGCTGGCGCAGGTGGTGCTGGCGTCGATGACGATGCTGGCGCTGTCGTCGCTCTCGAAGAGCAGCCGCTTCGTGGCCGTGATGTACGCCGGCCTCATCTTCTTCACGAGTGCGCTGTTCCAGGCGGTGCGCGGCATCACCACGAAGTCGTCGTTCGCGTGGCTGTCGCCGGGCGACTCGCTCGACGTGCTGGGTGACGCCATCTTCCGCCTGCCGCTGCGCTACGACCTGCCGGTCTGGGGCGCGGCGCTGGTCGTGATCGGCCTGATCGTGGGCTCGGCGGTCGTGCTCGAACGGCGCGTGCGCGCGGTGGAGATCGTGAGCTGATGGAGGCCACGCCGCAGACGCCGATCGTGCAGGCGGAGCACCTGTCCAAGTGGTACGGGCAGGTGAGCGGACTGAACGACGTCACCGTCTCGATTCCGCCCGGCATCACCGGGCTGCTGGGCCCGAACGGGGCGGGGAAGTCGACGTTCATGAAGCTGATGACCGGCCAGCTCAAGCCGAGCCAGGGCACCATCCGCGTCATGGGGACGACGTTGTGGGATACCCCCTCGGCGTATGCCCGCGTCGGCTTCTGCCCGGAGCAGGATGCCTTCTACGAGCGGATGACCGGGCGCGAGTGGGTGGCCGCCCTCGTCACGCTCAACGGGTTCTCGGACGCCGAGGCCGACGCCGCCGCGCGCCGGGCGCTGGAGATCGTCGACCTCACCGAGGCCGGCGAGAAGAAGATCGGCGCTTACAGCAAGGGCATGCGGCAGCGCGTGAAGCTGGCGCAGGCGCTCGTGCACGACCCCGACATCCTGATCCTCGACGAGCCGCTCACCGGCATGGATCCGTTGCAGCGCCGCAAGACGATCCGCCTGGTGAAGGACTGGGCGAAGCGCGGCCGCCACGTCATCGTGTCGAGCCACATCCTGCACGAGATCGAGGCCATGACCTCGAACATCCTGCTCATCACCAACGGGCGGATCCTGGCCGAAGGCAACGTCCACCAGATCCGCGACCTGATCGACACGCATCCCCACACCGTGCACGTCAAGGCGGCCGAGCCGCGGGCCCTGGCCGCGCGACTGCTCGACGACCCGGCGGTGACGCGAATGGCGTTCGAGGATGGCGCGCTCGTCGTCGAGACCCGTCAGCCCGACGCGTTCTATCAGCGCATCACGTCGCTGGCCGCTTCTGGTGACGCCGGCGCCATCGCCGAGGTCACGTCGCCCGACGACAACCTGCAGGCCGTCTTCAGCTACCTGGTGCGCCAGTGACGACGACCCCGCCGCGTCCCGCCGCGCTCTCCACCACGGCCGCCGCCCGGCGCGTCTTCGAGGTCTCGTTCGGCGAGATGCTGTGGTCGCGCCGCACCATCTTCATGGCCCTGGTCGTGGGCGGACCGGTGCTGCTCGCCATCATCTTCCGCGTCGTCGAGGCGTTCGGCGCCCCGGCCCTGCGGGTGAACGGCGCCCGCGTTGCCGGCGGCAGCGTCTTCGGCGTGATGATCTGGCTGCTCTACGTCCGCTTCATCGTGCCGGTGCTGGGCCTCTTCTACGGCACCTCGCTGATGGCCGACGAAGTCGAAGACAAGACCATCACGTACCTGTTCTCCCGGCCCATCCCGCGCGGCGCCGTGCTGCTCGGGAAGTACCTGGCCTACCTCGCCTGCACCGGGCTGGTGGTGCTGCCGTCGGTGATGCTCACCTACTTCCTGACCGTGCCCTTCGCCCAGGTGCCGGGCACGTTCCGGTCGCTCGTGCTGGACCTGGCCATCCTGGCGGCCGGGCTGGCCGTCTACGGGGCGGTCTTCGCGTTCGTCGGGGCTCGCCTCAAGCGGCCGCTCGTCGGCGGCCTGATCTTCGCCTTCGGCTGGGAGCCGGTGGTCCTGGCCCTGCCGGGCTACCTGCGGCAGTTCACCGTGGCCCGGCACCTCCAGGCGCTGGTGCCCCATGCGATGCCCAGCGACAGCGCCCTCAGCCTCATCCAGGGGCTGTTCCGGGACGTCCCCTCCGTGCCGACCGCACTGGCCTGGCTCACGGTCCTGCTGGTCGCCTTCCTGTGGCTGGCGATGCGCACCGTGTCACGGCGGGAATACGTGCTGGAGCAGTAGGTTGGCTCGCGTCAGACCCCAGGCGATGGGGTGGGACGAACGCCCGAACCTCTTGTAACGGCGATCCGTATAATCGAATGAGGGGGTTGCCCACGATGACCGCGAAGACCCGTTACTTCGTGCTCACGGCTTTCGCCATCCTGATTGGCGGCCTGACGACTGGCTTGGTGGCGTCCTATATGGGCGGCCTGCCGGTAGCCCTGACCCGCCAGGCGGGCCCCGACGACCTCGCGTTCGTCCCCCCTGATGCCGTAGCCGTGGCCTACGCCAACGTGCAGGAGGTCATGGCCTCCGACCTCCGCCAGCGCCTCCGCAAGCTCCATCCCGACTCTCCCGACCAGAACGACTTCGAAGAGAAGACCGGCGTGAACGTCGAGCGTGACGTCGATGCCGTCGTCGCGGCGCTGATGCCCAAGTCGCTCGACGCCGCCGGCGACCACCGTCCGCTGGTCCTGGCGCGCGGCCGCTTCGACCAGGTGCGTATCGAGGGCCTGGCCCGCGAGCACGGGGCCGAGGTCAGTGACTACCAGGGCGTGCGTGTCATCGCGCACCAGGGTGCCGACGAGTCGATGGCGCTGGGCTTCATCGAGCCGGGGGTCGTGGCCGTGGGCAGCACCGACGGGGTGCGTGCCGCCATCGACGCGAAGCGGTCCGGCCGCAACGTGCTCTCCAACACCGAATTGATGCGGCTCGTGAGCGAGCTCGACGCCGCGAACGCCTGGGCCGTGGGCCGGTTCGACGCCGTGGCGCAGACGGCCGACCTGCCCGGCGAACTGCAGCAGCGCATTCCCACCCTGTCGTGGTTCTCGGCCTCCGGCCACCTGAACGGCGGCATCACCGGCACGTTCAAGGCCGAGGCGAAGGACGACGAGGCCGCGAAGAACCTCCGCGACATGCTGCGCGGCGTCGTGGCGATGGTGAAGATTCAGGCCGACAGCAAGCCGGAGCTGCGCTCCGTGGTCGACTCACTGCAGCTGGGCGGGGAAGGCAAGACCGTGGCGGTCGGTTTCGCGGTGCCGTCACAGCTCTTCGATGCCCTCGAACTGATGCACCAGCGCGAACAGCAGCGGCGTCCGGCCGCGCGCTGACGCCGTCGGACGACGGCTCCTGGAACAACGAACGGCAGCGACTGCGGCCGGCGCCGAGCGCCGGCCGTTCCTGCGTACTAGCGCGTCTGCCGCTGTCGCAGGGCCTCGATGAACGAGACCAGCGCCTGCGAGACCGGCTCCGAGAGATCGACGAACTCGATGCCCGTGTGGTAGCTGACGCCCAGTGAGGCCACCGTGCTGATGTGCGAGTGCACGACGCGAGCCTTCACGACCACCGACCGGTCGCCCAGCGTGAGACGGAAGTCGTGCAGGGAGTTGAGCTGCAGCGGCACGCCGATCTCGATGAGCGCGCCTCCGCCGCTCAACTGGCGGATCGCCATCGAGTGATAGATCTTCACCTCGCCCGTCGCGGGGTCGTGCAGATCGTGGCGCTCGTGCGCACGCTTGCGATCGTCGCTCATGCGGCCGTCGACTATAGCATCAGTGCCGGTCGAGCCGGCTCGCGGCGCGGCCGGACGCGCGACGCCGCGGCGCCGGATCGTCCACGCCCGGCAGCATCTGACCTTCCGACTCGGTCGTGTAGGTGAGCACCGGCAACTGACGCGTCGCCGGATCGATCTGCAGCATGCTGAGGAACTGGAACGACGCGGCGTCTTCGATCTTCAGGCACACGACCACGAGGTCGGGCGCGTCGTCGAGGATGCAGCCGTACGGCTCCTGGTCGATGGCGACGAACTCGACGTCGTACGCGCCCCCGGGCAACATCGGTTCGACCCGCGGAAGAACGCCGGGGCCGCCGCCGACCACCATCACTCGAAGGGCTGTGTCCCGCCTGCTGTGCGCTCTGGCTGACATCGTCGTGTCCTGACTGCCCACGTATCAAGAAGCGGGCCAAGAGGACAATCGGCAGCATCCGGCGAATATTCAGCCGAATTTCCCCGGGCGCGGCCGCCAATGGCCGGCTGGATCGCAGCCGGCAGACACTCCACGTCACCTGCGGCTGGCAACCTGTGCGCCCCGGTTCACTCCGGCGCCGCGCCGGGTGCGGCAGCCGTGCGCAGCACCGCGCGCTCGCGCGTCGCCCGAACGCGGTCGCCGGAGCGTCGACACGTGTTTGATATCATCCGGCGTTTGGGGGCGCGGCTGCGATGACCACGATCGGCGTGCTGGGATGTGGGCTCATGGGCGCGGGCATCGCGCAGGCGTCGGCGGCGGCCGGCTTCCGCACCGTCGTCCTCGAGGTCGATGACGCCACGCTCGCGCGCGGGCTCGCCCGCATCGAGAAGTTCCTCGCCGGCGGCGTCGAGAAGGGCAAGATGACGGCCGACGAGAAGGCGCGGATCCTCGCCAATCTCTCCGGCACCACGTCCTACGACGACCTGCGAGACTGCGGCCTGGTGATCGAGGCGATCGTCGAGCAGGTGGAGGCGAAGCGCACCGCTTATGCCCGCGTCGAAGCCGTGGTCGGCCCGGACTGCCTGATCGCCACCAACACGTCGTCGCTCTGCGTGACCGAGCTGGCGGCCACGACCAGGCGTCCCGACCGCTTCGGCGGCCTGCACTTCTTCAACCCCGTGCCGCTGATGAAGCTGGTGGAGGTGATTCGCGCGCAGACGACCAGCGCCGCGACACACGACGCCCTGCTGGGCGTGGCGCGGGCGATGGGGAAGGAGCCGGTGTCGGCGCCCGATCGCGGCGGCTTCATCGTCAACCGCCTGCTGATCCCGTACCTGCTCGACGCCATCCGCTGCCTCGAACAGGGCCTGGGCACGGTGGAGGACATCGACGCGGCGATGAAACTGGGCTGCGGCTACCCGATGGGACCGTTCACGCTGCTCGACTTCGTCGGCCTCGACACCACCTACTTCATCGCCGACATCCTGTTCGACGAGTTCCGCGAGGCACGCTTCGCGCCGCCGCCGCTGCTGAAGCGCATGGTGCTGGCCGGCCAGCTCGGTCGCAAGAGCGGCCGCGGCTTCTACACCTACGCCTGACGCGGCGTTCGCGCGCTCAGCGCATCGACGCCAGCAGCGTGCGGGCCTGCGCCTTGAAGCGCGTGTCTTCCGGCGTCCACTCCGGATCGGGCGCCGTGTCGAGCAGCGTCTGCAGCAGCGCTCGCGCCTCCGCGCGCTTGCCGCGCCCGTCGAGCGTCTCGGCCAGGAACAACATCGTGATGATGCTGCGCGGGTTGTAGGCGAGCGCCGCGCGCAGGTGGCGCTCCGATGCGTCGAGATCGCCGCCGAAGAGCCGCGGCACCTTGAAGTACCACCGGCCCAGCGCCCGGTCGGGCGAGCCGTCGAGATACGCGGGCTGGACCCGCCGCGCCTGCTCGAGCGCGTCACGGATCTGTCCGCGATACCGGATGCCCTGGCGCAGCCCGTGCGCCTCGGCGAGGCCGCCCATGTTGGCGGCCATCCAGAAGTGGCCCTCGGGCGCGTCGGGCCGGAGCGCCGCGGCCGTGCGCGCCGCGACGATGCCGGCCTCCAGAATGGCCTTGCGCGTGTCATCGGTGCCCGGCCCCTTCGTGCCGAGCCAGTAGCGGATGCGCGCCAGCTTCCAGGCCGACTCGAAGTCCCGCGCATTCGCGGCCAGGCGGGCGGCCCAGATCCGCTCGGCGCCGGCGGCCGAGGCCGGCCGTTCGCGATCGCGATACAGGGCCTCGGGATCCTCGGTCGCCTGCCGCGCGTCTCCATGGCGGGTGCCGGCTCCGGCCGCGGCCGGCACGGCGAGGCCGACGGAGAGCAGAAGGTACAATGCCGTCATGCAGGATCTGATCGCGCAACTGCTGATCGGACTCGGCGAGGACCCGCAGCGCGAAGGGCTGCTGAAGACCCCTGGCCGCGTCGCCCGATCGCTCGAGCACCTCACGAGCGGATATCGGCTGAAGGTGGAAGACATCGTCAACGGCGCCCTGTTCTCGGTCGACTACAACGAGATGGTGATCGTGCGTGACATCGGCTTCTACAGTCTATGTGAGCACCACCTGCTGCCGTTCTTCGGGACCTGCCACGTCGCCTACATCCCCAACGGCCGCGTCATCGGGCTGAGCAAGATCCCACGCCTCGTCGACATGTTCGCGCGCCGGCTGCAACTGCAGGAGCGGATGACCAGCCAGATCGCCGAGACGATTCGCGATCAGGTGCAGCCGCTCGGCGTCGCCGTGGTCTGCGAGGGCACGCACCTCTGCATGGCGATGCGCGGCGTCGAGAAGCAGGCATCGACCACGGTCACGAGCGCCATGCTGGGCGTGTTCCACGACGACGCGCGCACCCGGTCCGAGTTCCTGACGCTGGTCAGGAACAGCCGCCCCTGACCGCGGCCGGCGCCGCTCACTGCGGCAACGGCAGGGCCCGCTGCGGCGCGAAGTAGCCGCCGCCGGAGCGGATCGAGACGCCGGCGGCTTTGGCGGCGATGACCACCGACCGCCAGCCGCCGTCGCGTTTGGTGTTGGTCGAGGTGTAGCCGACGACGTAGCGCTGTCGCAGCGCCTCGACGACGCGCCCGTACTCGCCTTCGAGTTCGCCGACGTCGGCCGGGAACGACGCGGCGCCGCCAGACAGCGCGGCGATGTGTTCGAGCGCCGGCCGGTCGACGTTGGCGCCGAGCCCGATCGCATAGACCACCGTGTCGGTGTCGCGCACCAGGGCCAGCACCTCGGCGAGCGTATGCTCGCTGCCTGGAGCCGTGCCGGGGTTGTTCTCGTCGCGGCCATCCGACAGCAGCACGATGGCGCGCCGGCCGGTGCGTTGCTTCAGCGCCTGCATCGAGGTGTGCAGCGCGTCCCACAGCGCGGTGCCGCCGACGGCCTGCAGCCGGTCGATGGCCTCGAGCGTCGTCGCCCGCTTGTCGGAGAACTCGTGCTCGACGACCACGCGATCGGCGAAGCGCACCAGCGACAGCGGGTCGGTCGGCCGCAGTGACGTCACGAACGATCGGGCCGCCGCCTGGGCCGCTGGCAGCGCCCGGCGCATGCTGCCGCTGGTGTCGACGACCATGGCGATCGAGATCGGCGACACCGCTTCCTCGAACGACTCGACCTGCTGGACGACGCCGTCTTCGACGACCACGAGGTCGGCGGCGGCCAGCGAGCGCGGCCCGCCGGCGTAGGTGGCACTGAACTCCAGCGTCGGCTTCACCGGCGGCGGCTTCGGCGCGAAGTAGCCCTCGCGGGCACGGACGCGATATTCCGGCTTCGGCGTGGTGAGCGCAATCGCCCGGAACGTGCCGTCCGCCTCCTGTTTCACCGGCGTGTAGCTGATGATGTAGCGGTTGTAGGCGTCGGCGGCGACCGCGGCATGCACGTCCGGCAACTGCTCCTCGCGGATCGGGAAGAAGGCGCGGCCGCCCATCTGCGACGCCACCTTGCGCAGCAGCGTCTCGCCCTTGAGCGAGATACCGGCGACGCCGCCGATGCCCACCACGTAGACCGTCGCCTGCAGGCGCTGCAGCGCCGACATCGCCTCGGCATAGGGCGTGGTGCTCTGCTCGTCGTAGCCGTCGGTCAGCAGCACGACGACGTGCCGGCCTTCGACGTGATTGAAGAGCTCGGGCAGCGTGGCGAGCGCATCGAGGATCGCCGTGCCGCCACGGGCACGGATGGCGGCGATGGCGTCGCCGATGGTAGCGGCGTCGTCGGTCGGGCCCGTCGTCGATTCCACCGTGGTCCGGAACGGCGCCACGATCACCTTGTCCCCGGGTCGCAACCGGGTCGCCAGCCGGCGCGCCGCCGCCTTCACCATGTCGATGCGCCGGTGCAGGCTCTGGCTGGCGTCGATGAGCAGTGTGAAGGTCGTGGGCAGCGTCTGCAGTTGCACCAGGTCGAGCGCGTGCTCGACGCCGTCTTCGCGCAGGTGGAAGTCGTCCTTGCCCAGCGTGGAGACGTAGCGGCCCTGCTCGTCGACCACGGTGGCCTCGATGAGCACCGACGAGACACTGGTCTCCTCGAGCAGCTCGAGCGCCGGCAGCGACACGCGATCACTGACCACGCCGCCATCGCCGTCCTCGACGTCGACGCGGATCTCACGCGGCTCGTAGGGATTCGCGTCTTCCCACTCGACCACGTAGGGAGGACCGTCGGTGTCGTCGCCGATCGAGACACCGTCGACGAAGAAGTGCACCGGCACGACGCCGCGGTCGGCGTCGGTCGTCACTTGCGCGACGACGCGGATGACGCCAGGCACGCCGGTGCGGCCCAGCGGGGAGGTGATGCGCACGGTGGGAGGGGCCGCCGCCGCGACGGGCGCCGGCACGGCCGCCAGGAGCAGCGCCACCGCGCAGGCGAACCGGCAGACCGGTGTCACGCGCGCGCTCCGCCGGTCTGGTCGTCGAGGAAGTAGCTGGCGCAGGCGTCGACCAGCCGCTCGTAGGACAGCGTGCGCGGCTCGCCCTTGTAGTCGGCGATGGCCAGCGCATGCTCGAGCAAGTCGCGGGGGTAGCAGCCGCGCAGCGCGATGCCGCGGCGCCTGAAGTAGTCGCTGACGAGCCGATCCACGGCGGCGTCGTCGTAGCCGAGGCCGCGATCGCGGCAGCAGCGCTCGAAGATCCGCTTGAAGTCGGCCGTCGTCGGGTTCTCGGCGTAGACCTTGTAGTGGATGCGGCGCAGGAAGGCCTCGTCGACGAGGTCGGCAGGCTCGATGTTGGTGGCGAACACCACGAGCACCACGAACGGCACCGGCATCTTCTGCCCCGACTGCAGCGTCAGGTAATCGACGCGGCTCTCCAGCGGCGTGATCCAGCGATTCAGCAGATCGACGACCGAGCAGCGCTGCCGCCCGAAGTCGTCGATGACCAGCACGCCGCCGTTGGCGAGGAGCTGGATCGGCGCCTGGTAGAGCCGCGAGTTCGGGCTGTAGGCGAGTTCGAGCGACGACAGCGTCAGCTCGCCGCCGACCGTCACGAGCGGACGGCGGCAGCGGATCCAGCGGGCGTCATCGACCTGGCCGAGGTCGAGCGAGGCCGACGCGCCGACGCCGGTGGGTTCGTGCACGGCGGGATCGAAGACCTGCACCAGGTGGCCATCGAAATCGAGGGCGTGCGGAATCGCGACGTCGCCGGTGAGCAGGTGCGCGATGGCCTGCGAAATCACGGTCTTGCCGTTGCCCGGCGGGCCGTAGACGAACAGCGAATGCCCGCCATTGACCGCGGGCCCGAGCTGATCGAGGACGCGCCGGCTGAGGACGAGATGCGCGAAGGCCTGCTCGACGGTGGTCCGCGTGACGACCAGCGGCGCCAGGCGCGCGTAGTCGTGCATGTACTGCGCGTACTGCGGGAACGGCACCGGCGCCGTGCCGATGTACTGGCTCTGCGACAGGGCCATGAGAGCGCGCTCACGGCCGGCCTGCGTCACCCGGTAGACGTACGAGGGGCCGCCCAGCGTGCCGCCGCCCCACACCTCCGACAGGTACGACTGCTTCATGTGATGGAGCACCGGCTCCAGCACCGAGTGCACGACGCCGAGCCGTTGGCTCAGCGCTGCGGCGCTCTGCTCGCCTCTGACGTGCAAGGTCTTCAGCACGAGTTGCTGCAGCAGATCGAACGACAGACCGGTCTCTTCGACCGTGGTCGGCGCTCGCGGCACTTCGGGGCGGCGTACCACGGTCTCGGGGGGCGTCATCGGCCCTCCGGCGCACGCCCGGCCGGCGCACAGCCCGCCACCATGGCGGCGCCCAGGGCCCGTGCGGCGACGCAGCGATTGTGGCGCGCGTAGTCGGCGTCAGGCGCCAGGGCGGCCGCCCGCTCGAACGCATGCAGGGCGTCACGCTCGGCGCCGACAGCCCACAGCACGGTCCCGAGCGTCGTCTGGGCGGCCGCCGATTCGGGCGCATAGCGGACGGCCAGGTGCGCATGGCGCAGCCCGCGGCCAGGCAAGCCCCAGTCGCGCCACGCCTCGGCGGCGGCCGCGTGCAGGCCGGGATCGTGCGGGAAGGTCGCGAGGCCCTGCTGGATCAGATCGAAGGCGCGATCGTGCACGGCGTACAGGCGGTAGGCTGCGGCGGCGTCGAGGTAGGCGCGAGGCGACGGCGCCAGGGCCAGGATGGCCAGCCGCTCGCGCAACACGGGCGCTGTGGCCTCGAGCGTGTCGGCGGCGGGCACGCGCAGCGCCGCCACTGGCGCCGCGGGTACGGGCGCTGCCGGCACGGTCCACGTCGGCGCGTCCGCGTCGGACGGCGCCGTCAGGTCCACGGCCGGCGTGCCCGGGACGATGAACCGCGAGGCCCAGGTGCCGGGCGCCCGGGCTGCGCAGGCACCGCCCATGACCGCCGCGGCCAGGGTCGCGGCGAGCAGGGTTACTCGTGCCGGCTGAGGCGATCGCTGCGCCGCTTCAAGTACGCGAGCAGGAGAATGGCGCCGACCACGTACATGATGAGTTGCCAGGTTTCCACGTTCATCCCTCCCTGTCGCCGCGTTGGTCCGTGCCTGCATGGCGGCGACTACTTCGAGCCCAACTCCTGAATGAACTGCCGGTAGATCTGTACCATCGCCGGGCCCAGCACGACGGTGAAAAACGCCGGGAACAAACAGAACACAAGCGGGAACAGCAGCTTCACGCCCAGCTTCGCGGCGCGCTCCTCGGCCCGCTGCCGCCGCTTGGTGCGCGACGAGTCAGCGTGGGTGCGCAGCGCCTGACCGAGGCTCGTGCCGAAGCGGTCGGTCTGCACCAGCATCGCGACCAGCGAGCGCACGTCGTCGACCTTGGTGCGCTCCGCGAAGTTCTTGAACGCCTCCATGCGGGCCTTGCCGGCGCGTGTCTCCGATCCGATGAGCTCGAGTTCGCGCGCCAGCGCGGGGTAGGCGATCTCCAGTTCCTCGGCCACGCGGGCAATCGACTGATCGATGCCCGACCCGGCCTCCAGGCACACGATGAGCAGGTCGGTGGCATCCGGCAGGCCGTTGCGAATCTCACGCCGCCGGTCGTCGATGCGGCGGCCCAGCCACAGAATCGGCACGTAATAGCTGATCGCGGCGCCGATGGCGCCGAACAGCACGCCGTTGCCGGTGCGCAGCCACGCCAGCACCGTCACGAACACCACCAGCGGCAGCGCCACCTGCACCGCCGCGAACAGGATGGCCGGCCACTCGCCGTGGTAGCCGGCGCTGGCCATCATCCGCTGGATGTGGTTCATGTTCTGCGGCGACTTCGGGACGAACGAACGCACGCGTCGCGCCAGCTGGCTGGGAGCCTCTGACAGCACCGACTCACGGCGGTTCGGCAGCGGCAGTGTGCCGGCGACGACCGCGGTCAGGCGCTGCCGCGTCAGGTCGGGCTCGGTGAAATACCAGGCGGCCGTGCCGGTCGCCACGGCCACGGCGAGGAACACGCCGATGAGCAGCAGCAGGTCCATCAGTACTCCACCGTCACGAGCCGCGAGATGATGATCGTGCCGAGGACCTGCATCCCCACCGCGAACAGGATCATCCGCACGCCCAGCGGATCGTCGACCAGCACCCGCATGAACTGCGGGGACACCGTGTAGAGGATGGCCGCCAGGGCCGGCGGCAGCATGGTCAGGACCCACGCCGTGATGCGGCCGTGGGCCGAGACCACGCGGATCTGCCGCTTCACCTTGAACCGATCGCGCATCACGCTCGACAGGTTGTCGAGCACCTCGGCGAGGTTGCCGCCGGCTTCGCGCTGGGTGAGCACGGCCGTCACGAAGAACCGCGCGTCGAGTACCGGGACCCGTCGCGCCATGTCGCGCAGGGCGTCGGGCATCGCCATGCCGAAGTTCTGCTCGTCGTGGACGCGGCGGAACTCGAGGCCGACCGGTGGCGGCACCTCGTCGGCGGCGATGCCCAGGCCGGTGGTGAACGTGTGACCGGCGCGGAGCGAGCGGGCGATGAGGTCGATGGCCTCGGGGAACTGCTCCTCGAACATGCGCAGACGCTCGGAGCGCCGCCGCCGCGCGTACAGCGCCGGCACCGCGGCCGCCAGCGGTGCCAGCACGGCGCCGAGGGGGCGGCCGGTCACGACCACGCCGACCACGAGGCCTGCCGCGGCGGCAAGCAGGGTGCGCACCAACAGCCCGCTCGCGGTCCAGCTCAGGCCGGCTTCGCCGAGGAACGTCTGCACGCCCCTGGCCAGGCTCATGTTGCTGGCGAGCAAGGCGTCGATGACCGACGCGGTCGAGAGCTCGGCGGTCACCGACTTGACGGCATCCCGCTTGGGATCGACGCGCTGGACGCGGCGCGCGATCTCGCGCGACCGCTGATCCTCCGGCCGCACGATGAGCGCCCAGTACAGGCCCATCATCACGGCGATCGACAGCGCAAAGGTCACTACGGCGAGCGTCATGACGTCCTCAGGCGATGGCGACGCGGTGCTCGAACATGTCGGCGGCCATCATGAAGCCGGCCGTCGACAGCGCCTGGGCGCACTTGGGCCGGATGCCGGTCGCGCGGAACATCCCGGTGACGTGCCCGTCGGCGGTGACGCCGTGGCGCTCGAACAGGAAGATGTCCTGCATGGTCACCACCCCCTGCTCCATGCCGGTGATCTCCGTGATGGCGGTGACCCGGCGGTGGCCGTCGGAGAAGCGCGACAGCTGCACCACGAGATGGATGGCCGACGCCACCTGCTGGCGGATCGCCTTCTCGGGGATGTTGAGGTTGGCCATCGCCACCATGGTGTCGAGCCGGTACAGCGCGTCGCGCGGGCTGTTGGCGTGGATGGTCGTCAGGCTGCCCTCGTGCCCGGTATTCATGGCCTGCAGCATGTCGAGGGCTTCCTCGCCGCGCACCTCGCCGACGACGATGCGATCGGGCCGCATGCGCAGGGCGTTGATGACCAGCTGTCGCTGCTGCACGGCGCCCTTGCCCTCGATGTTCGGCGGGCGGGTCTCGAGACGCACCACGTGGCGCTGCCGGAGCATCAGTTCGGCGGCGTCCTCGATGGTGACGATGCGCTCGCGCTCCGAGATGAAACTCGACAGCGCGTTGAGGAACGTGGTCTTGCCGGCGCCGGTGCCGCCCGAGACGATGATGTTGAGCCGGGCCGCCACCGCGGCGCTCAGGAACTCCATCATCGGGCCGGTCAGCGTCGTGCGATCCACGAGGTCGCGCGCGCCGAGGCGGTCGGTGCGGAACCGGCGGATCGAGAGCAGGGGACCGTCGAGCGCCAGCGGCGGAATCACGGCGTTGACGCGGGAGCCGTCGGCGAGGCGGGCGTCCACCATCGGGCTCGACTCGTCGATGCGGCGGCCCACCGAACTGACGATGCGCTCGATGATGCGCAGCAGGTGCTGGTTGTCCTTGAAGACGAGCGGGCACGGCTCGAGGCGGCCCTCGCGCTCGACGTAGACCGAGTCGAAGCGATTGACGAGGATGTCCGAGATCGACGGATCGGCGAGCAGCGTCTCGAGCGGGCCGAGACCGAACAGCTCGTTGAGGACGTCGGTGATCAGCGCTTCGCGCTCGAACAGGCTCAGCGGCACCGCGCGCGTCTCGGTGTCGAGCAGCGAGACGATGAGGCTGCGGATCTCGGGCTCCGCCTCGGCGCGGCCGACGCGCGTCAGCCGGTCGAGGTTCAGACGGTTGAGCAGCGCGCGGTGCACGCGCTCCTTCGTCTCCTGGTAATGCGCCTGGCGGACGTCCACGCCGGCGCCGGGCCGTTCGGCTCTGAGTGCCATCGTCGATACTCCGCTCAGCGGCGGCCCCCGAGCCGCGCGAAGAAGCCGCCACTGCGCGCCGCGTCGCGCGAGGCCGGCCCCAGACCCGCGATGTCGCGCGCCACGTCTTCGAAGGCGCCCGCCAGCCGCGAGTGGTCCTGGAGGATCAGGGGCTCCCCCTTGTTGATCGCCGCCACCGAGGCCCGGTAGTCGCTGGGGAACGTGTAGGCGATGGCGCCGCCCATCACGCGCTCCACGTCCTTGCGGCCGATCTCCGATTCGGTGTCGTAGCGGTTGATCGCCAGCTTCACCCGCTGCACGCCACAGCGCTGCCGCGTGCTCGCGGCGAGCCGGCTGGCGCTGCGCAGGGTCGCCAGCTCCTGGTTCGCGACGACGAGCACGGTGGTGGTGGCATCGAGGGCGTCCATCAGGGTGCCGTCGGTGCGGGCGCAGTCGAGCACCACCCACGGATACGTGGTCGTGACGAACTCGATCAGCGCGCGCACGCGCAAGGCGTCGATGGCGCCGTGCTGCGGGCGGTTGGCCGCCGCCAGCAGGTCGATGCCGGCCTTCGTCGGCGTGACCAGGCCCTTCATGTAGCTCGCGTCGAGCCGGTGGATGTTCTCGAGCGCGTCGAGCACCGAGAAGCGCGGTTCGACGCCCAGGAACACCGAGGCGTCGCCGTGGGCCGTATGCAGGTCGACGAACAGCGTCGCTTCACGCGTGGCGCGATGGAGCGCCGTCGCCAGGTTCACCGCCACGGTGGTGCAGCCGACGCCGCCCTTGCCGCCGAGCACCGCGATGGCGCGGCCGGCCACCGCGCCCAGCGTGGGGCGGGCCATCCGCCGGATTGCGGTCTCGAGGTCGTCGAGCACGACCGGTTCGGCGACCCACTCGCTGACGCCCATCCGCATCGCGTCGAGCATCGAGGTGGGATCGAGCGCCTTGGCGATGATGACGATGCCCGACTGCGGGAAGTGGCGCCGCAGGCTGACGATCTCGCGCGGCAACGCCGACAGCGCGCGGATGTCGATGACGAAGACGTCCGGGCCCTTGGTGCCGGCGACGTGGCTGGCGATGGCGACGTTGAGGTCGCTGTCGCTCACGATGAAGCCGCGATCGCGCATGGCGCCGGCGAGATCGCGTTCGATGGCGCCGAGGAGTGTGACGGTAGGCTGCACGGGGAGTTACCTGACCAGCGTGACGCTCGACACGAACGACGACGACGGACTGGCCGTCATCGAGCTTCGCGGCAGCGCCGGATAGACCATCAACCGGCCGATGACCTCGTTGTTGGCCGGCGAGTAGCGCTCGATGAAGAACCCGACAATCCGCGTCACGACGGCGGTGGCGCGGTCCGGCGGGTTCTGATCCCAGAGATCGGGATTGTAGACGGGCATGGCGACGATGCGCGGACTCAGCCCGGTGCAGGTGCCGGAGGCGCAGCATGCGCCCGAGGCCATGCACCCGCCGGACACGCCGCCGCGGCCGCCGTAGAGCGACGTGTTCCACGTCGCGCCGGGGTCGCGGCCGATCAGCTCGCTGAGCGCCTCTCCGGTCTCGCCGTTGACGTTGGACAACTCGACGTCGAAGCGATCGCCGGGCCGTACCACGCGCGGAGAGCACGACGTGAAGGTGTTCAGGAACGCGCCCGGCCCGGGGCCATCGATCTGCAGCGGGACGAGGCGCTCGCCGCCGGCGAGGTCGACCAGCGGGTTCGGCGAGGGGTGCATCTCGAACTGCCGCGCGTAGTGGACATCACGCGAGAAGCCGGTGCCGTTCGGGCCTGGGAATGGTGTCGGCGGCTGGTAGAAGTCGACCGGCGGCGACAACAGCGTGCCATTCGGCGCGTAGCGCTCGAAGGTGTCGTTCATCTCCCAGGTCGGTGGCCCGACGTTGTTGCGCAGCTCGTCCCACCGATCGGGCAGGGCCAGCGGTTTCACGCAGTCGGTCGCGTCGCCGTAGAGCACCTGCGCCGTGGCCGTGGCCCGCACGCCCTGCTCGTTGACACCCACCAGCGGCCCGAAGATCGTCGGCAGCGCGGCGTTGTTGGCGGCGGTGCGCTGCACCTGGACCCGCACGCACGTGCCGCTGCCGATCGACCCGGCCGGGCAGCCCGGGAAGGTCACGTCGCCGGGCCCCAGGGGCACGACCGCGCCCCACACCGGGTTGTTGGCCACGGCGGTGGCGGCATTGGTGCGCGCCCGCGCCTGATCGCCCGGGACGTCGAACGCCAGGGACATCGCGGCCGCCATCGCCGCCGCGTCGGCCGCGTTCTGCGCCTGACGGCGGGCCGTCCACAGCACGCCATAGTCAACGACGAACGCGCTGAGTGCCGTGAGGCCAACCAGCATCACTGCGGTCTGCACCAGAATCGCGCCGCGCTCACACTGCCGCGCGGGCACACCCCTCCCGCGGTGGCGCGGGCCGGCACTCTGGGGGGATGCGGCCGGAGCGGACATCAGCGGGGTGGTCCGCCTCCTGGCGGTCGGGGCGGCTTCACCGTGCCCGGCGGCGGCGGTCGTCGCGGCGGCGTGGGGCCGAGCCCCGGTGTCGTCGTCTCGTCGGGCTCGGTGCCGGGCACGCTCTTGTTCTCGTCGTCGGACGGATTCAGGAAGGCGCCTGGCCGCACCGGCATCGCCGGCACTTCGTCGGGGTCGAGCGCGCGTACGAGGCGCGGCGTGACCAGCACCATGAGCTCGGTCTGATCGGCGCGCAGCGAACGGCTCTTGAACAGCGTGCCGATGATCGGCAGGCGGCTGAGGAGCGGCACCGACTGCCGATCCGTCTGCGTGAGGTTGTTGAGCAGTCCGGCGATGGCGAACGACTGCCCGTCGCGCAGTTCCACGTCGGTCTCGGCGCGCCGCGTGTTGAGCGCCGGAATGCGGAAGCCCTGGAGCACGATGCCGTTGGTGAAGTCGAGCGTGCTGACCTCGGGCTTGAGCTTCAACCGGATCACGTCGCCGGCAATGGTCGGGCGGAACGTGAGGCGGATGCCGAACTCCTTGTACTGGACGTTGACCTGACCGAGTCCCGTGACGAGCGGAATCGGGATTTCGCCGCCGGCGAGGAAGCTGGCCTCCTCGCCGTTGTAGGCGATCAGGTTGGGCTCGGCCAGGCTCTGCAGGAAGCCGCGTGTCTGCAGCGCCTTCAACACGCCGCCGATGCCCTGGTCGCGATTGAACATGAAGATGTTCAGGAAGTCGGAGAACTGCAGCAGGTCGATGTCACCCTGCCGGTTGAAGTCGGGCGCCGCGAACTGCTGCGTGCCGACCCGGCCGGTGGCGTCGGCGCGCGTCGAGAAGAGCGTGAGGCCCGATTGCTGCAGCGCGTTGCGGTTGACCTCGGCGAAGCGCACCTGCAGCATCACCTGCTTGCTGGGCGAGCCGCTGGGCAGCTGCAGCATGTTGATCACGGCGTGCTTGGGCATCGCCGCGCGGGCGAGCTCGGCGCTGCGCAGCATGATGTCGTTGCTCGACACCGCGCCCGACAGGATCACGGCGTCGTCGGTCACGGCGACGTTGATGTCCTCGGTGGGGAAGAGCGCCATGAAGTTCTGTTGCAGGTTGGTGACGCCGGGGTCGACCACGATGTCGTAGTGCTTGCGCTCGCTGGTGCCCCACACGATCAGGCTCACCGTCCCCGAGCCCTTGCCGTCGACCAGCACCTCGCGCGGCTTCACCACGACCGCGTCGGCGACGGCGGGGTTCGTCACCGCCAGGCGGGTGATGTCGAAATCGGTCGTGAGCACCGTCGAACGGCCGGCGGTGAGCAGCACCCGCTGGGGGATCTCGTTCGGCACGACGCCGGGCGGCGCGGTCTGCGCGCCGAGCGGCGCCAGCCCCAGCACCACGGCGCCGACCAGCGCCGCACCCCGTACGGTGATGCGGTTCACTTGACCACCTCCGCCGTGCGCTTGGCCGCGCGGATGGTCTCGACCGTGTATGGCGGTGGCGGGGGAAGCGGAGCCACGACCGGCGCCGGCTCGGGCGCTCGCACCACCCGGACCGGCGCGCGCGACGGCGCCGCCGCCGGCGGCGGTTCGGGCGCGCCGAGCAGCGCTGCCACCGGCGTGCCGCGGGTGTCGGTCACCGAGGTGTCGAGGGGATTGCGCAGGGTCAGCGTGATGCGGCCCACCGACGACGCCAGCGAGATGCGCTCGGCGTCAGGCGGCGAGACCAGCAGCGTCACGACCGAATCCGCGGACGACGTCGCATCCGCACGCGCCTGCTCGGTGCGGGTGCCCGAGGCCAGCACTTCGACGTTGCTGACGACGACGCGGGCCACGCTCTGCTCGCGTTGGGTGATGCTGACGACGACGTCGACATGCGCACCCGGCACGGCGAAGCCGGCCACGCCGACGACTTCGTCGACCTTCACCGAGATCGCCCGCATGCCCTCGGTGATCATCGGCGGCAGGCCAGCGCCGGCGCCCAGCGCGGCGAGCTTCGTCGAGGTGAGCGGCTCGTTGGCGACGACCGCGGCGAGCAGGCCGCGGTTCACCGCGGCGTCGATCGACGTGACGGCGCCCGCGATCGGACTGGACAGCGGCCATTCCACGAGCTTGACGTCGCCCGCCGAGATTTTCGCGCCGATGGGCAGGGCGCGGGTCGCGACGGCGACCGGTGTCGTCGTCGGCTCGGCCGAGGACGGCGCGCGGCGGGCGGCCTGGAAGACGAGGGCGCTGAAGGCGCCGGCGACGACCAGCGACAACGCGAATACGAGAAGGGTGCGGGTACTGCGCGACATGTTGGCGGGTGCCTCGGCGCGGAACTTACGAGCCCAGCTGCCGTCGCACGGTGGACTGCGCGGTCAGCGTGACGGAACTGAAGGAACCACCGAACAGCCCGGCGATCGGGCCGATGTACTGATACTGGTAGGTGTGCGTCACGACGACGCGCATCCCGGGCCACGAGCCGCTGCCGCCCCCGCCGGGAAGGGAGATCGCGGTGGCCGCGGCGTTGACGACACCGGGAACGCCACCGGCTTGCGCGTAGGCGACGGCGCGGCTCTGCGCGTCGCCGAGCGAATAGCCCGGCAGCACGCCCACACGAGCCCCCTCGATCGCGGCGTTCGTCAGCACCAGATAGCGTTGGAACAGGAAGCCGAAGTCGACGACGCCCATCACGATCAGCAGCAGCAGGGGCAGCGCGACCGCCATCTCGATCAGCTCGGCGCCCCGTTCGCTCTTCCATCGCGCGGCGATCGTCATCGGCGCCATAGCGTCACCAGCAGACCCAGCAGGATCGGTACCGCGTACGGCAGGCGCGGCCCGCGTCCGTGTTCGAGGGTGAGCGACGGCTCCGGTCGCACGCCCGCGACGCTCCAGAACCGCAGCAGGCGCCACACGTTGCCGAACGCCTGTCCGAGATAACCGCGCGACAGCGCCACGATCAGCGCCAGCACGCCGCCGGCGATGGCCACCGCCAGCGCGGTTGCGAGGATGGCCGGCCATCCCAGCCACGCCCCGAGCGCTGCCATCAGCTTCACGTCGCCGCCTCCCATTCCTCCAAGCGCAAAAAACGGGAGGAACACCGCAAGGCCAGCCACCGCGCCGGAGGCACTGGCGGCGAGTCCCAGACCCTGCGGCAACGCGCCGTGCGCCACCAGTCCGGCGATGACGCCAGTCAGCGTCACGGTATTCGGGATGCGCGCGGCGCTGATGTCGGTCACGCACGCGGCCGTGGCGAGCACGACGGCACCCGCGTCGAACACGGTCATGACCCGCCGCCCGGTGGCGGCGGCTGCCAGAGCGACTGCGTGTTCTGGTCGAGGGCGCGATAGGCCGTGGCGATCGAGGTGGCGATCATCGGCCAGGTCGCGATGCCCGCGACGCCCACCGCCGAGGTGAGCAGCGCGTACTCGATCAGATCCTGGCCGCGTTCGTCGTCGACGAGCGTGGCGATCGCCCGAACGATCGCCGGCCACGCGTTCGTCACTAGCATCGAGGAACGAGGCTATGAGCCCGGGATGAGGCCGACTTGGCTGTTGATCGTCTGGTAGGCCCGCGTCAGCGCCGGCCCAATCAGGTTCGCGATCGGGATGATCAACACCGAGATGCCGGCGGCGAGCAGGGCGTACTCGATGATGTCCTGGCCGGACTCATCGCGCACGAGACGGCGAAGCAGGTTGGTCATGTCACCACTCCAGAAAATCGGGTGAAAACTACGGACTTCCGACCGACGGTGTCCCGATTGCACACGTGCGGTCCTCCTGACGCTGCGGTCACGCTCACAACTTGCGAACTTCCCGTGCCGCTGAAGGTTAGCGGCATCGGCTGCAGCTGCCGTGGACCGCATTATCGCTCTATCGAGAGGCGGTCATTCACGATTCGGCACACGGACCTCAACAGTGTGGCAGGGCTGGAAAAAAGTCCTCTGAGGGCTAGACTTCGGCCGGCCCGAAACCGGGCGCGTCGGGCGGGAGCGGGGCGGCGTCCAGCCGGTCCCCGGGAACCACACCGGCGGCGGCGGCGCGGCCGGCGCCGATCTCGATAGCCGCAAAGGCCCTCCAGGCGAGGCGGATCCGCCGCGGCGGCACGGCGGCCGCGAGCCGGACGACGACGCCGGCGCGATCCACGAAGACGACGTCGAGCGCGAAGCGCATGCCGAAGGTGTGGATGCCCTGGGTCGGCGCGATCACGAGGCCTTCGTCGGTGTCGAGGGCCTCCCGCCCCAGCAGGCCGCGACGCCGGGCCGTACTCGAGCCCGCCAACCGCGCCCGCGCCAGGGGCGCGCCGGTGCGACGCAGGCGCAGCGTGAACGGGGCGGTCGAGGCGACGACGGCGTCGAGGAAGTGCGGCCGTGCCGCCATCAGGGCTCGAGCGGCACGCGCATCAGGTAGCGCACCGGCTGGCCGTCCTTGGTGGCCGGCTCGAACTGCCATGCTTTCGCTGCGGCCAGCAGCATGCGGTGCCGGTACATCGTCTGGCCTGGCGCCACTGACCTCGCCCGCAATCGCACGGCTTCCACGGCGCCGCGTTCGTCGACGACGATCTCGAGGAACGGCCAGTCTTCCGGCACGTCCGCCGTGGGTTCGAGCAGGTTCGACGGCAATTGCTGACGCCGCATCACCGGCGGCGTCACGCTGGCGTCCGTGGCCGAGTAGAGCGTGGCGCGGCCGCCGGCCGGCCGAGGCGCTGGTGCGCTCGAGGCCGTGTCGGACGGGCGGCGCGATTCGATGGCTGGCGCCGGACTGGCGGACGCGGACGGCGGCGGCGCGACGATGGTTCCCGACGCCGGCGCGACCTCGGGGCGCGAGGCCGCGGGGGGAGGCGATGGCGCCACAGGGGTGGGCGTCTCACTCGGACGCGTCGGACTGACAGGACGCGACAGCGTCGACGTCGCCGGGGGCGGTGCCAACGCCGGTGGGAGCGCCGTGGCGGGCGTGGCCGTCGCCGCGTCGCGAGCGGCCGGCGCGGCCGCCGCGCTGGCCGCCGTCTCCACGCGATCCGGGGAGGTCACGACCGCACGCGGGGTCACCGTGCGCCGATCCGCAGCCGTGGCCGGCGGGGCGTCGCTGCGCCACACCATCGCGACCAGCGCCGCGATGACGACGGCGGCGCCGCCCAGCACGCGCGGATCGGGTGACTCGGGCCGCCACGTCACCCATGGCATCAACCGGCGCCACACGGCCGCGAGGCCACCGGCCCGCTCGCGCTCGCGCGAGCGGTGACGCAACCGGCGGAGCTCGACCTCGTGGGCGCGCGTCTCGGCGGGTTCCACGGC
>CADEDM010000022.1 GCA_902826065.1 uncultured Acidobacteriota bacterium | reverse complement strand
GCGGATGGCGAAGACCGCGCCCAAGGGCGCGGATCTCACGAGCTGGAAGTACTGAGGTCAAAATCGGGGCGTTGCGGTGACGTCGATCATCCGCGTGACCGTCAACTGGCTCGACGAACTGAAGGCCCGGGTGCGACCGCGCTGATTCGGCGCTGCCGCGCTGAGCAGCGCGGGGGATGAGCTGGATCGACCTCGTCCGCACTCAGCGACCGCCCCGGCATCGCGTGTCGGCCGTGGCGTCCCCGGCGGTCAGGACGCGGGAGTGGCGCGGCCGCCGCGATGGTGGGTAGGATGACGGTATGAGACTTCTTCCTGCCGCGACACTCGTGCTGGGACTCGCGGCCGGTGCCGCGGCGCAGACGCCGGCTCCGGCCACACCGCAACCGCCGCCGGCCACTGCGAAACCGCGCCCGCGTGCTGCGGCGCCAGCGACGACGACGCTCACGGTCAGCGTGACCGATGCGTCCGGCGGCGGCCTCGCCGATGTCAGGGTCACCGCCAAGGGTCCGCTCGATCGGGAGGGCACGACGACGTCGGCCGGACAGGTGCGGCTGCTCGGCATCCGCCCGGGCACGTATCGCCTGCGCTTCGACAAGGAGGGCTACGTGCCCTTCGAGAAGGAAGTGACGTGGCGGGCCGGCACCGCCGCTCCGCTTGCCGATGCCACCCTCACCGCGGCACCGGCGCCGCCGCCGGCACCGGCGCCACCGCCCGAGCCGGCGAAGCCGTCAGCGCCGGAATACGTCCCGGACCTGCCCGCCGGCAAGGCGTCGACGGTGTCGCTCCTCGACTACATCGAACGCAATTTCATCTCGAGCAAGGAGCCCCAGAAGGAGTCGCTCGTCGGCTGCAGCGCCAGCGCGCAGTCGTGGCTGTGGCAGGTGCGTGATCCGTGGCAGGGGCGCAAGCACGACGCCGCCGAGCTGATGCTCTACGTGGTGGGCGGCGATGGCACGCTGCGTCTGGACGGGCGCGACGTGCAGGTGGCCGCGGGCAGCTTCGCCGTGGTGCCGCGCGGCACCGACTACGGCTTCACCCGCCGCGGCCGCAATCCTCTCATCGTGCTGGCAACGCTGTCGGGCCCCCCGTGCGCGAAGTGACGCGGCAGCTCCAAGGCGCGGGGCTGGGGACTAGGGCGGGTCAACGCTGAGACGGTAGACTGGTCAGGTCATGGCCAGTTCGAACGAGCCGGCGGCGGCCCCTGCCCCGGCTGGCGCGCCGCTCGACTTCATCCGCGAGATCGTCGCCGCCGACCGGGCTGCGGGCGGGACGGTCGTCACGCGCTTTCCCCCGGAGCCCAACGGCTACCTGCACATCGGCCACGCCAAGGCCATCTGCGTCGACTTCGGCGTCGCCGAGGAGTACGGCGGCCGCTGCAACCTGCGCTTCGACGACACCAACCCGGTGAAGGAAGACGTCGAGTACGTGGACTCCATCAAGGCGGACGTCCACTGGCTCGGGTTCGATTGGGCCGGCCGCGAGTTCTACGCCTCCGACTACTACGAGCGGCTCTACGAGGACGCCGAGGGCCTGATTCGCCGCGGCGTCGCCTACGTCGACTCGCATTCCGCCGACGAGATCCGCGCCCACCGCGGCACGCTCACCGAGCCGGGCACCGACTCGCCCTACCGCACTCGGGGCGTCGACGAGAACCTGGACCTCTTCCGCCGCATGCGCGCCGCCGAGTTCCCCGACGGCGCCCACGTGCTGCGCGCCAAGATCGACATGGCGTCGCCGAACATCAACCTGCGCGACCCGGTGCTCTACCGCATCCGCCACGCCGAGCACCATCGCACCGGCACCGCGTGGTGCATCTACCCGATGTACGACTACGCGCATCCGCTGTCGGATGCCTACGAGGGCGTCACGCACTCGCTGTGCACGCTCGAGTACGAAGCGCATCGGCCACTTTACGACTGGGTGGTGCGCGAGGCCCGGTCGGCGCACACGCCGCGGCAGATCGAGTTCGCCCGCCTCAACCTGAACTACACGGTGGTGAGCAAGCGGAAGCTGCTGCAGCTCGTCGCCCAGCATCACGTGGCCGGGTGGGACGACCCGCGCATGCCGACGATTTCCGGGCTGCGGCGCCGCGGCTACACGCCGGAATCGATCCGCGACTTCTGCGCCCGCATCGGCGTGGCGAAGAAGGAGAACGTCATCGACATCGGGCTGCTCGAGGCCTGCATCCGCGAGGACCTGAACGTGCGGGCGCCGCGGGCGATGGCGGTGCTGCGGCCGCTGAAGGTCGTGCTCACCAACTACCCCGAGGGCCAGTCCGAGACCCTGGCCGTCGTGAACAACCCGGAGGATGCCTCGGCCGGCACCCGCGACGTGGCGTTCTCGCGCGAGCTCTACATCGAGCGCGACGACTTCATGGAAGATCCGCCGAAGAAGTTCTTCCGGCTGGCGCCCGGCCGTGAAGTGCGGCTGCGCAACGCCTACCTGGTCACCTGCCACGAGGTGGTGAAGGACGCCGCCGGCGCTGTCGTCGAGCTGCGCTGCACCTACGACCCGGCCACCCGCGGCGGCGACGCGCCCGACGGGCGCAAGGTCAAGGCCACGCTGCACTGGGTGTCGGCCGCGCATGCGGTCGACGGCGAGGTGCGGGTCTACGATCGGCTGTTCACCGCGGAACAGCCGGAGTCCGCCGCCGAGAAAACCGGCGGCACGTTCCTCGACCTCCTCAACCCCGACAGCCTCGACGTGCGCACCGGCTGCAAGCTCGAGGCGATGCTGGGCGACGTGCCGGCGGGCACGCGCTACCAGTTCGAACGGCTCGGCTACTTCGCCGCCGATCCCGACACGCGCGCGGGCGCGCCGGTGTTCAACCGCACGGTGTCGCTCAAGGACACCTGGGCGAAGGTGGCCGCCCGCGACTCCTAGGCGAGAAAACGAGGCGACGTGGCCCGACTGACCGCTGGCGATACCGCTCCCGACTTCACGCTGCCCGATGACCGCGGCGGCAAGGTGACCTTGTCGAAGCTGCGCGGCAAGAAGACGATCGTCTACTTCTACCCGGCGGCGATGACGCCGGGCTGCACCAAGCAGGCGTGCGACTTCTCGGACTCGCTCGATGCGCTGCACGCCAGGGGCTTCGAGGTGCTGGGCATCTCGCCCGACCCACCGGAGAAGCTGGCGAAGTTCCGCGAGCGTGACTCGCTCACCATCACGCTGCTCTCCGATCCAGCCAAGACGGTGCTCAAGGCGTGGAGCGCCTACGGCGAGAAGCAGCTCTACGGGAAGACCGTCACGGGTGTGATCCGCTCGACGTTCGTCGTCGACGAGAAGGGCAAGCTCGCCTACGCGGCCTACGGCGTGAAGGCCACCGGCCACGTCGCGAAGCTGCGCAAGGACCTCGGGATCTAGCGCGCACCGGCGCCGGCGTCAGAGGCGTGGACTACCATGGCGCGACAGGAGCCGCCCCATGTCGTACGTCCGCCGTCTGATCGCCGTCGTCTCGTTCGCCGTCGCTGCCCTTGCGTCTTCCGATGCGCACGCCCAGGTGCTGGGCCCGTTCCGCTGGCAGCTGCAGCGCTACTGCAACGTCGTCACCGTGACGATCGTCCAGACGGGCGCCACATTCCGCGTGGAAGGCGTGGACGACTTGTGCGGCGCCGCGAACCAGGCCGGCGTCACGGGCGTCGCGTTCCAGAATCCCAACGGCACCATCGGGATGTCGCTGACCACGGTGAGCCCCGGCGGTTCGGCGGTGCACACGAGCGCCACCATCTCGCTCGCGACGCTCAACGGGCAATGGCAGGACACGACAGGCCGGGCTGGCACATTCGCCTTCAACGGCGCGGCGGCCGGCGAGATGCGGACTGCGCCCCATAGCGGCCTGAAGCTGCTGGCGAGTGGGACCTTCACCTACGGCACCGCGTTCCCGGCCCGTGGCTGTCTGGCCGAGCAGGTGCCCTGGGCGGACGCACGCGTCGGCGACATCTACGTGCCGATCGTCGTGCCGCCGAGCCCCACCAGCTTCTATGGCATGCCGTCGATCGTGTCCCGCGACGGCTACATGCCCTTCACGCTGTGCAACACCTCGTTCAGCCCGACAACGGCGCAGGTCTCGGTCGTGATGCGACGGCTGCCGCAGTAGGCGCGCCGGACCGGAACAGCTGGAGTGGTCTAGCCCTCCGGCGCGATCGCCACATCGACGGGGGTGGCGTCGAGCGCTGTTGCCGCGGCCCGCGGATCGAGCGACACGAGGAACCCGCGGCGTCCGCCGTTCAGATAGATCCGGTCGATCCCGAGGATCGATCGCTCGACGTAGATCGGCAACGGCTTGCGCGTGCCGAACGGCGAGGTGCCGCCCACCTGATAACCGGTGTGCCGCTCGGCGACCTCGGGCGCGCAGGGCTTCACGGTCTTCACGCCGATCTGCCGCGCCAGCGCCTTGGTCGAGACCTCGCGATCGCCGTGCATCAGGATGATGAGCGGCGCCCTGGTGTCGTCCTCCATCACCAGCGTCTTCACGACGTGGTGCTCGTCGACGCCCAGCTCGCGCGCCGACACCCGCGTGCCGCCCTTCAACTCGTAGCGGTACTCGTGCTCGGTGAACGCCAGGCCGTGCTTGCGCAACGCATGCACGGCCGGCGTTGCGCCCGCGCTCATGTCAGGTTCGGCGGCGTCCGCTCGTGCCAGCGCGCCTTGTCCTGGTAGGCGCGCGCCAGCGCCAGGATCGGCAGCTCGCGGTACGGCGGGCCGTAGAAGACGATGCTCGTGGGCGTGCCGCCGTCGGCGAAGCCGTTCGGCACGTTCACCGCCGGATAGCACGCCAGGTTCGCCATCTGAAAGTGGCGCTGGCCAGGCGGCTGCGGCTGGCGCGGCGGACGCGGCGTGCCCGGCGCGCGCGGCGGCGGCGGGCCGCCCGGGCCGCCGCGGCCGATGCTGTTCGACGCCACGACGTAGACATCGACGTGCGCCGTGGCTTTCGCCAGCGCTTCCATCATCATCATGCGGGCGCGCTGGGCCTGGATGAAGTCCACCGCCGACACCAGCCGGCCCTGCGGACGTCCGCGGTTGCGCGACACCCTGGCCATGCGCCCGGCGCGCTGGTGCTCGTCGAAGAACGCCGCCGACTCGACGCCGATGGCGCTGACGTCGAGCTGGAAGTCGGGCACGTCGATGGGCAGGAACTCTTTCACGCCCAGGCTCTTCAGCGTCTCGACGGCCGCCGCGGCGTTCGCCTTCGCGGCCACTTCGGTGAGCTCGTCGAACGACGCCTGGAGCAGGCCGACCTTCAGCGAGCGGACGTCGAGCCCGGCGTTCCAGTTGAACGGCAGGTCGCTGACGCTCATGTCGCGCCCGTCGGGCTTCGCGATCGCCTGCATGACGATGGCGCAGTCCTCGGCGTAGCGGCAGAACGGCCCCAGCCGATCCTGCGTCCACGACAGCGCCATGGCGCCGTGGCGGCTGACGCGGCCGAAGGTCGGCCGCAGGCCGACGACACCACAGCGTCCGGCCGGGCTGAGGATCGAGCCGCTGGTCTCACTGCCGATCGCGAAGGCCACGCCGCCGGCCGCCGTGGCCGAGGCCGGGCCAGCCGACGACCCGCTCGAGCCCTGCGCCGGATCCCACGGGCTCTTGGTCTGGCCGCCGAACCAGTTGTCGCCGCCGGCGAGTTCTCCCGTACTCAACTTGGCGATCAGCACCGCGCCGGCCTCGCGCAGCATCTCGACGATCGACGCGTCGTAGTCGAGCGCTTGATCGACGAAGGCCTGCGAGCCCCACGTGGTCTTGAAGCCCTTCACCGTGATGATGTCCTTGCACCCCCACGGAATCCCGTGCAGCGGCCCTTTGTACTTCCCGGCCGCGATCTCGCGGTCGGCGCGCGCGGCCTCGGCGCGGCCGTGCTCGTCGAGGAAGGTGACCACGTGGTTGAGCGACGGCTGCTGCTTGTGCAGTCGCGCCAGGTACATCTCGGTGAGCTCGGTCGACGTCACCTGCTTCGTGCGCACCAGCTCGGCCAGGTGTCGCAGCGGCCAGAACGCCACCGCCTCGAGACTCGCCGGCCGCTTCACCGCCGGCGCCTTGCTCAGCACCCACGGCTGGCGCACGCGGTCGACGGTGACGCCGGGCACGACCGGGCTGAAATGGAACGGCGGCGAGACATCGTTCGGGATGTGCACGGCGCGCAGTTCTTCGAGCCGATCGAGGCTGGTATTGGCGCCGTCGACGAGGGCCTGGCGATCGTCTTCGCTGAGCTCGATGCCCGACAGCCGCAGCGCGTCGGTCACCATCGCCAGCGTGACGCGATCGGCGCCGGCGTCCTGCAGCCGCGCCCACACCACGCCGGGTGCCAGCGTGCTCCCAAGTCCCGCCCCCGCGAAGTGCGCGAGGAACCGTCGTCGCGTGTCGTCGCTGTGCATCACGGCGGCGATTATAGGCCGCAGGACTTATCATCGCGGGATGCGATTCCTCCCCCCCGTTCTGCTGATGGCCGCGACGGCGGGCCTCGCTGCGCAGAACGTGGCGCCGCATCTGCCGCCGCTCGATCGGACGCTGCCCCCGCGGGCCGAGGCGATCTATCGCGCCGTCGTGCCAAGCGTCGATCGCGACGCCGCCCTGCAGCTCGTCACGCAGATCGCCCCCCTCTGGCGCATCGCCGGGAATCCGGCCTTCGACCAGTCGCTGACGTGGATCGAACAGCGCCTGACGGCCGCAGGCCTGGAGACGCGCTACGACACGATTCCGTCGAACAGCCAGGGCTGGGAGATGCGCGACGCGGTGTTGCGCCTCGATGGTCCGGACGGCACGATCGTGCTGTCGAAAGCGCAGGACCGCGTGCCGCTGGCCATCAACTCGTGGCCGACGCCGGCCGGCGGAACGACGGCGCGGCTGATCGACGTCGGCGACGGCACGGCGGCCAGCCACTACCAGGGCCGCGACGTGAAGGGGGCCGTGGTGCTGGCCGACGGCGCGATTGCCGCGGTGTGGACACAGGCCGTCAAGGCGCGTGGCGCGGCCGGCGTGATCTCGACCGACATCGCCGGCTACACGCGACCGGCCGAGACGCCCGACGTCCTGCAGTGGGGTGGCATTCCCTACGTGGCGGAGACGCCGTCGTTCGGCTTCAAGGCGACGCCGCGGGCCACGCGTGCCCTGCGCGCCCGCCTCGCCGCGGGCGGCGAGGTGCGCGTGCACGTCCACGCCGACACGGTGTTCCACCGCCGTCCGGTCCGCACGCTCATCGCCGAGATTCCCGGCGCGACGCGCCCCGCTGAGCGCGTGGTGCTCGTCGCACACGTCCAGGAGCCCGGCGCCAACGACAACGCGAGTGGGTGCGGCAGCCTCGCGGCCGCTGCCATCGCCTTGCACCGCGCCATCAGCAGCGGCGCCGTGCCGCGGCCGGCGCGAACGATCACGTTCCTCTGGGGCGACGAGATCCGCGTCAGCGACGCCTGGATCGCCGCCGACGCCGCGCGCGTGAAGGACGTCGTCGCGATGATGTCGCTCGACATGACCGGCGAGGACACGGCGAAGACCGGCGGGACGTTCCTGATCGAGAAAGGCCCCGACCCGACCGCGATCTGGGCGCGGCCATCGGATCCGCACTCGGAGTGGGGCGCCAGCGAGGTCGATCGCGCCCTGGTGAAGGGCACCTTCCTGAACGACCTCCACCTGGCCGTCGCGCTGCGTCACGCGCGCGACACCGGCTGGGTGGTACGCACGAACCCCTATGAAGGTGGCAGCGATCACACCTCGTTCACGAAGGCGGGGGTGCCGGCGCTGCTCAACTGGCACTTCACCGATCGCTACTACCACACCAACCTCGACACCCTCGACAAGGTGAGTGTCGCGTCGCTCGGCCACGTGGCCACGGCCGTCGCCACGACCGCCATGTTCCTGGCCGCGGCCGATGGCAGCGATGCCGCGCCGCTGCGCGCGCTGTTGCAGTCCGCGCGACAGGCACGCGCCGACACCGAGCGGCGCACCGCGGCCCCGACCGAGGTGCTCGACGCGTGGCACCGCTGGTACGACGAGGCGTTGGCGTCGGTCTCCCGCCTCACGGGCCAGCCGTAGACGCTCGGCGGCGTGGCAGAATCGGGGCCACATGTCGCGCGCGCTCCTGCTGCAGATCCATCGGTGGCTCGGTCTCACGAGCGCGATCGTCCTGGCCATCGCAGGTGTCACCGGCATTCCCCTGGTCGTGGCGCTGGAAGCGCCGTGGGCCGAGCCCTGGGCGGAGTTCCACGAGACGCTGGGGGCCGGGGTGGTGGGCCGCTGGGTCGTGTTCGCGGCGTCGGCCGCCGCACTGGGTCTGCAGGGCAGCGGACTCCTTCTGTGGTGGCCGCCGCAGCGCCTGCGGCTGCGCCTCTCGCGCGGCTGGTGGCGGTGCGCCTACGACGTGCACAACCTGAGCGGCATCGTGACCCTGCCGATGACCGTGCTGCTGGCCGGCACCGCCGTCGGCCGCGTGCTCTTCGAGACGCTGCCCACTCCAGCCGCTCTCGACACCGTGCATCGCGTCGTCGGGCGGCTGCACTCGGCGAGCGGCTTCCCCGCCGCCGTGAAGGCGCTCTATCTGGTCGGGTCGATCGCGTTCGTCGTCCAGGCCATCAGCGGCGTGTTCGTGTGGTGGCGGCCCACGGCCGCCGCGCCGCGCGCCGCCGCCGACTGACGGCCTATTCGGTGCGCAACGCCACGACCGGGCTGACGCGCATGGCCCGCCAGGCCGGGACGAGCGAAGCGACGGCGGCAACCACGAGCAGCGCCAGCGCGACGGCACCGAACGTCGCGGCGTCCGTCGGCTGCACCTCGTAAAGGAGCCCGCGCATCAGGCGCGTCGCCCCGGCCGCCGTGGCCATCCCCACTACCAGGCCGCCGAGGGCCAGCGTGAGCCCGTGGCGCAGCACCAGCCCGAGCACCTGCCCGCGATCGGCGCCCAACGCCATGCGGATGCCGATCTCGTGGGTGCGCCGCGCCACCAGGTAGGCCAGCACGCCGTAGAGTCCCACCACCGCGAGCACCAGCGCCGCGGCGGCGAACGCGCCCAGCACGAAGCCGGTGAGGCGCGGCGTGGCGAGCGCCGTCGCCACGACCTCGTCCATCGGCCGCAGATTGGCGATCGGCACGTTCGCGTCGAGACGCCGCACGGCCGCGCGCACGGGACCCGCGAGCGTCATCGGATCGCCAGCCGTGCGCACGACGACGAAGGCGTTGCGGATCGGATTGCCGGTCAACACGTGCCATTGGCTGTGCGGCACGTAGAACTTCTCCTTCGACGCCGCGGTCACGCCGTTGTGGCGCTCGTCGGCGACGATGCCGACGACGACCGCCCACGGTCGATCGCCATCGAAGCTGGGCCGCATGCGCCGGCCTACGGCCTCGCCGTCCGGGAAATAGGTGCGGGCGAGCGTCTCGTTCACCACGATCACGGGCTGACTGGCAGTGGTGTCGGCCGGCGTGAACCAGCGGCCGCGCACCAGGCGCATGCCCATCGCCTCGAAGGCGCCGTCGCTCACGATCTGCCAGTCGCCCTTCGCGTTCTGGCCGGGCGGCGGCGTGTAGCCGTCGATGCGCAGGCCCCAGTCGCCGATGGTCGTCGCGAGCGGCAGCACACGGACGACGCCGGCCGACGCCACGCCCGGCAGCGCACGGACGTCGTCGAGCAGGCGCTGATAGGCGCCGATGACGCGCTCGGGCGTGGGATACGCGGCCTGGGGCAAGGCCAGGCGCAGCGTCAGCACGTGGTCGGGCGAGAAGCCGAGCGGGACGCGTCCGAGAGCCGCGAGGCTACGGCCCATCAGGCCCGCCCCGACCACCAGCACCACCGCCAGCGCGACCTCCGCGACGACCAGCACGCCGCGCAGCCGCAAGCGCGCGCCGCCCACCGTCGACTGCGTCGATCCTTCACGAAGAGCGTCGACCAGATTCACGCGCAGCGCCCGCCACGCCGGCAGGGCGCCGCAGACGAGCGTGGTGCCGATGGCGACGACCAGCGTCAGCGCCAGCACGGCGGCGTCCGGGCGGACCGGCGCCAGCGCCGGCAGGCTCCCGGCGTCGAGGGCGGCGAGCACCCGCAACGCGCCGAGCGCCAGTGCCAGGCCCAGCGCGGCGCCGCCGGTGGCGAGCACCACGCTCTCCGTCACGAACTGGCGCAGCAATCGCTCGCTCGACGCACCCACCGCCGATCGCACCGCGACCTCGCGCAACCGCGCGTCGCCACGCACCAGCAACAGGCTGGCGACGTTGGCGCAGGCGATGAGCAGCAGACAGAGCGACGCTCCCAGCAACAGGGCCAGCGCCGGCCGCACGCCACCGCGGATCTCCTCGTCGAGCGACGTCGCGAACGCCGTGAACTCCATGCTCTCGGGATACAGCCCCTGGGCCGTCATCGACCTGGTCAGCGCGCGCAGTTCGTCGGTGGCGGTCGCCGCGGAGTGTCCCGGCGCCAGCACCGCGGCGCCGAAGTAGCCGTGGTTGCCGCGCTGCGCCTGCGCCTCGTCGATCTGCAGGGCCCGCCACAGCTCCGTCGGCTCCGCGGCCTCCTCGGTGAAGTCGGTGGGCAGGCGGAACCCGGGCGGCATCACGCCCACGATCTCCACGGGCACGTCGTTCAGCAGCACGCGGCGACCCACCACGGCCGGATCGGCGCCGTAGCGGACGCGCCACAGCCCATCGCTCAGCACCGCCACCGGCGCCGCTCCGGGCCGATCGTCGTCGGCCGAGATGCCGCGGCCGAGGACCGGGCGGGCGCCCAGCACTTCGAACGTGTTGGCGGTGATGAGGCCGACCCCGACGCGCTGCGGCTCGCCGTCGCCGGTGAGGTTCTGCTGCGCCGACGACCAGCCCGCGACGGCGGTCAGGCTGGTGGCGAGGCGTCGGTAGTCGAGGATCTCGAGGTCCGAGAGCCACGTCTTGTCGAAGCTGACCCAGCGGCTCCACAACATC
Organism: uncultured Acidobacteriota bacterium; assembly: GCA_902826065.1. Classification (GTDB taxonomy): domain Bacteria; phylum Acidobacteriota; class Vicinamibacteria; order Vicinamibacterales; family UBA2999; genus CADEFD01. The sequence continues at coordinate 30,318 of CADEDM010000022.1, read as the reverse complement.
ACCCGGCGCTCGGGCTGGGCGTACGGCAGCGGCTGCAACAGCACCGACCGCACCACCGTGAAGATGGCCGACGTGGCGCCGATGCCGAGGGCCAAGGTCACGAGCGCCGCCGCCGTGAAGCCCGGTGTGCGGGCCAGCCCGCGCAGTCCCCCTCGCAGATCGCGGCGCAGATCGTCGACACGCATGGCGGCCCCCTGGTGGGCTTGGACGCGGTGCAGCCGGCCAGGGTTGGCACGGCCGCTGCTACAATTCCGCCCACATGGCGTCCAGCACTTCTCCGGCCCTGTCGGGGCTCGTCCGCGACCAGCTGCATTCGCCGTCGCCGATCCGCCAGATCATGAAGATGGCCGAACGGGCGAACATCCTGGCGATGGGGCTCGACCCCGACCAGGTCATCTCGTTCGGCGGCGGCTGGGTGAACCACGCGGCGCCCGACGCCTTCCGCCAAGCCTATATCGACATCGTCAGCGACGCCGCGACGTTCCATCAGAGCGGCGGCTACACCGCCACGCTCGGCGACCTGGCCTGCCGCGAGCAGATCGCGCGCTTCGAAGCGCACCTGTTCGGCATGCCGCGCCTCGGCCCCGAGCACATCGCCGTGGGCATGGGCAGCACGCAGCTCACCAAGGATCTCTTCACGACACTGGTCGACAGCGGCGACACCGTGATGCTGCTCGACCCGACCTACGCGAACTACGAAGGGCAACTGAAGTTCGTCGCGCCCAACGTGAAGATCGTGCGGCTGCCGGTGCTCGATCCCGCCACGTGGACCTACCGGCCCGTCAGCGACCCCGAGGGGACGGCCCGCGACTTCCTCCGCCTCTTCGACGAGCATCGCCCGTCGCTCGTGCTCTTCGGCGCGCCCGACAACCCGACCAGCCAGATCGTGCCGCAGGCGCTGGCCGAGCTGATGCGCGAGCGCACCGCGGCCGCGGGCGCGTGGCTGGCCATCGACTACGCCTACAAGTGCCAGTACTTCGAGACGCCCCCGGCCTACTACGCGTGGTCACCGGCCGATCATCCGCACGTGATCGGCATCCACTCGAACTCGAAATGGGCGCGCGGTCTGGGACGTCGCCTCGGCTGGATCGAAGCCGCGGCGCCGGTGATCGAGGGCCTCGAGCGCGTGCTGCAATGCAGCATCCTCTGTCCCGACACGCTCGAGCAGATGGCCATGGCCCGCTATCTGGCCGGCGCCATCGACGACGGCTCGCTGCGGCGCTATGTCGACGACACCAACACGCGCTACCGCGAGGCGGCGCGCGTGACGCTCGAGGCGATCGACACCTTCATCGGCCGCCGCCGGCTGACGCCCGCGGGCGGGCTCTACACGGTGATGGACGTCGGCCGCGACGCCGAGGCCTTCGTGCCCGAGGCCCTGAAGGCCACGGGCGTCCTGGTCGTGCCGGGCCGCGGCTTCGGGCCGTCGATTGCGCACGGCGTGCGCATCTCCTACGGGCCCCTGGTGACCACGCCCGATCGCATCACCGAAGGCCTGAAGCGCCTGGGCGCCTGGATGCCCGCCTGAGCCCGCGCGCGCGTCCATTCCGCCCGCCGTGCCCGAGCCGATGACCGACCAGACGCCTCCGCCCATCACCTTCGACGCGGCGCCGGCACCCGAGGCTGGCCCGCGTACCGCCGCGTGCGCCGCCTGTGGCCGCGAGATCAGCGGCGAGTACTACACGGTGAACGGACACGTCACCTGCGCCTCGTGCCGCGCCGCAATCGCCGACCACGGGTCCGGCACGGCTGGCGCCCGGGGCCTGCTGACCGCGATCGCTCTCGGCTCGGCCGCGGGACTCGCCGGCGCCATCGTGTGGTGGGCCATCCGCCGCTACGCCTCGCTGGAAGTCGGCCTCATCGCCATCGCGATCGGGCATTTCGTGGGCCTCGCCGTGCGGCGTGGCTCCGGAGGACGCGGCGGACGCGGCTTCCAGGTGCTGGCCGTGGCACTCACGTATTTCTGGATCACCGCCAACTACGTGCCCGACATCGTGCAGGGCATGCTCGAGCAGGAAGAGACGACGCAGGTCGGCGCCGCGACGTCTGGCGACGCGGCGACGGGCGATGGCGTTGCGGCGTCGACGGCGGCACCCGCGGGATCGACGGGCACGCCGGCCTCGCTGTCGCTCGGCGGATTCCTGCTCGGGATCGCGTTCCTCTTCGGCATCGCCATGGCGGCGCCGTTCCTGCAAGGCGCAGGCAACATCATCGGCGTGCTGATCATCTCGTTCGGTCTGTGGCAGGCGTGGAAGCTCAACGCCCGGACCGAGCTCGCCGTCGACGGGCCGTTCCGCCTCGATGCGGCGGCGCCCCCGGCGTCACCGGCCGGGGCCTGACGTGCGGGCGGCCGACGTCTCCCGCTGCGAGACCTGCGGCGCCGAGGTCGCGCCGCGGCTGCTGGCGTGTCCGGCCTGCGGGCGGCTCGTGCACGCCGCCACGCTGACCCGGCTGGCCGACGAAGCGGCGCACCACGAGACGAACGGCCGCACACGCGAAGCCGTGGTCGCGTGGCGATCGGCGCTCGAGCTGCTGCCACCCGAGGCTCCGCAGGCGGCGCCGATCCGCGCCCGCCTCGACGCGCTCACGCGAACGCTCGATGCCGCACCGGCCACGGCGAGCAGCCTGCCGAAGTGGCTGGCGCCGCTCGGTGTCGTCGGCTTCGCGCTGTGGAAGTTCAAGTTCGTGCTCGCCTTCCTGCTGACAAAAGGCAAGCTGCTGCTGACCGGGCTGTCGCAGTCGGGCACGGTGCTGTCGATGCTCGCGGCGATGGGCGTCTACTGGACGATCTGGGGCTGGAAGTTCGCACTCGGCTTCGTGGTGCTGATCTACATCCACGAGATGGGCCACGTCGCAGCGCTGATGCGGCTGGGCATCCGCGCCAGCGCGCCGATGTTCATCCCCGGCCTCGGCGCGGTCGTGCGGATGGACCAGTACCCGGCGAGTCCGCGCGAAGACGCGCGCGTCGGGCTGGCCGGTCCGGTCTGGGGCCTGGCGTCGACGGTGGGCGCCTACGCCCTGTCGCTGGCGACGGGCCAGGCCATCTTCGCGGCGCTCACGCACGCGGGCGCGGTCATCAATCTCTTCAACCTGACACCGGTCTGGCAACTCGACGGCGCCCGTGGCATGCACGCCCTGGCCAAGCCGGCGCGCCTCGCCATCGCGGCGCTCGTGACCGTGGCGTTCGTCATGACCACCGAGGGCACGCTGCTACTCGTCGGTCTGGCGGCGTGGTTCAAGGCCCTCGCCTCCGAGGCGCCGGCCGACACCGACGGTCGCGCGCTCGCGGAGTTCGCGGTGCTCGTCGTCGGCCTGACGGCGCTGACGCAGGTGCCGGTGCCCGGCCTGCCGGTGCGCTGACCGGCCGCGCCGCGCCTCAGGCGCGCGCGTCGTAGGGCTGCCCGATGTAGTCGGGCACGACGTCGGGACGCAGCACGAGGCGCGTGAACATGAAGCCCAGCGTGTAGCGGCCGTCCGGCAGCCGCGACAGCGCCATCTGCTGCGTGTTGCGCACGTGCCAGTCGTAGACCTCGTAGAAGACGACCACGCCGACGTCGATGAAGTCGGGGAACTTCTGGCTGGCGCGGATGAACTGCGTGTAGAGGTCGCGGATCTTCGCCGTGACGGCGCAGGCGCCGGTGTCGCAGCCGCGATTCGCAGCCACGGCCTCGGACGCGAGGCGCTCCAGCGAGGCCGTGATCCGGCGCGCCTGGTCGTCGGTGAAGTCGGAGCGCTGCTCGGCGCCCAGCGTCGCGCCCACCACCCCGCCGCCCAGCCATTCACGTCTCGTCAGCATGTCGTCCTCCCGTGTGCCCTGCCGTATGCCTGCGACGCCTGCCTGTCCGCGCACAGCCGACGTCCCACCTCCGGACAGCGGGGCGTGCGCGTCGGCCGCGGGCCGCCGCCGGCTCGTGCGATTTTGGACGAATCCAAGGCGATTCCGGCTCCCGGGGCGAGTTGGCAGGAGATTGGCACCGCGCCGGCCGGGAGTTCGCCAATGGACCCGCTGATTCAGGATCTCCGCCATGCCGTGCGTGGCCTGCGGCGTGCGCCGGCTTTCACCGTCGTCGTGGTCGCGACGCTGGCGCTCGGCATCGGCGCCAACACCGCCATCTTCACGCTGCTCGACCAGGTCGTGCTGCGCCGTCTGCCGGTGCCCCCGGCCGAACGGCTGGTGCAGTTCGACGGCCCAGGCGCGTTCATGGGCAGCACCGAGCTCGACCGCGCCTTCTCGTACCCGATGTTCCGTGACCTCGCCGACGGCACGGGCGACGTGGCGACGCTGATCGCGCGTGGTCCGGTGAGTGTGGCGTTCCGCGCCGGCGACGACAGCGAACGGGTCGTCGCGGAGCTGGTCTCGGGCAACCTGTTCGAGGCCCTGGGCGCGCGGCCGGCCGCGGGCCGGCTCTTCACGGCGGCGGACGACGTCACGATCGGCGGACATCCCGTCGTCGTGCTCGACTACGGCTTCTGGCAGCGGCGTTTCCGCGGCGACGCCGATGTCGTCGGCCGCGCCGTGGTCGTGAACGCCACGGCGATGACGATCGTCGGCGTGGCGCCGCCCGGATTCACCGGCGTGCTCGCCAACCAGCAGCCGACCTTCTACGCGCCGCTGACGATGAAGGGGGCGATGCAGCCCACGGCGCCGCCGGTCACCGACCGCCGGTTCCGCTGGGTGCACGTCCTCGGCGTCGTGGCGCCCGGCGTCTCGCGCGAGGCCGCGCTCGCGAAGATCGACGTCCGCTACCACCAGGTGAACGCCGGCGAACTCATTTCGGAACCGCGCTTCGCGCAGGGATCCGAGAACTTCAAGACCCGCTTCGCGGCCAAGACGCTGCTCGTGCACGACGCCTCGCACGGCCTGTCGCAGGTGCGCAGCGCGCTGGGCACGCCGGTGCTGGTACTGATGGGCATGGTGGGCCTGGTGCTGCTCATCGCCTGCGCCAACGTCGCCAACCTGATGCTGGCCCGCGCCACCGGACGTCAGCGTGAGATGAGCGTGCGGGTCGCGCTCGGCGCCAGCCGAGGGCGCCTGATCCGCCAGACCCTTGTCGAGAGCGCGGTCGTCGCCGCGATCGGCGGCGTGCTGGGGGCGGTGCTGGCCGTGTGGCTCGGCGACGCGCTGCTCGCGGTGCTGCCGCTCGACGGCCTGGGCGTGACGCTCTCCACCAGTCCCGACCTGCGCGTCGCCGCGTTCACGCTCGTGGCCACCGCGGCCACGGCCCTGCTCTTCGGCCTGGCCCCGGCGTTCCGCGGCTCGGCGATCGACGTGAATCGGGCGCTGAAGGAAGAGGCCTCGGCGGCCGGCGGCGGCGTGCAGCATGCGCGGCTGCGGCGTACGCTGGTGGTCACACAGGTGGCGCTGTCGACCCTGCTGGTCGCCGGCGCCGGGCTCTTCACGCGCAGCCTCGCGAACCTCGAGACCCTCGGGCCCGGCTTCGACACCGCGCACCTGGTGACGTTCTCGCTCGATCCGTCGCTGACGGGCCGGTCGCAACCGGCGATCCAGCAGCTCTACGCCGACCTCGAGCGCGACCTGGCCGGGCTGCCGGGCGTGCGGTCGGTGTCGCTGTCGGACCAGGGCGTGCTGACCGGCAACGCGTCGCAACGCACCGTGCGTGTGCAGGGCTACGAGACGCAGCAGGGCGAGAACATGAACCCGTGGACGCTCGACGTCGGGCCGCGCTTCTTCGAGACGCTCGGCGTGCGGCTGGTGGCCGGACGCGCGTTCACCGAGCGCGACGTGGCCGGCGGCCCGCCAGTGGCGATCGTCAACGAGACCTTCGCCCGCTACTTCTTCGGCGACGAGAACCCGATCGGCCGGCGCCTCGGCTTCACGGTCTACGACGACCCGGCGCGCATGGAGATCGTCGGGGTGGCCAAGGACACGAACTACTCGCAGGTGCGGCCCGGCGAAGCCGAAGGCGGTAGCGACTTGCGCAGCGCCACCAACGGCATGCCACGAGTGGTCTACACACCGTATCGGCAAGCGGAATCGCTCAACGAGATGACGTTCTACCTGCGCACCACCGCGGCGGCGGCTCCGGGCGTGCCGGCCCTGGCGCGCGCGGCGGTGGCCCGCGTCGACCGCGGGCTGCCGGTGTTCCGCATGAGCACGATGGCGACCACGGTGGCGAACTCGCTCTCGGTAGAACACATGCTGGCGCTGCTGTCGCTGCTCTTCGGCGGCCTGGCCACGGCCCTGGCGTCGGTGGGTCTCTACGGCGTCATGAGCTACACGGTGGCGCGGCGCACGCGCGAGATCGGCATCCGCATCGCCCTGGGCGCGGCGCGCACCGACGTCCTCGGCATGGTGCTGCGCGAAGTGGGCGTGCTGACCGGGCTCGGCATCGCCCTGGGCCTGCCCGGCGCCTACCTGGTCGGGCGCGCGGCGCAGGCGCAGCTCTTCGGCCTGACTCCGCTCGACCCGGTGTCGCTGGCCACGGCGGCAGTGCTGCTGTCGGCCGTCGGCTTCACGGCCGGCTACATGCCCGCCCGTCGTGCCGCGGCGACGGAGCCGCTGCTGGCGCTTCGCACCGAGTAGTTCCTGCGTACTTTGTCTTCGGGGCCTGTCCCGGGACAGGCCCCGATTACAATTCGGCCATGCCGAACGGTGTCTCACCGGTCGCGGCGTGCCTGCTCGGGCTCGCGGCCGCGGTCTCTCTCTCCGCGCAGGCGCCGCCGCCGATGCCCGGCCCCGGCATCCCGCTGACGCTCGCCCAGGAGCGCGCCGCCGCCATCCGCGATCTGAGATACGCGTTGTCGCTCACGGTGCCGAAGGACCAGAAGGCGCCGCTGACCGGGACGATGACGGCACGCTTTCGCATCGCCGACGGCACCCGGCGCATCGCCTTCGACTTCGCGCCCGGGCAGAAGAACGTGCGCGCGGTGCGGGTCAACGGCCAGGCCGTGACCGCAACGTTCGCGGCGGACCACTTCGTCGTGCCGCTGGGTGCCGGCCGCGACGCCGACACCGACGTCGCCATCGACTTCACCGCCGGCGACGCCTCGCTCAACCGCAACCCCGACTTCCTCTACGCGCTGTTCGTGCCGGCCCGCGCGCATCTGGCGATTCCGGTGTTCGATCAGCCGGACCTGAAGGCGCGCTGGACGCTCACGCTCACCTACCCCGGCGACTGGCTGGCCGTGAGCAACGGCGCTTCGAAATCCGCCGGATCGCTGAGCCTGTGGGACGGCGCCGCGGGCAGCGGCTCGTCGGTCACCACGACCTTCGCGGAGACCGAGCCGCTCTCCACGTATCTCTTCTCGTTCGTCGTCGGCGACTTCAAGGTGGTCGAGGCCACCCGCAACGGCCGGACGTTTCACTTCTACCATCGCGAGACCGACGAGAAGAAGGTGGCGCGCAACACCGAGGCGCTGTTCGATCTGCACGACCGCGCCATCCGCTACATGGAGGAGTACACGGGCATCCCGTACGCCTTCGGCAAATTCGACTTCGTCGCCATCCCGGCGTTCCAGTTCGGCGGCATGGAGCACGCCGGCAAGATCCTCTACAACGCCTCGAGCCTGCTGCTCGACGAGTCCGCGACCCAGAACCAGTACCTCGGCCGCGCGTCGGTGATCGCCCACGAGACCGCGCACATGTGGTTTGGCGACCTGGTCACCATGCGCTGGTTCAACGACGTGTGGATGAAGGAGGTCTTCGCCAACTTCATGGCCGCGAAGATCGTGAACCCCTCGTTCCCCGAGGTGAACCACGACCTGCGCTTCCTCTACGCGCACTACCCCGCCGCCTACGAGGTCGACCGCACCGCCGGCGCCAATCCGATCCGGCAGCCGCTCGACAACCTCAACGAAGCCGGCTCGCTCTACGGCGCGATCATCTACCAGAAGGCGCCGGTGATGATGCGGCACCTCGAGGCGCTGCTCGGCCCCGACTCGTTCCGCGACGGCCTGCGCGAGTACCTCGGCGCGCACAAGTTCGGCAACGCGACGTGGCCGGATCTCATCGAGGTGCTCGATCGGCGCACGCCGGCGGATCTGGCGGCGTGGAGCAAAGTGTGGGTCGAATCGGCAGGACGGCCAACCGTCACCACCGAGCTCGGCGTGCGGGACGGGAGGATCGCGTCCCTCGCGTTTTCCCAGAGCGACCCGCAGAAGAACGGCCGGTTCTGGCCACAGACGCTGAAGGTCACCGTCGGCCTGCCCGACGGCCCGCGCACGATCGACGTGGCGCTCACCGTCCCGCGCACCGAGGTCAAGGAGGCCGCAGGGTGGCCCGTGACCTACGTGTTGCCGAACGGCGCCGGATGGGCCTATGGCGGCTTCGTGCTCGACGCGGACTCCCGCACCTACCTGGCCGCACACGTCGCCGAGATCCCCGACGTGCTCACGCGTGGCGCCGCGTGGGTCACGCTGTGGGACGCACTGCTCGACCGATCAGTGCCGGCCACGCGTTTCGTCGACACCGCGCTCGCCGCCGTGGCGGTGGAGCCCGACGAGCAGAGCCGCGCCCGCATCCTCGGGTATCTGGGCAATGCGTGGTGGCGGTTCCTCGCGCCCGCTGACCGGGCCTCGCGCGTCGCCGCGGCGGAAGCGACGCTGCGAGCCGGACTCGATCGCGGCACCACGCCCGGCCAGAAGTCCGCGTGGTTCGGCGCGCTGCGCCGCATCGCCGCCACGCCCGCCACGCTCACCTGGCTGACCGGCGTGTGGGAGAAGACCGAGACCATTCTCGGCCTGCCGCTGGCCGAAACCGACTACTCTGCACTGGCGATGGAGCTGGCCGTGCGCGACGTGCCCCGGGCGGCGACGATCCTCGATCAGCAACTGGCCCGCATCGACAACCCCGATCGCCACGCGCGCTTCCAGTTCATCATGCCGGCGCTGTCGGGCGACGCCGCCGTCCGCGAGCGCTGGTTCCTGTCGCTGAAGGACGTCGCCAACCGCCGGCGCGAACCCTGGGTGCTCGACGGCCTCGAGTACCTGCACCATCCGCTGCGCGCGTCGCAGTCGGCGAAGTACGTGCGGCCCAGCCTCGATCTGCTCTGGGAGATCCAGAAGACCGGCGACATCTTCTTCCCGAAGCGGTGGATGGATCAGACGCTGGGCGGCTACAGCAGCGCCGACACCGCCGGCGAGGTGCGCCGCTTCCTGGCCACCGCCCCACCGAACTACCCGGCCCGGCTCAGGAACGTCATCCTGTCGTCGGCCGACGAACTCTTCCGAGCTGCAGGGACCGTGCAATGACCCGATCGTCGTGGACCGTATTCCCCCCGGCCGCGTGGCGGTCGGCGCTCTTCGCCGCCGCGTTGCTGACCGGCGCCACCCCAGGCGCCGCGCAGGACTCGCGCGCCGACGAGGCCGCTGCCGAACGCGACAAGAAGGCCCAGGCCGTGACGGAAGAACGCCGGCCGCTGCTCGAGCGGATCCTCTTCGCGATCGAGGACGATCTGCTGATCGAGCGCTGGCTGGGCGCGCCACGCGGCGTCTTCGTGCGCCTGGGCCAGATCGGCGAGGGCGCCGGCTTCGGCGCCGGGCCCGCCTTCCGCTACAACGCCGAGCGCTTCGACATCCGCGCGTCGGCGGCCGGGTCGGTCAAGCAGTACGTGATCGGCGAGATGGCGCTGCGGTTTCCGGGCACGCAGGGCTACAACGAGTACATCCGACCCGAGGGCCCCTACGTCGAGGTGCAGGCCCGCTACCGCGACATGACGCAGGAGGACTTCTTCGGCCTGGGCGCCGACAGCGCCGTCGGCGCGCGGTCGGACTACGGGCTGAGCGAGATGCTGGCCGGCGGCACCGGCGGCTACCTGTGGCGCAACGCCTCGGTCGGCGTCACGGCGAGTCACGTCGAGTACGACACCCGGGCCGGTACCGACACCCGGATGCCGTCGTCGACCGACATCTTCTCGCCCGCCGACGTGCCCGGCCTGGACGGCCGGCCGAGCTTCGTCACGTTCGGCCCGTTCGTCCGCCTCCAGACGCGCGATCGATCCGAGAACCGGCCCGATGGCGGCGAGTACACGGCGTCGTTCACGCGCTTCCTCGACCAGAGCGATGGCCGCTTCTCGTTCGACCGCTGGGACGTCGACCTACGGCAGTACCTGAGCTTCGGGCGGCGCACGCGCGGCATCGCGCTGCGCGCGTGGAGCGCGTCGACCTCGCCGCACGATGGGCACGAGGTGCCGTTCTACCTCCAGCCCTGGGTCGGCGGCGCGCGTTCGGTGCGCGGCTTCCGCACCTTCCGCTTCCGCGATCGCAGCGCGCTGCTGCTGCAGGGCGAGTATCGCTGGCGCATCAACGAGCTGATGTCCGGCGCGCTCTTCGCCGACGCCGGCGCGGTCGCCGCCCGCCTGGAGGACCTGGGACGGCTGGAGAAGAGCTGGGGCGCCGGTCTGCGGTTCGGTGGCCGGATGGGCACGGCGCTGCGCCTCGACGTCGCGTTCGGCAGCGGTGAGGGCACGCGCGTGCTGGTGAGGTTCGACGATGTCTTCTAGTCCCGGCCGCCGCCGTAGCCTCGGGCCCACGCTGGCCCTGCTCTTCATCGCGGTCGCGCTGGGCGTGGCCCAGGAACCGCTGGCCGTGCCGCGCTTCAAGGCCGACGACCCGCTGCGCGCCGACGACGACCGCCGGCACGACGCCAGGGGCTTCGACGAGGTCGAGCTCGCCGAGACCTGGGACTTCGTCGTCAACGAGCTGGGCTCGCCCGGCGAGCGGCGCGACATCCCCGCGGTGAACGTCAACACGCTCGGCGAGGTCCCCGACTCGAGCTGGTTCACCAACCGCATCGGCGTGCGGGCGATGGACACGACCGCCCTGGCCCGCGGGCCGCACAAGTTCGACACCGCCGACGGTCCCACGTGGGACTCGTGGGTGGTCACGCAGGGCAAGGGCCCCGGCGGCTTCCATCCCGGCTTCCGGGCCGAGCGCGCCGGCGATCCCGGCCAGACCTACCAGCTCGAGATCGATCCCGTGGGCTACCCGCGTCTGGCGACGGGCGCCGAGATCATCGGCACGCTCATCTATCACGCGCTCGGCTACTACACGCAGGATGTCTACCCGGTGCGCGTGCACCCCTCGAAGATCACGGTGTCGCCGAAGGCGACCGTGCGCGACGCCGGCGGCCGCCGCCGCCTGACGCAGGCCGACCTCGATCACCTGCTGAGCCGCGCGGCGCGTGATGCCGAGGGTCGCGTGTTCTTCTCGGCGACGCGCTTCGGCGAGGGCCAGGACGTCGGCAACTTCGAGTACACCGGCACGCGCCGCGACGACCCGAACGACATCTACGCGCACGAGCATCGGCGCGAGTTGCGCGGCAACCGGGTCTTCGCGGCCTGGCTCGCCCACGACGACTCCCGCGCGCTCAACACCCGCAACTTCCTGAAGCGCGACGGCGGCAAGCGGTTCGTCGAACATCACATGTACGACTTCGGCGCCATCATGGGCAGCGCCACGCGGTTCCCCGACACGCCGATCAGCAACCACGAGTACTACATCGACCGCGGCGGCAGCTTCCGGGCGTTGTTCACGCTGGGCCTGCTGACGCCGAAGCCGCTGCGGATTCCGCTGCCGGAGATGCCGCCGTCCGCCGGACGGTTCGAGAGCGAGACGTTCGACCCGCCGGCGTGGAAGGCCAACTATCCGAACACGGCGTTCGACAACATGCAGCCCGACGACGCGTTCTGGGCCGCACGGCTGGTGGCGCGCTTCGACGACGACGGATTGCGCGCCATCGTCCGCGCTGCCGACTACGACGACGCGGCCTCGATCGACTACCTGGTGGGAGTGCTGGGCCGGCGCCGTGACGCCATCGGGCGCGCCTGGCTCGCGGCCATCAACCCCGTGGCCGACGTGGCGCTCGGCGCCGATGGCACGGTCACGTTCGTCAACGCCGCCGTCGACGCACGGGCCGCCACCGCGCCGGCGGCCTATCGTCTCACCTGGGCCCGTCTCGACAACGTCAACGGCACCATCGCGGAGGCGGGCACCGACCGCGTCACCGCGCCGCGGGCGACGGCGCCGGCCGCCCTGCTTGCCGACGCGCCGTTCATCGCCCTGTCCATCGCCGCCGATCACCCGCAGCATCCGGAGTGGGCGCGCCCGGTGCGCGCGTTCTTCCGTCGCTCGGGCAGCGGCTGGACGACCGTGGGCCTGCAGCGCGACATCCGCCGCCGGCGCTGAGGGCGCCCGTCAATAGACGTGCAGGCGGTAACCGTCGGCCTCGAGCGGACGGTAGAACGCCTCGACCGCCGGCTTGATCGACGCGGCCGGATGCACCGCCGGCGTCGGCGCGAACACGGCGAGCTGGCGGTGCTCGGGCAGGAGCTCGATGTCCGCCACCTTCTCCCAGTCCTCGGGGATGTGCTGGCTCACCCAGCCCCAGCTCATTTGCACGATCGCCACGGTCGGCGCGTACGGCAGCGTCCACGACTCGACGTCGGCCGGCCCGTAGCGGCCCTCGCGGCGCAGCCGCACCGGCTCGATGTCGCACAGCCCGAAGATGTCGAGCACGCGCGTGTGGGCGAAGAACGCCATCGCGCCCATGTCGTTGGCGAGCACCGTCTCGCCCGGGAACGCCTCGCGGACGAACTGGGCGGCGCGATAGTGCTCGCGGTAGGTCAGCACCGCCGAGGCGATCTCCTGCGTCGGATAGACGTTGGCGCGCACGTCGGCGCCCATCGTCACCGCCAGGGCCGCGACGATCGCGCCGGTCAGGGCATCGGTCGCGGCACCCGTCAGCGCTACGGCCGCCACGACCAGGCCGGCGCCGACGAGATACGCGTCGTAGCGGTAGACCCAGAAGGTGCTGGAGAGCGCGTAGTGGACGTGCAGCAGCACCATGCCGGCCACCAGCGCCGGCCCCAGCGCCCGGGGCGTCCACGCCGACCGCGCGCCGGTGGCGCCGGCCGCGGCGAACACCAATCCGCCCGCGACCAGGACCACGAACGGCCGGCTCGCCCGCAGCACCTCGAGGTCCGGGGCAATCGGCTTCAGCAGGACGCTGAGCGCCGACGCCGCTTCCCCGCCCGCCTTCAGCATCAGGGAATTCGGGAGCACGAGCGATCCGCTCGCGACCGACGCGGCGCCAAGGGCCGCCAGCGGCGCCAGTGACGCCAGGCCGACGACGAACGCGCGCCGCCACTGGCCGTGCGCCGCGGCGGCCACGCAGACGAGCAACACGAGGAACAGGCCCTCGTAGCGCGAGGCGGCGAGCAGCGCGGCGAGCACGGCGAGGCGCCCCGTGTCACGCGACGCGGGCGGGCCCGACTGCGTGAGGACCGTCATGGCCTGCCAGGCGAGGAGCAGCGTCAGCAGCAGGTGCAGCACGTGCTCCATCCCGAACAGCACCATCGACGGCAGCGGCACGACCAGGGCCAGGCCGCACAACGCCGCCAGCCGCGTCCAGACGCCGGCGCGCAGACGCTGCAGCCACAGGTCGACGACCCACAGCGCGCCGAGCGCGGCCGCCAGGTTCAGCACCAGCGGCGTCCACTCGTGCACGCCGGTCACCACGTACGACGTGCCCAGCAGCGCCGTCCACAACGGCGACGACGAGGCCGAGGCGAAGCGGTCGGGCATGCAGCCCCACACGCCGAAGTCGGCGAGGTTCGCCGCCATGGCCATGTGGATGTAGGCGTCGTCGAGGGCGTAGATGAAGTGGCCGCCGGTGGCGGCCATCACGGCGCGCACGCCAGCCACGACCGAGCCCACCACGAGCAGTGACGCCGCGGCGAGCGGAAGGGCGCGTACGCGACCGCGCGAGCCCTGACTGCTCACGCCGTTCGGCACAGCTCCGATTGTGCCCCGTCCGGCGGCGCGGCGTACTTAGTGCGGGAAAAACGCCGGCTTGCCGCCGTACGCACGACGGGCGGCCCTCGCGAGGCCGCCCGTCGCACCACCCGGTCGAGTCGCCGGACGCCTACTGGCGCCGCGAGCTCGTGGCGCCCTTCTTCGTGACCAGCTTCTGCACGCGCCAGTTGATCAGCTCACCGACCCAGATCTCGTCCTCGGACGGGCAGGCGATGGCGTGGATCCAGCCGAACTCGCCGAGATTGCGGCCCGGCTGACCGAAGACGCCCAGCACCTTGCCTTCCAGCGAGACCTTGTAGATGCGGCTCGGGTAGAGGTCGCCGACGAACAGCACCGGGTTCGGGCCCGGCGTCATGCACAGCGCGTCGGGCGCGCCCGGCGCCTGGGAGCCGGTCTTGGCGTTCGGCGACTCGGCGCCGTAGACGATCTTGCCGCGCTTGAGATCCACGGGCACGTCGATGGTGAACTCGCGCAGGTACTTGCCCTCGGTGTCGAACACCTGGACGCGGCGGTTGCCACGATCGGCGACGTAGACCTCGTCGGCCGGCGACACGGCGATGCCATGCGGCGTGTCGAACTGGCCGGGGCCGGTGCCGAGCGAGCCCCAGCTGGCCACCCACTCCCCGCGGGCATTGGCCTTGCCGACGCGGGAGTTGACGTAGCCGTCGCTGAAGTACGAATTGCCCTTCGAGTCCCAGGCCACGTCGGTCGGCTGGTTGAAGACGTTGTCGCGATGCACCGGCACCGGGTTGCGCGGGTTGTTGTTGGCGGGCAGTTCCACCGGCAGGCCGGCGCGCTTGAGGATGACGCCGATCTGCGAGGCGTAGTCGGGCGGCACGTCGAGGTGCGACGACTCGCCCTTGCGCCCGAACATCCACTCGGCGCGGCCCTGCGGGTTGAACTTGACGATCATGTTCGAGCCCTTGTCGACAATCCAGATGTTGTCCTGCTTGTCGATCCGGACGGCATGGGCGTACGACAGGGCGAAGTTGTTCTTGCCGATCTCGCGCACGAACTTGCCGGTGGCGTCGAACTCGAGCAACTGCGCCGCCTGCGCCATGTAGGCCGCGCCGCTCACGTTGCCGCGCGAGAACACGAAGATGTGCTTCTTCGAGTTGATGGCCACGCCGCCGATCTCGCCGAAGTGGATGTCGTTCGGCATGGTCAGCGGGTTGGGCACCGACTCGAACGGCAACTCGGGCACGGCCGCCTGCTGTGTCGACGCGGGCACCAGGGCCACGGCCGCGAACGCGAGTGCGAGGAATAGACGTCTCACCACTACCTCCAGACAGAAACGCCGACGCGCCACGGATGCCCCGGCAGGCGCCGATGGTAATCGCGCCGCCGCGCGCCACGCAAGGCGACCCGTCTTTTTGGAGCCGCGCGATGCAGGCCGGTGGATCACACGCTCGTGATCGCGCGAATCCCGTGTGAATCGACGCGGCGCCGGATCGCGGCCGTGCGGCCAGCGACGGCGGGACCTTTGCACCGGCACCGCGCACGCCGGTAGCGTCCCCCGCTCCGGGTCGACGCGGCGCACACGAGGTAGCCATGGCCCGCTCGAGCTGGATGGCGATCACGATGGCGGTGTGTCTCGTTTGTGGCGCGAACGCGGTTCGCGCCCAGACGCCTCCCCCACCCCCTGGCTGGGTGGTGATTCCGGTCGATGAATACCGCGAGTTGCGCACGCGCGCCGGGCAGTCGCCGCCGTCGGCCGCCGCCGCCGAGGCCGCGTTCACGCGCCTCGACTACACGCTGCGGGTCGACGGCGACGTCGTCGTCGGCCGCGCGTCGCTCGTCATCGACGTGCTCGGCACCGGGTGGGCGGCCGTGCCGCTGCCGGCCGGGCTCGCGGTGCGCGAGGCGCGGCTCGACGGCCAGCCGCTCGTGATCGCGGCCGGACCGCCGCCGACCGTCCATCTGTCGCGCGCCGGGCGCGCGACGCTCGATCTCGATGTCGTGTTCACGCCGACGACGGCCGCCGGCGTGGACACGATCACGCTGCCGGCGTCGACGGCCGCGGTCACGCGCGTGGCGCTGGGCGTCGCCGGAACGACCCACGTCGTGACGGCCGCTGGCGGCGTGGTCGTGGATCGCACGGCGGCCGACGACACCACGACGTGGACCGTGCACGGCCGCGCCGCCACGCCGCTCGCGCTGTCGTGGGCACGGCGTCGCGCCGACCCGCGGGCCAACGAGCCGCTGCGCCTGCGCGCGCGCCTCGACGCCGTCGCCGGGCTCCGCGACACGCTGCTGCAGGTGGTCACCACCGTCGACGTCGAAGTGCTGCAAGGCGCGACCCGTGATGTCACGCTGGCCGTGCCCACGGGAGTCACCGTGACGGGCGTCACCGGCCCCCTGGTGGACGACTGGCGCCTCGACGGCGCCTGGTTGCGCGTCACGCTGCTGGAGCCGGTGTCGAGCACCACGACCTGCGTCGTGCGCTCGGAGTCGCGGCTCGCGTCCAGCCCGGACGTGGTCGTGCCGATGCTGCGCGTGCCGGCCGCGGATCGCGAGAGCGGCCGCATCAGCGTCGATGTCGGCGGTGAGGCCGAGGTCGTCGCCTCGAACGCCACGGGGCTCGAGGGCCTCGACGCCGGCGCTGGCGCGATCTCGCCGCGGGCGCGCGCCTTCCAGTTCACGGCACTGGCGGGCACGGCCGAGCGGCGGCTGGCGCTCACCATCGCGCGCTACGTGCCCGAAGCGGTGCCGGTGGCGACCGTCGACGAAGCGCGGTACCGCGTGCTGGCATCGGCCGATGGCTCGCGCCTGGTCGAAGCGCAGTACCTCGTGCGCAACAACCAGCGCAGTGGTCTGACCGTGACGCTGCCACCCGGCGCGCGGCTCTGGCAGGCCATGCTCGGCGATCGCCGGCTCCGGCCCGGCGTCGTCGACGGCGCCCGCGTGCTGGTGCCGCTCGACGCCGCGCCCGCTGGCACCGCGCCGGCCGCGGTCGTGGTGTCGCTCGTCTACCTCGATCGCGCCGGCGCCTGGGTTGACGACGCCTCGGTGCGACTGGTGCTGCCGGCGATCGATCTGCCGGTCGCGCGTACCGGGCTCCTGCTGCACCACCCGCCGTCGGTGCGGCTCGACATCGAGACGGCCGGGGCCTTCCGCGTCACCGACGACCTCGGTCCCTTCGCGCAGCCGATGTCGGCGCCGCGGCCGGCGGTTCGTCCGGCGGCGGTCGACGACACGCGCTCCGGTGCGCCGGCCGATGTCGTCACGCTGGTCGCGCGGTTGCGGCGCGAGCAGACGAGACGTCCGGCGGCGTCACGGGACGGCGAGTTCGCGTTTCCCGGCATCGGCCCGGCGGTGTTCCTGCGCAGCGAGCTCACGGCCGAGGCCGAGCCGCCGGCGCTGACCGTCGTGCTCCGCTCGTCCAGGTAGGTGCTGCCATGATCCTGCGTCGTTCGCTCATCGTCGCCGCCACCCTCGTCGCCGCGTTCGCAGCGGTCCCGTCGCCATCGTCGGCGCAGCCTCTGGCTCCCGATCTCGCGCGACCGCGATCGGTCACGTTGGCGCTCACCGAGTACAACCGGCTGCTGGACCTGGCCGATCGCGCCTCGGCCGGCGCCAGCGGCGCGCCCGTCGCCTCGGGATCGGCGGCGGCCATCGACGTGCGGGTCGAGGGCGCCGCCGCGCGCGGCACCATCACCGTCACCGGCACGGCGGTCCGTCCCGGCGTGTCGAGGGTGCCGCTCGTCACGGCGACCACCGTCGTCGACACCGTGGCAACGTCGGCGTCGGTGCCGCTCGTCGCGGATGGTGACGCCGTGGCCGCCGTCGTCGCCGGGCCCGGGGCCTTCTCGATCGCGCTCGGTTGGAACGCCGATGTTCGCGTGGACGCCGGTCGCGCCACGCTGACGTTGCCGGCCGCGCGGACCGCCACGGCGCGGGCAACGGTGGAAGTGCCTGGCGAGCCCGGTGACCTGCGCGTCAAGGGCGGCACGGTGACGGCGCGTCGACGCACCGCCGCGGGCGCCACCGCGCTCGACCTCACGCTGGTGCCGTCGACGGCCGCCGACGTGTCGTGGATCGCGCGCGACGTCACACCGGTCGTGCCGATGGGGCCCGCCCGCGTCGTGAGCGACATCGGCACGGTGGTCACGGTGACCGACACCGACGTCCGCGTGTCGGCGCTCGTGACGCTCGATGTCTCACGCGGCCGGTTGGCGCAATGCACGCTGACGCTGCCAGCCGGCTACCGCGTCGCCGGCGTGCACGGCACCACGGTGGAACGCGTCGATCCGACTCCGGAGGGCCTGCGCGTGACGCTGCTGACGCCCGACGCGCCGCGACACGTCCTGCTCGCCGAACTCGAGCGTCCATGGCCCGGCGGGGCCACGGCGGTCGAGGCCGTCACCGTGGGCGTCGTGGAATCGCAGCGCGAGCGCGGCGACCTCGCCGTCGAGAGCAGCGGCACCACGGTGGTCACCGAGAGCACCGCCCTGCGCGCCGACCGCGTCGACGTGCAGGAAATGGGCCCGGCCGTGCGCGCACTCGCGCGCTGGCCGCTGCTGGCCGCCTACCGCTACCAGCGGCCGGTCGGGGCCGACGGCCCGCGCGTCGCCCTCGGCGTCGCCCGCTTCGCCGATGCGGAGATCGTCCCCGCGATCGCCGGTGGCGCGACGGCCACGACGCTCCTCACGACCGACGGCCGCGCGCTCACCGAGGTCCAGTTGCACCTCGACAACGAGCGGCAACCCTTCATGAAGGTGGGCCTGCCGGCAGGCAGCCGCATCGTCTCGGTCAGCCTCGACGGCGAGCCGGCGAAACCGGTCAGTGGCGCCGATGGTCTGCGCCTGCCGCTCTTGCACGCCGAGCGCGGGGTGCCGGCGCGCGAGCTGACCTACGTCTACGTGCACGACGGCGCGCCGTTCGCGCGCAAGGGCGATCGCACGATGCACCTGCCGTCGATGGACCTGCCGATCGGCGTGGTGCACTGGGAGGTGTTCGTGCCCGACGGCATCCGCGCACGCCGCGTCGACGGCTCGGCCGTGGACGCCGAGCGCTTCGACGACGCCCGCCGCCCCGCGCCGGTGATGCCCTCGTGGACACGCGGCTTCGTCACGCCGGCCACGGTGCCGCGGACTCGGGTCGCGTCGGTGCCGGGGGCGCCCAGCGGCCAGGTCCGTCTGCGCGTCACGGACGCGCTCGGCGAAGTGATTCCTGGCGCCACGGTCACGGTGCGCAACGGGTCGTATGCGGCCGAGATGGTGACCAACGAGCGCGGCGAGGCGACGGCCAACAGCGTGCCGCCAGGCCGGGTGTCCATGGACGTCCATCTGGCGGGCTTCACGACCGGCGCCGTGCACTTCGACTTCGACCGTCAGGCCGTCGCCGTCGAGATCCCGCTCCAGGTCGGGTCAATGGCGGAGACGCTCACCGTGACCGGCGAGGCGCCGGTCATCGACACCAGCCGCGCCTCGGCGCCGCCCGATCACGTGCTCGAGTTGCAGCAGCGCGTCGCCGGGGTGCTGCCGATTCAGATCGACGTGCCGCGCGCCGGCCGGTCGCTGCAGTTCGTGACGCCGCTGGTCGTCGACGCCGCGCCCTCGCTGACGCTGCGCTACCGCCGGCGCTGACCGCCGCGGGCGGCGGGATGGCGGCCTCGGCGTTGGTTCTACAATCGACGCCGAGGCCGCCATGTTCCGTCATCGCACGCTCGCGCTCGTCGTCGCCACCCTCTCACTCGCCGTGGCCGCCGATCGGCCGCGTGCGCTCACGCCCGGCGACGGCCCCGATCCGTGGTTCGGCACGTTCTCGATCATCGCGTTCGACCCCGTGACGCAGGAGCTCGGCGTCGGCGTGCAGTCCCGCGCCTTCGGCGCCGGCGCGGCGGTGCCCTACGCCAAGGCGGGCGTGGGCGCGGTGGCGACGCAGGCCTCTGCCAATCGGCACTACGGGCCGAAGGCGATCGCGCTGCTCGAACAGGGCCTGTCACCGGCCGAGGTCGTGAAGCGGATCACCGACGAGGATCCCGGCCGCGACACGCGCCAGGTGGCCGTGATCGACACCAAGGGCCGCTCCGCCGTCTACACGGGCAAGCGCGTCATCGACCGCAACTCCGATCCGAAGGATCTCGTGCACCTGGGCGGCTACGCCGGGCACGTCACCGGCGACACGTTCTCGGCGCAAGGCAACACGCTGGCCAGCCAGGCGGTGGTGCAGGCGATGGCCGACGCCTATCGCGCCGGCCGCGGCACGATGGCGGAGCGCCTGATGGACGCCCTCGACGCCGGGCAGGCGAAGGGCGGCGACACGCGCGGCATGCAGTCCGCCGGGCTGCTGGTGGTGCGGCCGATCCCGCCGGGATCGGAGTCGACGGTCGAGCGCGTCGTCGACGTCCGCGTCGACGATCACGAGCAGCCGTTCCTGGAGCTGCGCCGCCTGATGGACATGACACTGGGCGTCCCGCAGCGGCTCACCGACCGCGCGGCCACCCTGGCGAAGCAGGGCCGTCACGCCGACGCCGTCGCCGAACAGCAGAAGGCGCTGGCGATCAACCCGCGCGCCGAGACGCTGATGTACGCGTTGGCCCAGCGCTACGCCGAGGCCGGCGACCCGGCGCGCGCCCTCGAGCAGCTAGGCGCGGCGATCCGCCGCCAGCCGGCGCAGTGGAAAGCCCAGGCGGCGGCCGACCCGGCGTTCGCATCGCTCCGCTAGCGTGCGGATTTCCAGCGACTCGTCGCGCCGTGACCAGCGGCGGTAGCATGGGACGAGGTGTCGTCGCTGCTCTGCCGTGTCCGTCCTGCCGTGCGCCTGGTGCACGTGTGGTGGCCGATTGCCATGGGGTGGTCGCTCGCAGTGGTGGTGCGGCGCGCCACCGGACGTCCGTGGGATCCCGACGGACTGGCGCTGCTGCTGCTCGGCATCGGCGCCGCGTACAGCCTCGACCGCATCGCCGACCGCACGCGTCCACAACCGTACTGGGTGCAACGCGCGATCATGATCGCGGCGGGTCTGGCCGCAGTCTGCGGGCTCGCGTTGGCGCCCAGCCTGTCCGTCTCGGCGCTGGGCGTGGCGGCGACGGCGGCGCTCGCTGCGGTGTTCTATCCGCGGTGGAAGCGGCTGCCGGGCGCGAAGACGATCGTCGTGCCGCTGGTGTGGACGTGGTGCGGCATCGCGCTGCCTACCGGGCAGACCTCGGCGCTCGGCTGGCAGGGACTCGTGCACCCGGTCGCCCTGCCGATCTTCCTCGTGTTCGCGGCCGGCTGCGTGCTGTGTGACCTGAAGGACGCCGCCCGCGATCGCCGGGACGGAGTGCCGAGCATGCCCGCGCTGGTCGGACCCGACGCGGCCGCGCGTCTGGCCGTCGGGCTGGCGCTGCTCGGGGCCGTCGCCGCCGTGGCCGCCGGCCGCCCCGCCCTCGCGTGCAGTGCCGTGGCGCTCAGCGGTCTCGGCCTGGCGCCTACGCTCGTCGCCGTCGACGACGTCGGCCCGCTGATCGTCGACGTGGCCCTGACCCTGCCCGGCCTGTTGATCGTCGCGCACGTCGTCTGACCGCGTCCGACGCGGCGGCGTCCCGGCAAGAGCGCCGTCCGCGTGTCCCGGAGCGGCGCCGGGACCGCCGACCCATCGCGTAGAATGCGCGAGCAGGAGCTGTGCCATGACGCGTCGTCTCGTCCTCCTCGCCGCCGCCCTGCTGACGGCGTTCGCTGCCAGCCGTGCGCTCGACGCCCAGTCCGGTGCGGTCACGCTGCGGGCGCCGCTGGTCCTCGACGGGCGCGGCGGGTCGCGCACGGACACGATGGTCACGGTGAACAACGGCAAGATCACCGTGCTGGGCGCGGCGAGCGGCACGCCCACCTATGACCTCGCCGGCCTCACGCTGCTGCCCGGCTTCATCGACACCCACGTCCACATCGGCTGGCACTTCGACACCAACAACCGCTTCGCGTCGGGCCAGGAACCCGCGGACCAGGCCGCGCTCTACGGCGCCGAGAACGCCTGGGTCACCCTGCAGGCGGGCTTCACCACGATCCAGAGCGTGGGCGCCGCGTCGGACAAGGCGTTGCGCGACGCCATCAACCGCGGCGTGCTGCCCGGACCGCGTCTGCTCTCGTCGTTGGGCTCGATCGCCAACCCGAAGATGACGGTCGAGGAGATCCGCGCCGCGGTGCGTATGTTCAAGGCCGACGGCGCCGACCTCGTGAAGATCTTCGCGTCGGCGAGCATCCGCGACGGCGGCGTGCCGACACTCTCACAGGACCAGGTCGATGCCGCGTGTGGCGAGTCGAAGGCCCAGGGCCTCCGGTCGATGGTGCACGCGCATTCGCCCGAGTCGATGATGCGCGCGGCGCGCGCCAACTGCACGGTCGTCGAGCACGGCGGTCTCGCCAACGCCGAGGCGCTGGCGCTGCTGGCCGAAAAGGGCGTGTGGTTCGACCCGAACATCGGCCTCGTCACGCAGAACTACCTCGAGAACAAGGCGAAGTTCCTCGGCATCGGGAACTACACCGAGGAGGGCTTCGCGTCGATGGAAAAGGCCCTCGGCCTGAAGGACGCGATGTTCTCCGCGGCGCTGAAGACGAAGAACCTGAAGATGACGATGGGCACCGACGCCGTCGCCGGTGCGCACGGGCAGAACATGCGCGAGGTCGTCGAGCGCGTGAAGTCGGGCCAGGCACCGATGGACGCGATCCGGTCGCTGACGTCGATCTCGGCGGAGTCGATGAACTTGCAGATGGAGCTCGGCGCCATCTACCCGGGGCTGCAGGCCGACCTGGTCGCGGTCGAGGGCAATCCGCTCACCGACATCACCGCGCTGCAACGCGTGCGGTTCGTGATGCGCGGCGGCAAGGTCTACCGGAACGATCGGCGGTAGGAGTCCGAACCATGCGCGCCTCGCTCTGCACCGTGGTCGTCGCCCTGGTGGCGCTCGCGATGGCCGCGGACGCCGCGGCCCAGGCGTCGCGGACGACCGTACGTGGCCAGGTCACGATGGCCGACGGCACGGGCGTGCCCGGCATCACGGTACGCGTGTTCGCCGCGGAGGGCGGGCAAGTCGCGGCGGCCATGACCGAGCCGTCGGGCTCGTTCACGGTGCCGGATGTGCCGCCCGGGCACTACCGCGTGCGCGCCGAGGGGGCCGGCCTGCAGGCCGAAGCGGCCGTCGACGTGCGCGCCGGCGCGCCGGTCGAGGTGCCGCTGCAGCTGCAGGTGCAGTTGCAGCCCTTCGACGTCGTCGAGTCCGCCTCTGCCGGCCCGGGTGAGCTGACGATCGGCGTCGACGCCCTGCGTAGTCGTCCGGTGCGCCTGCAGAGCCGCGCGCTGCCCCAGGCGCTGGCGATGGCGCCTGGCTGGGCCGAGGAAGACAACGGTCTCCTTCACGTCCGCGGCGTCGACGACGGCATCCTGTACGTCGAGGACGGCGTGCCCATCTACGACCGTCTCGACGTGGCGTTCGGGATTCCGCCGGCGCTTGCCGGCATCGGCACCGTCAGCGTGACCACCGGGCACACGCCGGCGCAGTTCGGCCTCAAGTCGGGCGCGGTGATCCAGGTCTTCTCCCCGCCGGCGCCGGATCGCTGGTCGGGCGAGATTCAGTCGGGGGCCGGGTCCAGCGCGCTGGCGAGCGGCGCCGCCGCGGGCGGCGGTCCGCTGTCGACGCGTGTCGACCTGCACGCCGGGATCGCCGCCGAACGCTCCGAGCGTTTCCTCGATCCGGTGCATCCCGACAACCTGCACAACACCGGCAACGTCGCCGGGGCAACGCTGCGCGCCCGCGTGGCGATCGGCGGCGACGGCCAGCTCACCGCGCAGGGCCGGTCCGGACGGTCGCGGTTCGAGGTGCCGCACGGCGGCGAGGCCGACGAGGCCGGCCAGGATCAGCGGCAGCGGATCACCCAACATGGGCTCGGTGTCGCGCTGCAGCAATCGATCGGCGCCTCGTGGCTGACGGCCGGCGCCTACGCGCGCCGCGTCGACGCGCGGCTCGATCCATCGGCGCACGACACCCCCCTGACCGCCGCCTCAGCGCGCCGCCACGACCGTCAGGGCCTGCTGGCCTCGTGGGGCCGCGTCTTCGGACGGCACGGTCTCACCGTGGGTGGCGAGGTCGCCCGCCTGGCGCTGCACGAGGACTTCATGTTCGCCGTGACCGACGACGACGCCGACGATCTGTCGGACGAAGCGATGGCCTTCACGCCATCTCGTCCCTTCACGTTCGACGACGAGGTCACGCGCACGCAATGGTCGGCCTACGTGCAGGACCGGGTGTTCGTCGATCGGTTCACGTTCGACGCCGGCCTGCGCTTCGACCACACCGCCCTGCTCGTCGCGGCGTCGCAATGGAGTCCACGCCTGGGCGCCTCGGCCTACGTGCCCGGCCTCGGCACGACGGTGCGTGCGTCGTTCAACCGCTTCTTCCAGCCGCCGCAGGCCGAGCACCTGCTGCTGGCGTCGTCCGAGGCCGCGCGTGCGCTGTCGCCCTTCGTCGATGACGACGAGGGCGGCGGCGCCGAGGTGGCGCCCGAACGGCAGACGGCGTGGGAAGTCGGCGTCGACCGCCCGTTCCGGCGCGTGCGCGTCGACGTGGCGGCGTGGCATCGCTCCGTGCGCAACTACGCCGACCCGAACGTCTTCTTCGGCACGACCATCGTCTTCCCGAACAGCGTGGCGACGGGCACCGCCAAAGGCCTCGATGTGCGCGTGACCCTGCCGCCGATGCACGGCTGGACGGCGTCGGCGAGCTACACCCTGTCGAAGGTCGAACAGGAGGGCCCGATCAACGGCGGGCTTTTCCTCGAAGACGACATCGACGAGATCGGCGAGGGCGTCCGCTTCACACCCGACCACGACCAGCGACACGTGGCCTCCGCGCTGGTGTCGTGGGTGCAGCCGGGGGGGCGCTGGAGCGCCTCGGCGCAGGCGCGTTACGCCAGCGGCACGCCGCTCGAGGTCGGCGAACTCGACGACGACGACCTCGAGGAGCTGCTCGAGCGGCCGGGCTCGGATCTGATCGACGTCGACCGCGGCCGCGTGACGCCGCGCCTGGTGGTGGACGTCACCGCCTCCGCGCGCCTGCTGCGCGCCGGCCGCGCGCAGCTCACGCTGGGCGCCAGCCTGCTCAACGCGTTCGATCGGCGCTACGCCTTCAACTTCGGCAACCCGTTCAGCGGCACGCACTTCGGTGCGCCGCGCCAGGTGCGCGTCGATCTCACGGCGTCGTTCCGCTGATCCCTACGTGCGGTCGGGCCACGGGCCGACGAACTCGATGCCGTAGTCGCGGCAGGCCTTCCCCATCTCCTCGCGCGTCAGTGGGTCGAAGGCGTCGCCGGGCGCCGCCACGGAGCGTGTCATGGCGCGGTAGAACTCCGCGTGATGCGGCGTGGTCAGGATGAGATACCGCGCGCGCTCGGACTCGACCCGGAATCCATGCACGACGCCAGCCGGCACGTGCACGAAGGTCCCCGGCCCGCCGACGGCGCGGTCCGCTCCCAGGAAGAACGCGATCTCGCCGTCGAGGACATAGAACGACTCGACGTCGGCCGCATGGCGGTGCAACGGCGCGCCCTGGCCCCGGGCGGCGTCTTCCTCGACGAGTCCGAGTAGTCCGCCGCTGGTGTCTCCCGTGGCTTTGAACCACGTGACGGTCCTGCCCGATGCGCGCAGCTCTCCTTCCCCGGCCTTCAGCACGTAGCCTGTGACTGTCATGACGCGCTCCTGACGTCGGCGCCGCGCACGGCCGCATCGATGGCCGCGGCAGCAGTCGCGAGGTCCGCTGGCGACGTGTAGACGTGCACGGACGCACGCACGCGGCCCATGTCGCCGCTCACCAGCACGCCCCGGTCTTCGAGCCGCGCCCGGACCGCTGGCGCATCGGCACACGGGACCGCGACACTGCCAGCCCGCGCCGACGCCCCTTCCGGTGTCATGACCGGCAGGCCGAGTGACGCCAGCCGTGCCCGCAGCTCACCCGACATCGCCAGGGTGTGCGCCTCGACCTCGTCCATGCCGATGGCCGTCAGGTAGTCGAGCGACTCCTCCAGCACGTAGAGCGCGCCGTACGCGGGATTCCCCGGCTCGAACACCTGGCCGGTGGCGAGCGGCCGCGGATCGCCCGGCGCGTCGAACGGGGCCTTCTCGTGCGTCGAGTGCCAGCCAGTCAAGAGCGGACGCCACTCGGGCAGACGGGCGCGGTTCCAGCAGGCGATGGCGACGCCGTGCACGCCGAGCAGGAACTTGTAGCAGCAGCCGAGCAGGACGTCGGCGACCGGCGCGTGGACGCGCACCGAGCCGAGCGCATGCGAGGCATCGACCACGAACAGCGCACCGACCTGCCGTGCCAGGGCGGCGTAGGCCTCGAGATCGTGGCGTTCGCCCGTGAGGTACGACACGTGGCTCAGCGCGACCACGCGCGTACGGGCGTCGATGGCCTCGGCGAACCGCGCGCGCGACGCGCGCCAGCCGCCGGCGTCCGGGGCCACGGTGCGCACCTCGACGCCGTGCCGCACCTGCGCGAGGAACGGGTTCATCAGCGACGGGAACTCCCAGCGCTCCATCACGACGTTGTCGCCGGGACGCCAGTCGACGGCGTCGGCGACCAGGCTGGCGCCGTGCGCGACGCTCGACGGGAAGCCGATGTCGTCGGGCGCTGCGCCGACCAGTGCCGCCACTTTCTGCGCCACGCGCGCGCGCACCGCCTCGCTGGTGCGCCACCCGGCGAGACCGGCGCCTTTGGCGTGCACGTAGCGCTCGAGCGCCGGCAGCGTGCGCGCCAGCGGCGGCGCTTGTCCGCCGCCGGCGAGGTGGACCACGCGATCGAGATGCAGGAAGTCGGCGGTGCGGGACGTCATGAAGGGCGGATCCAGGCCCGAAGCCGGCGCTTCGACGCGGCGGCACGAATATAGCACCGGGCCAGCCACGCGCTGTGGATGTCCCAGGCGAGCGGCACGCCGAGCACGCGTTTGCGCACGCGCAGCTTCGGCCCGAAGTGGTTGTATACCGACAGCGTCTCGTCGATCATCCGGGTGCGGGCCGGCCCGAGCAGGGTGGAACAGCGCGTCCAGAACCACACGTCACGCGCCACCGCGGGATGAGTCTCCCAACGCAGGTGCCGCAGCACGCCGTGATGGCAGACGACAGCGCCGGCGTCGAGCTGGTTCGCAGCCGGATCCGGCGACGGCCGGCGGGCGCGCCGCAGCGTGGTGTGGCCGATGACCATGCCGTCGAATCCCTCGTCGGCGAGACGGCGGTAGGTCCGGTACACGGCGTCGAGGAAGATCGTGTCGTCGTCGAGCAGGTAGAAGTAGCCGTCGGCGATGTGCGCGAACGCCGCGTTGCGCTTGGCGACGATGTCGGCGTCGTCGCAGTCGATGTCGTGCAGGCGGAGGCGTCGATCCGTCGACAGGCACGGGTGCGGCGGCGTCGGCCGCCGCGATGTCTTCACCAGGTGCCAGGTGATGTCCTCGTGTGGCGGCAGCGTCGCGTAGACGGCTGGCAGCAGATCATGCCGGAACCACGGCGTGACGATGTGGAGCATGCCGTCAGGACGATCCCGGCGTGTGGTCGCGCACGACGCGGCACGGATTGCCGTGGGCGACGACGCCGTCCGGGAGGTTCTTCGTCACCACTGACCCGGCGCCGACGACCGTGTCGGCGCCGATGGTCACGCCGTCCACGACGTTGACGCCGATGCCGATGAGCGTGCGCGCGCCGACCCGCACGTCGCCGGCGATGTTGGCGCCGGGGTTGACGGTGCAGTACGCGTCGAGCCGCGTGTGGTGGCCGATCGACGCATGGCGGTTGACCGAGACGAACTCGCCGAGTTCGGCGAAGGCCGCGATCGACACCAGGCTGTTGACGAGCACGCCGGGGGCCAGCCGCGCCGTGTGCGACACCGCGGCAGTGGCGTGGACGATGGTCGTGTAGGCCAGACCGAGGTGCGCGAACAGCGCCGCCACCGCCACCTTCGTGGGCGGCTTGCTCACGCCGAGAAAGGCGTCAGACGGGCCGCCGGAATGCGCGTTGTCGCTGCTGCGCGTGATCGTGAAGCGCGGATCGTCGAAGGGCCTCAGGCCCGTGCGCCTCAGGTTGTCCACGACGTGGACCTGCGGGAACCGTCCGGCCGACGCGAGGTTGTCGAAGATCATCGTCAGCGTCGGCTCACTGAGGCCGAGGACGAGCAGACGGTCGCGATCCATCGAACGGAATCAGGCCGAGGGACGCGCGGGGGCGGCCGCCGCCGGGCGCACGACGGCGAGCGACACGGCCATCACGGCCACCGACACGAGCAGGCCCCACATCGCCGGCGTCATCCACGGCGGGCCCGGATGTCCGACCCGCTGCACCACCAGCACCGCGGCGACGCCCAGCACCGTCGACGCCACCGCGCCGGCCGTCGAGGCCCGCGGCACGAACAGCCCGGCCAGCATCGGCACGAAGAGGCCGACGCCCATCAGCGTGTAGAACACGGTCAACGCCGTGATCACCGACTCCGCGGTCATCGCCAGCACCACGGCCACGGCGCCGATCACGACCGCCAGCGCGCGTGCGACCAGGAGTTGCCGGGCCTCGGAGGCCGACGGCTGCACGAAGCGCACGTACAGATCGCGCACCACGGACGTCGTCAGCATGAACATGACGGCATCGGCGGCGCTGATCTCCGCCGAGAAGACCGCCGCCAGGCCGAGGCTGCCGATGGCGGTCGGCACGCCCTGCATCAGCACCATCGGCAGCGCCATGTCGGTGACGGCGATGTCGGGGAACCGCACGCGCGCGATCATGCCCAGCAGCACCGGCACGATGGCATAGAGGAACAGGCCCAGCGCGTTGAGGCTGACGCCGATGCGCACCGTGCGCTCGTCACGCGCGCCGTAGATCTTCTGCAGGATGCCCGGCGAGACCACGAACGCCGGACCGAGCATGGCCAGATAGACCCACCCGGACGCCCCGCTCTGCAGGAAGTTCCAGTAGGTGCCGGTCGGCTGCAGCGCGGCCACTGCCGGCCAGCCACCCGCCGCCGACAACGCGAACGGCACGGCGATGCTCAGCCCGATCAGCTTCACGGTCAACTGGACGACGTTGACCCAGGCGGAGGTCAGCAGTCCACCGGCGGCGAAGTACGCCGTCACCACGACCCCGCCGATCACGCAGCCCCACACCTTCGACGCGCCCGTGACGACGCCGAGGATCCACGACACGCCGAGCAGCTGCCCGCTCAGGATGAAGAGCGCGCCCACCCACAGCAACAGCCCGATCAGCAGCCGCATGCTCGGGCCATAGCGGTGATCCAGGTAGTCACCCACGGTGCGCAGGTTGTGGCGGACGGTCAGGCGGTAGAGGGCGGGGCCAATCCAGAAGGCGAGGACCACGGAGCCGATGGCCGCCGAGCCGACCCACCACCACGCCGCGAGGCCGTCGCGATAGCCGATGCCGGTTGCGCCCACGGTCGACCCGGCGCCGATGTTGGCCGCGAGCATCGTCGAGAACAGCAGCCCCGGGCCCAGCGAGCGCCCGGCCACGAAGAAGCCTTCGGCGGTGCGCACCCGGCGCCCGATCCACAGGCCCAGCGCGACGATGCCGGCCGAGTAGACGAGCAAGAAGACGAGCGTGACGTTCACGGGTGGCGCACGCGGATCCGGACGGCGATCACAGCAGGAAGCCGGCGATGGTGGCGGTGACGAAATTGGCCAGCGTGCCGGCCATCATGGCGCGGATCCCCAGGCGCGCCAGGTCGTGGCGCCGCTCCGGCGCCAGCGCGCCGATGCCGCCGATCTGGATGCCGATGGAGCTGAAGTTGGCGAAGCCGCACAGCGCGAACGTCGCGATGGTGAACGATCGCGGGTCGAGCGTGGCTTTCAGCGGGCCGAGCTGCGAGTAGGCCACGAACTCGTTGAGCACCATGCGGGTGCCCAGCAGGTTGCCCACCGTGGTCGCGTCCTGCCACGGCACGCCCATGCTCCACGCCAGCGGCGCGAACACCCAGCCCATGATCTGCTGCAGGCTCAGGCCCGCCACGCCGAGGATGGCGTTCAGCAGGGCCACGAGGGCCAGGAACGAGATCAGCATGGCGCCGACGTTCAGCGCCAGGTGCAGGCCCTCGCCGGTGCCGCGGCCGGCGGCGTCGATGATGTTGACGTCGGTGCGCTCGACCTCGAGCTTCACTGTGCCCATGGTCTTCGGGTGACCGATCTCGGGCACGAAGATCTTCGCCATCATCAGCGTGCCCGGCGCCGTCATGATCACGGCGGTCAGCAGGTGCCGGGCCTCGATGCCGAAGAGGATGTAGGCGGCCATGATCCCGCCCGAGATGTGCGCCATGCCCGAGGTCATGACGGTCATCAGCTCGGACCGCGTCATCGCCGGCAGGTACGGCCGGATGGTGAGCGGGGCCTCGGTCTGGCCCATGAAGATGCTGGCGGCGACGTTCAGCGACTCGGCGCCGCTGGCCTTCATGACGCGCCGCATCGCGACGGCGAACAGGCGGACGACGAACTGCATCACGCCGAGGTAGTAGAGGATGGCGAAGAGCGCGGCGATGTAGATGATCGTCGGCAGCACCTGGAACGCGAAGATGACGCCGTACTGCGCGCCCTC
>CADEDM010000021.1 GCA_902826065.1 uncultured Acidobacteriota bacterium | reverse complement strand
TGCATGATCTCGGCCTGCGCCTTGCGGGCGGCGTAGATCTGCCGCACCTCCGCGATCGCCGCCTTCTGCGCCTCGTTGAGCGGCTGCTCGCTCGTGCCGTCGTCGGCATCCTTGCGGCGCAGGCGCGCCATCGCCAGCTCGTAGGCGCTCTTCGGACCGTCGTCATTCATCTCCTGCATTCTACGGCCGCGCAGGCGGACGGGTATCATCGATCCATGAGTACGCCGCTCGACGAGGGCCAGGTGTACGCGCGCATCGGCGAGGAAGGCTTCGCCCGCCTGGTGCGTGCGTTCTACGCACACGTGCCCGCCGACGACATCCTGGGCCCGATGTATCCCGCTGACGATCTCGAGGGCGCCGAGGTGCGCCTGCGCGACTTCCTGGTCGGCCGCTTCGGCGGTCCGCCACGCTACATCGAGCAGCGCGGCCATCCGCGGCTGCGCATGCGGCACATGCCGTTCGCCATCGACATGACGGCGCGGAACCGCTGGGTCGCGCTGATGGAGCGCGCCCTCGACGAGGCGGCCCTGCCCGAGGACGCCGCGGCCGTGCTGCGCGGCTTCTTCGCGCACATGGCCACCTTCATGATCAACCGCGCGCCGGTCTCGCTCTGAGCGGCGGCGCGCCGCGCTGGCCGCGGCGCCGGGGGCTGAGGTACGCTCCGCGCATGACCAGCGTGCACGTGGCCTCCGCCGGCGGGCCGTTCGCCCAGACCGTCACCATCCGCCATCACGAAGTGCTCTCGGACGAGCTGACCGACGTCGGCGGGGAAGACCGCGGCCCCGGTCCCACCGAGCTGCTGCTGGCGTCGGTGGGCGCGTGCGTGGCGATGACGTTGAAGATGTATGCCGGACGCAAGGGCTGGGAGCTCGGCGACCTGCAGGTCGATCTCAGCGGCCGCGACGACCAGGGCGTCTACGTGATCGAACGGCGCATCAGCTACGGCGCGCTCCTGTCGGACGAACAGCGGCAACGCCTCGGCGAGATTGCCGGCCGCTGCCCCGTGTCGCGCCGCATCACCGGCACGGTCGAGATTCGGTCCGTCGACTGACGCCGAACGGCTGTTCGGTCGCGTGCTTGCGGCGCAAGACAAAAGAAGACAGAATTCGCCACCGCCTGACACCGGAGCCGGCGGCGTTCGCGTACACTGCGAACAGGACTCGGGCGTAGCCCGGGGAGGCAGCGCACATGGTCGAAGATTCTCTGAACCGTCGTAGCTTCTTGCGCGGGTCGGCGCTGTTCGCCGCCGCCATCGGTCTCACGGTCGCGGCCCCGCTCGCGGCGCAGGACCTGGACGACCAGCAGAAGCCGAAGCCGAAGGAAGAGAAGAAGGACCCGTTCGCCAACGACGAGAAGTCGAGTGGCGGCAGCAGCCAGAAGACCTACACCGACGCCGACGGCCGCGAGTACCGCATCTGTCCGCAGTGCGCCTACAACATGTACAAGCAGGGCCGCATGTGGGTGTGTGAGAACTGCGGCTACAGCTACGCGGAATAGACCCGTGTAGGGACCGGGGACCGAAGGACCAGGGACCAGGAGCCGATCAGACTTCAGAGGGCCCGGTGGAAATCCACCGGGCCCTTCGTGTTTTCAGCCCTGCGCTTCCTGCGGGCGGCGTCGTGTGCCCCGATACCTGGTCCCCGGTCCCTGATCCCAACGACAATGTGCGGCATGTCCCTCTCGGGCCGCACACTGTTCATCACGGGCGCCAGCCGCGGCATCGGGCTCGCCATCGCGGTGCGCGCGGCCGCCGACGGCGCGAACGTGGTGGTGACCGGGAAGAGCGTCGACGCGCACCCGAAGCTGCCGGGCACGATCCACACGGCGGCCGAGGCGGTCGAACGCGCCGGCGGGCGGGCGCTGGCGGTGGCGATGGACGTGCGCGAGGAGCCACAGGTGAAGGCGGCGGTGCGTGCCGCGGTCGAACGCTTCGGCAGCATCGACGTCGTCGTCAACAACGCCTCGGCCATCTCCCTCACCGGCACGCTGGAGACGCCGATCCGCCGCTACGATCTGATGCACCAGGTGAACGCGCGCGGCACCTACCTGACCACGCAGCACTGCCTGCCGCACCTGTTGCAGGCTGCCAACCCGCACGTGCTGATGCTGGCGCCGCCGCTGAACCTGGATCCAAAGTGGTTCGCGCCGCACCTCGCCTACACGATGGCCAAGTACGGGATGAGCCTGTGCGTGCTGGGCATCGCAGAAGAGTTCCGCGACCGCGGTGTGGCGGTGAACGCGCTGTGGCCGCGCACGGCCATCGACACGGCGGCGATCAGCTACATCGCCGGTGAGGAGACGCGGCAGCGCCGCACGCGGCGGGTCGAGATCATGAGCGAGGCCGCCCACGCCATCGTCACGCGCCCGAGCCGCGAGTGCACGGGGCAGTTCTTCATCGACGACGACGTGCTGCGCGCGGAAGGCATCACCGACCTCTCACGCTACCTGCAGGACGGCGCGCGGGAGGAGGACTTGATGCCGGACTTCTTCCTCTAGCCGCGCGTGGGTGTCAGAACCGCCCGGCTCCCGTCCAGCGCACGGCTTCTTCGCCCGTGAACACCCGCCACGTGAGCGACGGCGCAATCGGCCGGGGCTCCTTGTCGCCGCAGTGGGCCGTCAGGATGTCCACCGCGTGGACCTCGGTGGTGTTGCCCTCGTCGGCGTTCGAGCCCCAGTTGTAGAGGATCTCGTCGCCGGCGGCGACCACGGGACGGCCGCCGTTGTCGACCGGTCCACGCGTGGGCTTGGCGTTGTAGCCCCACCGCGTGTCGACCTGGCGGAGTCTGCCGACGATGTAGTCCTGCCACGGGTTGTTGACGTACTTCACGCCCAGCGGACACTGCTGCGACGGGAAGAGGTCGGGACGCTCTGACGTCCATTGCGCGATCTGCGCGGCCATGTTCGGCAGCGGCAGTCGCTGACCCGCCGGCGGGTTCGGCGTGCGATTGACTCCGCCGGACGGCGGCGGCGGCGGTGGCGGCGTCGAGCCGGCCACCGTGAACTCGGCCGGCGCCGACCAGGGACCGAACGCGCCCTCGTACTCGGCGCGGGCCCGCCAGAACACCTTGATGCCCGCGCGTTGTGCGCGCTGGATGCGGTAGCTGATGAGCGGGACGTTCGGCGCCGACGGCGCGCTGCCTTCGTCGGTCAAGCCCGCGAAGTCCGCCGTCTCGCTGACCTGGTAGCGTGCCGAGGTCGCCGTGATGGAGGCATAGCGTCCCACCGTCGGCTCCACCAGCAACGTGGCATTCGCCGCCGCCGTCGCGTTGCCGACCGGCCCGATCAACCGCGGCGCCGGCACCTTCAGCGTCGAGCCGTCAGCCGCAGCGCCCTGGCTGCCGGCGGCCGCCGACGGCGACGTCACGCCGCCCGGCTGGCCGCTGCAGGCCGCAATTGTGGCCCCGAGCGCCACCACGCCCAATCCCATCCACACGCGCATCGGGTCGTCTCCTCGTCGGTCGTCGGCTCAGAAGCGGCCGGCGCCGGTCCAGCGCACGAACTCGTCGTAGAAGGCCCGATAGCCGACTTCCTCGCGCGGGTTGCCGATCGCTCCGGTGCAGTGGCCGAACAGCACGTCCACCGCGTAGGCGTTGGGCGAGCCTTCCGCGGCGTCGGACCCGTGGTGATACGCGATCTCGTCGCCGGCGATCACCGCCGGCGTCCAGGCCCGCGTCGGCTTGGCGTTGTAGCCGAAGCGCGTGTCGTAGAGGCGCAGCCGGTCGACGATGTAGGTGATGAACGGGTTCAGGATCGTCTTCCGCGCTTCGATCGGATCGAAGAACGGCCCACCCGCACGCTGCGGGCACGACACCGAGGTCTGCAGAAGGCCTTGCGCCGCGGCTTCTGCGCCGAACACCCGCACCAGGTACTCGACGTTGGGCTGCGGCAGGCGGGCACCCGGCGCCGGATCGGCCGTGCGCGCCGGCGACGTGGAGGGCGAGGTCACCGTGTATTCCGCCGACGGCGCGCTGGTGCCGCAGCCATTGCTCGCCGCGATCCGCACGTACCAGGTCCCCACCGGAATCGGCACCGTCAGGTTGGGCGTGGCCACGGGAATCACGAACTGCGGTGAGGGCAGATTCGGGACCGTGCTGGCGTAGATCAGGTAGGTGGTGGGCACACCGCCGTCGCCGGGGTTCCACTGCAGCATGCCAAAGTCGCCGCGCATGATCGCCGTGAAGTCGGTGGGCGTGCCAGGCTGATAGCAGCCGGCGCGGATGTGCGCGACCACCTCGTTGCTCGGCGCGCTCTCGGCGGCGCCGTTGGCGCCGCGGATGCGCACGTAGAAGTCACCGGCGCCGATGCCCGCGGCCGAGAAGGCGGCGACCAGATCGGGCATCTTGCCGTAGTACCCGGGCGTTGCCCCGGAGCCGTTCCGGAACGCGTCGGTGGCGATGCGGAGGAAGGGCGCCGCCGGCGCGCCGCCGGCTTCGATGATGTAGTGGGTGAACGTGCCGGTCGAGTGCGTCCACTGCAGGCTGACGCCACCGCCCGGACCGGTCACGATAACGAGGTTGGTGGGCGCGCCGGGCGCCGCCTGGCGCGCGCCGAGCGGCGAGATCGTCACCACCGCCGCCACAGCGAGCAGCGCAGCCATCGTCAGCAGTCGAACCTGTCTCACGTGGAACTCCTTGCGTTGGGGCGCGCGTCACCGCGCCGGTGTCGATCGTGGGGAGACGCGCGACCGCCCACCAGAATACCCCGGGAAATATCGCTCGACCATTTCTCGTCGAATATCCATCCAGTGGCCGGGCGCGAGCGTGCCAAGCGTGAGCGCGCCGATGCGCACGCGCAACAGCCGGGTCACCTCGTGTCCCGCCGCCTGGAAGAGCCGCCGGATCTCGCGATTGCGTCCTTCACGCAGCACGACCACGAGGTGGGTCTCGCGGGCCGAGACCTTGCGCACCGCGATCGACGCCGCCCGCAGACGCTCACCGTCGTCGTCGATACCGGCGTCGAGGGCCTCGACCGTGGACGTCGTCACCCGGCCCCGCACCGTGACCGCGTATTCCTTCTCGACCGCGTGCGCCGGGTCCGTGAGCCACGCCGCGAGCTGCGTGTCGTTGGTGCAGACGAGCAGGCCCGAGGACGCGAGATCCAGGCGGCCTGCGGGAGCCAGGCCGTGGCCGAGGGGCGCGAGCAGGTCGTAGACGGTGGGGCGTCCCGCGGTATCGCGGCGCGTGGTGACCACGCCGCGTGGCTTGTGCAGTGCCACCGTGCGCCACGCGGGGGCGCGACGCGATTCGCCGTCGATCGCGACCTCGAGCGTCTCGGGCACGACGGCCACGCCCGGGTCGCGCACCACTCGGCCGGCGATGCGGACGCGGCCATCGACAATCAGCGCGATGGCTTCGGCCCGCGACGCCAGGCCGCGCTTGGAGAGCGCCCGCGCCAGCGTCGTGGTGCCGCGCGGGGCCGGCCGGGCGACGCGCGCGTCGGCCCGCCGCCGCATCAGCGGTAATTGCCGAACTGGAGCGCGACGCCGAAATCGTGGCCGCGCAGCGCCGTCATGGCCGCTTGCAGGTCGTCCTTCGAGGCCGACGACACCCGCAGCTGGTCGCCTTGAATCGCGGCCTGGACCTTCTTCATCTTCTGGTCCTTCAGGTACTTCACGATCTCGCGGGCGGCGTCGCTGGGCACGCCCTGCTGCAGCGTGATGACCTGTTTCACCGAGCCGGCGGAGGCGTGTTCCGGATCGCCGAGCTTCATGTTCTTCACCGGCACGTTGCGGCGGACGAGCCGCGTCTGCAGCACCTCCCACACCGCGCTGACCTTGAAGGCGTCTTCGGCGGTGAGGGTGACGGTGCCGGCCTTCTGGTCGAGCAGGATCTCCGCCGTCGAGCCCTTGAAATCGTAGCGCTGGCTCAGTTCCTTCTTCGCCTGGTTGACGGCGTTGTCCACTTCCTGGAGGTCGACGTTCGAGGTGATGTCGAACGAATACGTCTGGGCCATCCGGCGATCGTAGCTGATCCACTGCGCTACGGCGATGCGGCGCGCGGTCTATACTTCGCGGCAGTGCCCTCCGAACCGCTGGTGCTCGTCGTGGATGACTACGCCGACGCGCGCGCCATGTATGCGGCGTGGCTGCAGGTGTCGGGCTACCGGGTGATGGAGGCGTCGACCGCCGGTGAGGCGCTCGCGTTCGTGCGCACCGAGACGCCCGCCGCGATCCTGATGGATCTCTCGCTGCCCGGCCTCGACGGCCTCGAGGCGACGCGCCGGCTGAAGGCCGATCCGCGCACGGCCCGGGTGCCGGTCATCGCGATCACCGGTCATGTCGAACGGCACGTCGCCGAGACCGCGCGCGCCGCCGGCTGCGACGCGTTCCTGGTGAAGCCGAGCCCGGCCCAGGCGGTCGTGGACGCGATCGCCCGCCTGATTGCCGGCCGCGGAACGCCGGCATGAGCGACGCCGGCGTGCGCGCCGTCACCGCGTGGCGGTGGCGTGATGGCATCGCCACGCCGGCCGCGGATCGCGTCGCCGTCGAGGAGCCGCTCGAGGTCCGCGTCAACGGCGCCGCGTTCGCCGTCGTCATGCGCACCCCCGGCGACGACCTGGCGCTGGCCGCCGGCTTCCTGCTCGCCGAGGACGTCGTGCGCACGGCCGCGGAGATCGGCGCCATCGAGCGCTGCGACGACGTCGAAGACGAGGCCCGCGGCAACGTCCTGAACGTCACGGTGACCGGAGAGGCCACGGCGCGCCTCGGCGTGCGCCTCGGCGAGCGCCGCCAGATCATCGCCACCGCCGCGTGCGGCCTGTGTGGCCGCCGCACCATCGAGTCGCTGCAGACACGGGTCGCCCGCGTCGGCGGGGCCTGGACGGTGCCGGCGGCGATCGTGCTCGGGTTGCCCGAGGCGTTGCGCGCGACCCAGGCCGCCTTCGACGCCACCGGCGGGATCCATGCGTCGGCGCTCTGCGACCGCGACGGCCGCGTGCAGCTCATGGCCGAGGACGTCGGCCGCCACAACGCGCTCGACAAGATCGTCGGCCGCGCGCTGCTCGATGGCCGCGTCCCGCTCGACGATCACCTGCTGGTCGTGAGCGGACGGTCGTCGTACGAGCTGGTCCAGAAGGCGCTCCTCGCCGGGGTGCCGCTGGTCGCCGGCGTGTCGGCGCCGTCGAGCCTCGCCGTTGCACTCGCGCACGAGACCGGCATCACGCTGTGCGGGTTCGTGCGCGGGCAGACGATGAACGTCTACACGCACCCGCAGCGCATCGCCGGCTAGGGGCCGGCCTCGGGCGGCGACACGTTCTGCGGTGATTCACTGCGCGACGTGCGGGCCCAGTACTGGTCGAACGTCTCGCCGCTGCGGCCGGGCACCCTGCGCATCACCGCCGACAGCCACGGCGGAGGCGCCGACGTCGCGCCCGGTTCTGCCCGTGGCACGAGCGACCCGAGGTCGATGAGCAGCTTCATGCCGGCGAAGAACGAGAAGAATGCCCACTCCGTGTCGAGCCAGGCGTAGATCAGCATCCCCGCGATGATGCTGAGATGCACCACCACGACGCGCCCCATGAGGTGATCCACCTGCGCGGTGACGCGCGCGGCCGGCCAGCGCTCGAGGGTCCACAGGTCCACGCCGAAGGCGAGCGCCTGCCACGCCGCCAGGGCCAGCACCGCGCCGCGCAGCGTCGCGAAGTCGGGCGCGACCTTCATGACGATCGCGAAGATGACGGCGAGGAACAGGCCGTGGGCCAGCGTGAAGGGCAGCGCGGTGGTGAGGAACGCCGCGGGCGCCGTGACGGTCGGGGCCGGCGCGCCGTCGACGACGCGACCGGCGGTCCATCGCCGGTGCAGCCACAGCCGGCCGGTGATGAGCACCGCCGCGATCAGGTTCTCGGCCCAGTAGAGCGCCAGCGCCGTCGCCGACGTCCAGTCACCGGCGATCACCCCGACGACGGGCAGCGAGTTCACGCCGACGAGTTCG
Source organism: uncultured Acidobacteriota bacterium (assembly GCA_902826065.1). Taxonomy (GTDB): domain Bacteria; phylum Acidobacteriota; class Vicinamibacteria; order Vicinamibacterales; family UBA2999; genus CADEFD01. The sequence continues at coordinate 33,488 of CADEDM010000021.1, read as the reverse complement.
AGGATGCGGGTGAGCCGCGTGCGCACGCGCCACAGCTTCGCATGACCGCGCGAGCGACGGCTACGGCGGCGCGGCCGCAGTTGTCGCGCCAGCGGGCTGGCACGTGGCGCACCAGTAGACGCGGCGGGACAGCGGCGCCTCGGCGGCCGACTGCACCAGCGTGCCGCAGCGGCGGCACGGTTGGCCGGTGCGCTGGTAGACCCACAGCGACTCGCCCGGCGCGCGTCGGCCGGTGGTGTTGCGGCGTCCCGCGCCGGTCCGCGCGTTCACGCGCAGCAGCCGCACCGCGCGCTTGACCAGCGCGCCCGCACGTGCCGGATCGAGCGTGCCGGCCGGCGTGCGCGGATGCAGCCCTTCGACGAACAGCACTTCGGATCGGAACACGTTGCCGAGGCCGGCCAGGACCCGTTGATCGAGCAGCACGTCACCGAGCGGACGGTCGCCCTCGGCGACGATGCGCCGGGCGACGTCGGCGACGTCGACCTCGGGCGCGAGCAGGTCGGGCCCGAGGCGCGCGATCGCCGGAACCGCCGCGGCGTCGCCGGTGGCGACGAACTCGGCATCGTGCACGTCGAAGGCCACCGCGACCCACGCGTCGGTGTCGAGCCGCAGGCGCATGGCGTGCGCCGGCTTCCACCAGCGCTCTCCGGGCCGATACAGATGCCACGAGCCGTGCATGCGCATGTGCGTCCGCAGCACGACGGCGCCCGAGAAGACCATGACGAGATGCTTGCCGACGGCATGCACGCGCTCGACGGTGCGTCCGCGCACGTCGAGATCCTCCGCGACCACGGCCACCGGCGCGAGCGCGCTCGCGAAGGCCGTCACCACGCGGCCGGCCAGGGCCTCGTGCAGCGTCGACGCCGCTCGCGCGATGGTGTCGCCTTCAGGCATCGCGCTCGTCGTCGGGGCCTGCGCCCGGGCTCGCCGGCGCCGCCGTCAGATCGCGCGCGGGTCGCAGGTGCAGGCCGCCGGGGCCGGCGTCGAATCCGGCGGCGGCGCACGCGTCGGCGATTGCGCTCGCGGCGGCCGGTGCGCCGTTGACCTCCGTGATGTGCCAACCGCGGCGATCACCGCGGTTGGTGCGCGCCAGCCGCACGAGCTCGCCGGCGAGCGCGCGGGCCTGACGGCCGCGGTCGGGCTCGTCGGCCGCGAGGGCGACCAGCAGCTGGCGATCGCCGCGGGCAATCCAGGCCACGGCGTGGCCGTCGATCAGGACGACGCGCGCGCCGGCGACGCGGCTGGCGCGCGCCGGCGTGTCGGGCCAGGCCGGCCAGTCGACGAGCGCCCCGTAGGGGTTGGCCGGATCGGTCGCCGCGAGCGTGACGGCGCGCGGCTCGTCGCCCGGCTCGCGCTCGGCGCGCAGGCGGTCGAGCGCACCAGGCTCCGCGAACTGCGCGCCGCCGAGACCGGCGACGAAGTAGCCGCGACGCACGCGGCCGGTGTCCTCGAGGCGCTTCAGCACCGGGTAGACCGCGCTGAATCCGCCGGGCATGGGCTCGACCGCCGTGACTTCCCGCGTCACGACGCCGTGCCGCAGCAGCAGTTGCCGGGCGAGGGCCGTGGCATGCGCGGTCGGCTGGTCCAGCGGCGCCGCGACCAGCGACCAGCGGCCCTCCGCCGAGGGCGGGACCAGGCGTCGCGATCGGAAGCGCTCGCCACGCGGCACCCGCCGGCTGCGTTCCGGGCCGGCGACGTAAGCACGCAGCGCGTGCAGCGCGTCGTTGGTCACGAGCCCCTTCCACACCAGGCTCCACAGCGCGTCGACGGTCTCCTGCGGGAAGCCGCCACCGGCAGACTCGTGCAGCGCTCCGAAGAACGAGGCGCCGTGGCGCGCCAGGCTGGCGACGAGGCGCGCCTCACGATCGAGGAGTCCGTCGCTGGAGAGCGGCGGCATCAACGCCGGCTGGCTGTCGGCGAGATACAGCCGCAGGCGCCCGTCGCGCTCACCCAGTGGCTCGGCCCCGGCCCATGTCACTTCGCCCGCCGACACCAGGGTGTCGAGCAAGGCCGGTGTGTAGTCCGCCACCCGGGCCGGCAGGATCTCGCGCTCGAGGACCGACGCGGTCAGCGGCGCCCCCTGCAACTGCTCGACGGCGTCGAGCAGCGCGTCGGCACCGCGGCGCGGCATCGACACGCCGTGCCACGCCGACAGGAAGCGGCCCAGCACCGCCGGCTCCACCGGCTCGACGCCCTTGCGCAGCGTCGCCAGCGAGCGGCGCCGCAGCGTGCGCAACACCTCGGCGTCGCACCACTCGCGGCCGCGACCGCCGGGGCGGAACTCGCCTTCGACGACGCGTCCTGTGGCCGCCAGGCGCCGCAACGTGCCCTCGACGACGGCGACGCCGAGGCCGAAGCGTTCGGCCGCTTCGCTGGTGGTGAACGGCCCGTGAGTGCGCGCGTAGCGGCGGATGAGATCGCCGACGGCGTCGAGCGGCGGCTCCAGCAGCGCCGCCGGGAGACCCTGTGGCAGCGGCGTGCCGAGCGCGTCGCGATAGCGCGCGGCGTCTTCCACGGCGACGAGCCGTGTCTCGCCGGCCAAGCGCAGGGGCACGGCGCGTCGCTCACGCACCAGGACCTCGGCGGCTGGTCCTGCGACGCCCTCCACCGCGCGCGCCGCGAGCTCCGCCGGCGCGAGATCGCCGAGGCGGAGCAGCAGATCGTGCACGGCATCGGTCGACCGCGCGTGCAGACGCGGATCGAGATGCTGGAGCATCCGCGACGTCTCGGCCAGGGCCTCGCTGTCGAGCAGGGTGCGGAGCTCGCCTTCGCCGATCAGCGCCGCAAGCTCGGTCTGGTCGACCGCCAGCGCCTGGGCCCGGCGTTCGGCCAGGGGGGCGTCGCCGTCGTAAAGATAGGTGGCGACGTAGCCGAAGAGCAGCGAGCCGGCGAACGGCGACGCGGTGCGCGCGTCGACCGTGACCACGCGCACGGCGCGGCTGCGCACCTTCGTGAGCAGCTCGACCAGCGCCGGCAGATCGAAGACGTCGCGCAGGCACTCGCGATACGCCTCGAGCACGATCGGGAACGAGCCGAACCGGGATGCGACGGCCAGCAGATCCGACGCCCGCTTGCGCTGTTGCCACAGCGGCGCCCGCTGGCCCGGCCTGCGGCGCGGCAGCAGCAGCGCCCGGCCGGCGGCCTCGCGGAAGCGGGCCGAGAACAGCGCCGTGCCGCCGAGGCGTCCGACGACCAGCGCCTCGACCTCGTCGGGATCCGGCACGAGCAGCGCGGGATCGGGCGGCTCGTCGCCTTCGGGCACGCGTACGACGAAGCCGTCGTCGGTCCACATCACCTCGACATCGAGCCCGTGCTCGACCTCCAACCGCCGCGCCACCGCCATCGACCACGGCGCGTGGACGCGTCCGCCGAACGGCGACAGCACGGAGAGCCGCCAGTCGCCGATGTCGTCGGTGGATCGCTCGACGACGATCGTGCGGTCGTCGGGAATCGCGCCGACGGCCTCGCGCTGGTCGCCGAGATACTTCAGCAGATTGGCGGCGGCGCCGTCGGTGAGGCCGTGGTCGGCGGTGAGCCGCGCCGTCGCGGTGTCGGGAGCCGCGGCGGCCAGCTCGCGCGTCAGCTTGCCGATGGCGCGCCCGAGCTCGATCGGCCGCCCCGGGCCTTCGCCCTTCCAGAACGGCATCTTGCCCGGCTCGCCGGGCGCCGGCGACACCAGGACGCGGTCGTGGGTGATCTGCTCGATGCGCCAGGTGGAGGCGCCGAGCACGAACGTCTCGCCGGCCCGCGCCTCGAACACCATCTCCTCGTCGAGCTCGCCGACGCGCGCCGCGTCACGCGCGCCATCGGCGAGGAAGACGCCGTAGAGCCCGCGATCGGGAATCGTGCCGGCGTTGGCGATGACCAGGCGCTTGGCGCCGTCACGGGCCGTCAACGTGCCGTTGACGCGGTCCCAGGTGACGCGCGGCCGCAGCTCGGCGAAGTCGTCGGAGGGGTAGCGGCCCGACAACATGTCGAGCACGCCGTCGAACACGCGGCGGTTCAGCGCCGCGAACGGCGCGGCCTGGCGCACCACGCGATAGAGCTCGTCGACCTGCCAGCGGTCCATCGCCGACATCGCGACGATCTGCTGGGCCAGCACGTCGAGCGGATTGCGCGGGATGCGCGACGGCTCGACGTGGCCGGCCACCATCGCCGCGGTCACCGCCGCCGAGGCCAGCAGGTCGCCACGGAACTTCGGGAAGATCACGCCGGCGCTGGTCTCGCCCACCTGGTGTCCGGCGCGGCCGATGCGCTGCAGGCCGCTCGCCACCGACGGCGGCGCCTCGATCTGCACGACGAGATCGATGGCGCCCATGTCGATGCCAAGTTCCAGCGACGACGTCGCCACCAGCGCGCGCAGCCGGCCCGCCTTCAGCAGGTCCTCGATCTCGGTGCGCTGAGGGCGGGCCAGCGAGCCGTGATGGGCCCGAACCAGCGTCTCGCCGGCGAGCTCGTTGAGGGCGCCGGCGAGCCGTTCGGCCAGCCGCCGGCTGTTCACGAAGAGCAGCGTCGAGCGGTGCGCGCGAATCAGCTCGAGGAGACGCGGATGGATCGACGTCCAGATCGTCTGCGCCGGCGACGACGACGCCGGTCCGCTCGCCGGGCCGCTCCGCTGGCCCACCGTGGCCATGTCGGCGATCGGGACGTCCACCGTCAGGGCCAGCGACTTGGGGGCGCGGGCGTCGACCACGGTCACGGCGCGGGCCGGTGGCGGCGGGTCGAGCGTGAATTCCGCGTGCAACGCCTCGTCCGGCGACTGCACGGCGCGTGCGGCCGTCCCCGACCGAGTACGGCCGGGCTCGTGACCGCCGAGGAACAGCGCCACCTCGTCGAGGTTGCGCTGCGTCGCCGAGAGGCCGATGCGCTGGCCGGGGCTCCCGGTGAGCAGCGCGAGGCGCTCGAGCGACAGCGCCAGGTGGGCGCCGCGCTTGGTCGAGACCAGGGCGTGGATCTCGTCGACAATGATCGTGTCGATCGAGCGCAGACGATCGCGCGCCCGGGAGGTGAGCAGCAGGAACAACGACTCCGGCGTCGTGATCAGGATGTCGGCCGGCGTGCGCAGGAACTCGGCGCGATCGGCCGCCGGCGTGTCGCCGGTGCGGATCGCGGCCACCGGCTGATGCACGGCGATGCCCGCGGCCGCGGCCATCTGGCTGATGCCGACGAGCGGCGCCCGCAGGTTGCGCTCGACGTCGACCGCCAGGGCTTTCAGCGGTGAAATGTAGAGCACGCGGCAGCGCGCGTCACGCGGCGGCACTGGCGCCGTCATCAGGCGGTCGAGGCACCAGAGAAACGCGGTGAGCGTCTTGCCGGTGCCCGTGGGCGCGAGGATCAGCGTCGACTCGCCGCGTGCAATGGCCGGCCACCCGAGCGTCTGCGTCTTCGTCGGCGCCGCGAAGGCCTGCGCGAACCACTCCGCGACGGGCCGCTGAAAGAGACGCAGGACGTCGTGACGCATCACCCGCTATAATGCTTTGGATGTTCGTCGTCGCGCCGGCCTCACCGGCGTCGACCGGCGGCCAGAGGATCGACCAGAAACATGGGTGACGCCGCTGAAGGATTGATTGACGCCGACCTCCGCATCCAGGAGCGGATGGAAGAGCTCGAGCAGGAACGTCGTGCGCAGCGGAAGGCCGGTCCGACGAAGGATCCCGCCAAGGTGCGCGAACTGGAATCGTGCCGCCTCGCGCAGATCGAGCTGCGCCGGCAGCTCGAGACCGCCACGCATCCCGCGCGCCGCGAGCAGATCACGGCCGCGGTGGCCGAGCTCGATCGGCGGATGCAGGCGCTGGCCTAGGCCGCACGCTCAGCTGCGCCGGCCGGTGGCGACGCCGGGCGGCACCGCCACGTCGAACGGCGCGAGCAAGGCCGTGAGGGATTCGTCGCCCGTCCGGTCGAGATGGGCGGGCCGCGCCACGCGCGGCGCCGGACGCCCCACCGCCCGTTCCACGACCGGCACGTAAGCATCGGCCATCGCCTCGAGGGTGTGCCGTGCGGCCCAGCAGGCCCGCGCCGCCTCACCCAGCGCGCGCCTGACCGGCGCGTCGTGCAACGCCGCAATCGCCGCCACGAGCGCCGCGTGCTCGTCCAGGATCGGCACCGCCACCGCCACCGCGTCTCCCGCCGGTCCCATCCGGCGCCAGTCGCGCGGATCGACCACCGGCAACTCGGGCTGGTGCGCCAGGTCGGTGATGATCGTCGGGCGTCCCGCCGCCATGGCCCGCCACCACGACGCCGAGGTCTCGCCATTCGATGGCCAGCGCAGGCAGGCACAGACGTCCATCGCCTGCAGGTAGCTCCCCAGCTCCGCCTCCGCCACGAACCCGGTGACGTGCACACGCGAGCTCAGGCCCAGGGCCGCCGCGTCGGTGGCGACGTCGTAGTGCGCGGCCGCCGAGCCGACCAGCAGCAGGTGCACGTCGGGATGCGTGTCCGCGCACGCGGCCACGGCACGCAGCAGCTCCGGCAGACGTTTCTCGGGCGTGACGCCGCCCAGGGCGCCGATCAGGAGCGCGCCGGCAGGCACGCCGTGACGCGCCCGCACCGTCGCGGCGTCGAGCGCCGGCGGTGGGATCAGCGGGTCGGGCACGCCCATCGGCATCGCGTCGACGTCGACGCCGTAAGTCGCGGACAACTGCTGCGCCAGGGCCTCGCTGTGCACGGCGACCAGGCGGGCCGCGGCGACGAGCAGGCGGACGTGCGGCCAGTGCGCGTAGAGACTGCCGCCCAGACCCGCCGCGAACAACGACGCGAGGTCCGGGGGCGCCTCCGGATGATTGGCGACGAACTCGGCGCGGTAGTCGTCGGTCCGCGGCGTCCAGCGCTGCAGCAGCGCGCGCGCCCGGGCCTGGTGCACCTGGGCGTCGTGCAGCACCAGCAGGCCGGGATAGCGGAAGACGTAGCCCCACATCGTGTCGTGGCACGACGCGTTGCCCATGTGGAAGGCGGTCAGGTCGTAGCGGTCGCGGCGGTGCCGCCACACGAAGTCGCGCAGATCGTGCGCACCGGCCGACTGGGCGGTGGGCGCGTCGGTGAAGACGTCAACGGTCAGCCCGCGAGCCCGCAACGCCGGGACGACCTCGGCGGAGTAGGCGGCGATGCCCGACGACGACGGCGGCATCGGGCTGAACCAGGCCAGCCGGCGTGGTGCGGCCGCCTGAACCATCTGTGGGAGGGTCATTGCTCGAAAGCCACGACTAATCGTGTTTTGGGCGTTTGACTGTGCCCGTCGTGGTTGACTACCATTTACGCGCTCTTGCGAAAAGCTTCACAAGCAGCGACACGATCGACGGACGGCTGAGACAAGGATACGCATGGAAGGCTGGGGCGGCGTCGCCATCATGGTCGTGATTGGGGTGGGATTCGGAGTCGTCTCCGTGATCCTCTCCTATTTCCTCGGCCCGCGGCACCCCACGCCCGAGAAGCTCGCCGCCTACGAGTGCGGCATGCCGCCGGTGGGCGATGCGCGCGAGCGGCAGTCGGTGAAGTTCTACCTGATTGCCATGATTTTCCTGCTGTTCGACATCGAGGTCGCGTTCCTCGGCCCGTGGGCGATGGCGCTGCGGGATCTCGGCTGGCCCGGCTTCATCCAGATCGCCGTCTTCTTCGCGATTCTCGCCGTGGCCTTCGCCTATGTGTGGCGCAAGGGCGTCCTCGACTGGGGCCCCGACAGCGACCCCGACTACGTGCGTCCGCCGAAGCCCGGCCCCGCGGTCGTCAAGCGATACAACTATGGGACTCGAAACTGATCTGCCCGAGATTCCGGTGCTCACGACCACCTTGGAAAAGGTGGTGCAGTGGAGCCGGCGCTCGGCCATCTGGCCCGTCACCTTCGGGCTCGCGTGCTGCGCCATCGAGATGATGGCGATGAGCTGCAGCCGCTACGACATCGCGCGCTTCGGCGCCGAGGTGTTCCGCGGCTCGCCGCGCCAGTCCGACCTGATGATCATCGCGGGCCGGCTGTCGCGCAAGATGGCGCCGGCGCTGCGCCGCATCTACGACCAGATGCCCGAGCCCAAGTGGGTGATCTCGATGGGCGCCTGCGCCTCGTGCGGCGGCGTGTTCGACAACTACTCGATCGTGCAGGGCTCCGACCAGGTGGTCCCGGTGGACGTGTTCATCCCCGGCTGCCCGCCGCGGCCCGAGTCGGTCATCTACGGCATCGTGCAGCTGCAGAAGAAGATCGACGCGACGAAGCTGTCGGCGACCGCGTAGGCCCATGGACGTCCAGCCGCTCATCGATCAGCTGTCGACGCTCGTCCCGGGCGTGGTACTCGCGCCGGCGCCGTCGGCCGACACCGACGTCACCCCGGCGCTGTGGGTCTCGGCCGCGCACATCCTGCCGGTGTGCTTCGCGCTGCGCGACGCGGCCGGCCTCGAGTACCTCGCGTTCTCGAATGTGACGGCGGTGGACTACCATCCGCGCCGCACGCCGCGCTTCGACATCGTCTACCACATGGTCTCGCCGCACCGCCGGACGCGGCTGCGCCTGAAGGTGCAACTCGGCCCCGATGAGCCGATCGCGTCCGTGACGCCGGTGTGGCCGGGCGCCGGCTGGTGCGAGCGCGAGATCTACGACCTCTTCGGCATCGTGTTCGACGGCCACACCGACCTGCGGCGGCTGATGATGACCGAGGACTGGGAGGGCCATCCGCTGCGCAAGGACTACCCGGTGCAGGTGCGGAAGGACGCCCAGACGTACATGCCTCTGCAGGTCACCGCCGAGGAATTCAGGGCGAACATGGAACGCGACCGCTATTCGCGGTCTCGTCCCAGATAAGGGGATGACCGGCGGCGAGTCGGCGCGGCGCGCGCTGGTGGTCGAGACCCTGCAAGCGACGGCCCGGCTGCACGCGGCGCTGGCCGACGGTCCCGCGGTGGAGGCGATCGAGCGCGCCGGGGCGCTGCTCGTGAGCGTGCTCGGCGGCGGCGGACAGGTGCTGGCGTTCGGCAACGGCGGCAGCGCCGCCGACGCGCAGCACTTCGTGGCGGAGCTGGTGGGACGGTTCGAGACGACGCGACGGGGCTATCCGGCCGTCGCGCTCACGACCGACCCGAGCATCGTGACGGCGGTGGCGAACGACCTCGGGTTCGAGGCGGTGTTCGCCCGGCAGGTGGAGGCGCTCGGACGGCCGGGCGACGTGGCGGTGGGCATCACGACGAGCGGTGACTCGCCGAACGTGGTGCGAGGACTGGAAGCGGCATCGGCCCGCGGGCTGCGGACGATCGCGCTGACGGGGCGGGCCGGCGGTCGAGCGGGGCAGCTCGCCGAGGTGCACGTGAACGTCCCGGAGACGATCACGGCGCGCGTGCAGGAAGCGCACACGACGGTGCTGCACCTGCTGTGCGCGATGGTCGACCGGCATTTGGAAGGCTGAGGGATGGCTGAAGTTCGCACCGAGACGATGACCGTCAACATGGGGCCCCAGCACCCCAGCACGCACGGCGTGCTGCGGCTCGTGCTCGAGCTCGACGGCGAGACGGTGGTGTCGGTGTCGCCGACGATCGGCTTCCTGCACACCGGCATCGAGAAGACGGCGGAACAGAAGAAGTGGCAGCAGGTGATCCCGCTGGTCGAGCGCATGGACTACCTGGGCGCCCAGTCCAACAGCCTCGCCTTCAGCCTCTCGGTCGAGAAGCTGCTCGGCCTCGAGATGCCGCAGCGCGTGAAGGACATCCGCGTCCTCATCGCGGAGCTGCAGCGCATCTCGAGCCACCTCGTGTGGTTCGGCACGCATGGCATGGAGATCGGCGCCATCACGGTCATGCTCTACGCATTCCGTGAGCGCGAGATCCTGATGAACCTGAACGAGATGCTGGCCGGGTTCCGGTTCTTCCCGAGCTACATCCGCGTCGGCGGCCTGCGCGACGACCTGCCGCGCGGCTTCAAGGAAGCGGTGGCGGCGTTCCTCGAGCGTCTTCCCGGCAAGCTCGACGAATACGAGACGATGCTGACGAAGAACCCGATCTGGCTCGATCGGACCCGCGGCGTCGGCACCATCACGCTGGCCGACTGCTATCAGTGGGGGCTGTTCGGGCCGATCGCCCGCGCCGCCGGCGGCGACTTCGACGTCCGCCGCGCCTTCCCCTATACCGGCTACGAGACCTACAAGTTCGACGTCATCGGCGCCAGCAACGGCGACGTCTACGACCGCTACATCACCCGCGTCGCCGAGATGCGGGAGAGCGTGAAGATCTGCCTGCAGGCGCTCGAGCGGATCGACCCCGTCGGCGACTTCCAGGTGGCCGACCGCCGCGTCGCGCCGCCGCCGAAGGATGAGGTCTACACCGAGATGGAAGCGCTGATTCAGCACTTCCTGATCTACTCGCAGGGCTTCAACGTGCCGGCCGGCGACGCCTACGTGCCGGTGGAGGGCCCGCGCGGCGAGCACGGCTGCTACGTCGTGTCCGACGGCAGCAACCGGCCGTGGCGCGTGCACATGCGCTCGCCGGGGCTGATGGCGAGCCAGGCGCTGCACAAGTTCATCGTCGGCGGGATGATCGCGGACGTCGTCGCGGTGATCGGCTCGCTCGACGTGGTCATGGGAGACGTGGATCGATGAGTTTCCATCCCGCGATGCCGTACGGCACCGAGCGCTGGCATCGCTCGGAGCGGCAGACGCTGCCCGAGGGGCCCGACTTCGTCTTCACTCCCGAACGCCGCACCGAGTTCGAGCGCCTGGCGGCGATGTATCCGCCTGAGCACCGCCGGTCGTCGGTGCTCTACGCGCTCTACCTCGCGCAGGATCAGCAGGGCTACATCACCGCCAATGCGGCGCGCCACGTCGCCGAGGTCGTCGGCATCACCACCGCCGACGTCGAGGACGTCGTCAGCTACTACGTGATGTTCCACCGCAACCCGGTGGGCAAGTACGTGCTGCAGGTCTGCACCACGCTGTCGTGCGCGCTGGCCGGCGCGGAACGCGTGATCGAGCGGATGGAGCAGGTGCTGGGCGTCAAGCAGGGCGAGACCGATCCGTCGGGGCTCTTCACCATCCAGAAGATGGAGTGCCTGGGCGCCTGCGACAAGGCCCCCGTGGTGATGGTGAACAACGAGCACTGGCACGAGTGCCTCGCGCCCGAGGACGTGCCGGCGTTCATCGACGGCATGCGCAAGGACGGACTGAAGGCGCTCTCGGGCTGCCATCTCGACGTCGAACGCCGCAGCGACGCGGCGGGGAAGACCACGGTGCCGGCCCGTCCGGCCGCGGCGACCGACTACGAGCCGGTGCTCACGCAGTACGCCTACACGCCGGGCGGCAACACCTTCGAGCACTACGTGCAGCACCAGCAGGGCTACGAGGGCCTGAAGAAGGCGCTGCAGATGACGCCCGACCAGGTCATCGAGATGGTCAAGGCCTCGGGCCTGCGCGGCCGCGGCGGCGCCGGCTTCCCGACCGGCCTGAAGTGGCAGTTCGTCGACAAGAAGTCGCCGAAGCCGAAGTACATCGTCTGCAACGCCGACGAGAGCGAGCCGGGCACGTTCAAGGACCACCTGCTGATGGAGCGCAATCCCCATCTGCTGGTGGAAGGCTGCCTCATCGGCTGCCACGCCATCGGTGCCAAGGCCGCCTACATCTACATCCGCGGCGAGTTCTACCACCTGTTCCCGGCGTTGCAGAAGGCCATCGACGATGCCCGCGCCGCCGGCTTCATCGGCACGAACATCCAGGGCAGCGGGTTCGACTGCGAGGTCTACCTGCACCGCGGCGCCGGCGCCTACGAGGCCGGTGAAGAGACGGCGCTGCTCGACTCGCTGGAAGGGAAGCGTGCCCAGCCGCGCTTCAAGCCGCCCTTCCCGGCCGTCGCCGGCCTGTGGGGCTGCCCGACCGCGGTCAACAACGTCGAGACGCTGTGCAACGCGCCGCTGATCCTGACGCGCGGCGCCGAGTGGTTCGCGGCACTCGGCCCCGAGAAGAACGGCGGCCCGAAGCTGTTCTGCGTCAGCGGCCAGGTCAAGCGCCCGGGCGTCTTCGAGGCGCCGATGAAGGTCTCGCTGCGCGAGCTGATCGAGGTCTACGCCGGCGGCATGCGCGACGGCCACACGATGAAGGCCGTCATTCCCGGCGGCTCGTCGGTGCCGATCCTGCTGCCGGACCAGATCGACATCCCGGCCAGCTTCGACGACGTGCAGAAGGCCGGCTCGCTGCTCGGGTCGGCCGCCATCATGGTGCTCGACGACACCGTCGACATGGTGTGGCTGGCCGAGAACCTGCTGCACTTCTACCGCCACGAGTCGTGCGGCAAGTGCACGCCGTGCCGCGAGGGCACCGACTGGCTGTACCGCCTGCTGCACCGCATGCTGAACGGCGAGGGCACGGCCAAGGACATCACGCTGCTGCAGAGCGTGGCCAACCAGATCAACGGCAAGACGCTGTGCGCCTTCGGGGACGCGGCGGCGACGCCGGTGCTCACCACGCTGAAGCTCTTCAAGCACGAGTACGAGCTGTACGTGAAGGGCGAGCAGCCCGCGGCGGCCGACTATCGCGCCAGCCAGCCCGCCGGCGCGCATCACTAGGACACGGAGCCCAGGCACCAGGTCATGCTCGATTTCGTCTCCTCGCTGTTCCAGCCGCCGAACAACTGGTGGGTCGCCTACGCGGCGCTCGTCGGTGTGCTCTTCCTCGCCCTGCAGATCTCGGCAGCGGTGATGGTCTACTTCGAGCGCAAGGTCGCCGCCTGGATGCAGCAGCGCTACGGTCCGTGGCTCGTGGGCCCGGCCGGCACGCTGCAGCCCATCGCCGACATCGTCAAGCTCTTCTTCAAGGAGGAGCTGCAGCCGAAGGCCGCCGACAAGCTGCTGTTCTCGCTGGCGCCGATCATCTCGGTGGCCACCTGCTTCATCGCGTTCGCGCCGGTGCCGTTCGGCGCCACGACCACGCTCTTCGGCTGGCTCGACGAGCCGATCGCGCTGCAGGTCGCCGACGTCAACGTCGGCGTCCTGGTGGTCTTCGCGATCGCGTCGCTCGGCGTCTACGGCATCGTCGTCGCCGGCTGGGCCAGCAACTCGAAGTACTCGCTGCTCGGCGGCCTGCGCAGCTCGGCGCAGATGATCAGCTACGAGCTGGCCTACGGCATGGCGCTCGCCACCGTCGTGCTGCTGGCCGGGTCGATGTCGTTCCGCGAGATCGTCGACGCGCAGGCCGGCTACTTCAGCTACCTCGCGTTGCCGACCATCCCGCTGCCGGCCTTCATCCCGAAGTGGAACGTGTTCGCGGTGTTCCCGTTCGGTCTGATCGCGTTCCTGATGTTCTTCACCGCGGGCGTGGCGGAAACCAACCGCGCGCCGTTCGACTTCCCGGAAGCCGAGCAGGAACTGGTCGCCGGCTACCACACCGAGTACAGCTCGATGCGCTTCGCCATGTTCTTCATGGCCGAGTACATCAACATGGTCACGGTCTCGGCGGTGGCCGTGAACCTGTTCCTGGGCGGCTGGCACGGCCCGTTCCTGCCGCCCGAGTACGGCTGGATCTGGTTCCTGATCAAGCTGGCGGTGCTGCTCTTCATCTACCTGTGGCTGCGCTGGACGCTGCCGCGGGTGCGGTACGACCAGCTCATGTCGCTCGGCTGGAAAATCATGCTGCCGCTGGCCACGCTGAATCTGCTGGCCGTCGCGGCGGGGGTGATCGCCTTTGGCCTCTGAGCTCCTGCTCTTCTATCTCTTCGCCGCCATCACCGTGGCCGGTGCCGTGGCGGTCATCGCCCAGCGCAACCCGGTCTACAGCGTGATGGCGATCGTGGGCTCGTTCTGCGGGCTCTCGGGACTCTACGTGCTGCTCGAGGCGCCCTTCGTCGCGGTGGTGCAGATCATCATCTACGCCGGCGCGATCCTGGTGCTGTTCCTCTTTACCGTCATGCTGCTGAACGCCTCGCGCGAGGACGGCGCGGAGTGGGATCGCACGCATCCCTACTACCGGCCCGGACCGACGCGCGTCGGCGGCGTGCTGGCGGTGCTGCTGCTCGGGCAGCTGGTCTGGGCGGTCACGAAGATCGGCGGCGCCGGTGTCGGCGACCTGCAGCCGGCGGCCTCGAGCGTGCGCCTGCTGGGCCGCGTGCTCTTCACCGACTACATGTTCGCCTTCGAAGTCACGTCGATCCTGATCATCGCCGGCATGGTCGGCGCGGTCGTGCTGGCCGGAAAGAAGGGGAACTGAGCGATGGTTCCCATCACCTACTACCTGGTGCTCTCGGGCATCCTGTTCGCGATCGGCACGGCCGGCGTGTTCCTGCGCAAGAACGTCATCACGCTGCTGCTGTCGGTGGAGCTGATGCTGAACGCCGTGAACCTGTCGTTCGTCGCCTTCGGCCGCCAGTTCGGCACCGTCGACGGGCAGATCATCACGTTCTTCGTCATGACGGTGGCCGCCGCCGAAGCCGCCGTGGGTCTCGCGATCGTCATCGCGCTCTTCCGCCATCGGGAATCGCTCAGCCCCGAGGCGTTCACGAATCTCAAGTGGTGACGCCGTGCTCGCGCTGATCCCGCTCCTCCCGTTCCTCGGCTTCCTGGTCAACGCCAGCGCCGGCCGCCGCCTGTCGAAGGCGATTTCCGGCGGGCTCGCGTCGGCGGTGATGGTCGCCGCCTTCGCGGTGGCCGTCATGCAGGTCGTCGCGCTGGCCGCACTGCCCGAGGGCAACCGCGAGATCGCCCAGACGCTCTTCACCTGGATCAAGTCCGGCGACTTCTCGCTCGACCTGACTTTCCGCCTCGACCCGCTGTCGGCCGTGATGATCCTGGTCATCACCGGCATCGGCTCGCTGATTCACATCTACTCGACGGCCTACATGCACGAGGAGACCGACGCCGACTTCGCGCGCTTCTTCTCGTACCTGAACCTGTTCGTCTTCTTCATGCTCCTGCTGGTGCTCGGCTCGAACTTCCTCGTGATGTTCGTCGGCTGGGAGGGCGTGGGCCTGTGCTCGTATCTGCTGATCGGCTTCTACTACGTGAAGAAGTCGGCGGGCGACGCCAGCAAGAAGGCGTTCATCGTCAACCGCATCGGCGACTACGCGTTCGTGCTGGGCGCGCTGCTGGCGTTCAAGACGTTCGGCTCGCTCGACTTCCAGATCATCGCCGCCAAGGCGACGGCGATGCCGCCCGAGACGGCGGCGTTCGGCACCCTCAGCATCATCACGCTGCTGCTGTTCGTGGGCGCCACCGGCAAATCGGCGCAGATTCCGCTCTACACCTGGCTGCCGGACGCGATGGAAGGCCCGACGCCGGTGTCGGCCCTCATCCACGCGGCGACCATGGTCACCGCCGGCGTCTACATGATCGGCAGGAATGCCGTGCTGTTCGAGCACGCCCCGATGACGCTGGGCATCGTCGCCGTGATCGGCGCCGCCACCGCGCTCTTCGCCGGCACCATCGGCCTGGTGCAGAACGACATCAAGCGGGTGCTCGCGTACTCGACGGTGTCGCAGCTCGGCTACATGTTCCTGGCCATGGGCGTCGGCGCGTTCGGCGCCGGCATCTTCCATCTCTACACGCACGCGTTCTTCAAGGCCTGCCTCTTCCTCGGATCCGGCGCGGTCATCCACGCGCTGCACGGCGAGCAGGACATCCGCCACATGGGCGGACTGAAGAAGGACCTGCCGATCACGTTCTGGACGTTCCTGATCGCCTCGGTCGCCATCGCCGGCATCCCCGGCCTCGCCGGCTTCTTCTCGAAGGACGAGATCCTGTTCGAGACCTTCCGCGAAGGGCACACCGTGCTGTGGGTGATCGGCGTACTGACGTCGCTGCTCACCGCCACCTACATGTTCCGGCTGGTGTTCCTGACGTTCTTCGGTGCGCGCCGCGCCGCGCCGGCCGCGGCTGGGCACGGCCACGCGCAGGCGCACGCCGCGCACGGGCACGACGACCACGGTCACGCGGCGCACGGCCACGGCGGTGGTCACGGTCACGGCGGCCATCTGCACGACGCGCCGCCGGCGATGGCGCTGGCCCTCATCGTCCTCGCGGTGGGGTCGGTGCTGGCCGGCTACGTGGGGATCCCGCACGCGCTCGGCGGCCACAACAGCCTGGCGGAGTGGTTGCGCCCGTCGTTCGCCGCGACGAGGACGGCGCTCGAGGCGTGCGACGTGCCCGTCACGCTGCCCGGGGCGCCGGCCGGCATGACGATGGCGGAGTGCGCACCGGGCGATGCGGTGCCAGCGCTGGCCTCGTCGGCGCAGGTGGCGGGGGAGCGGCCGCTGACGGCGTCGGCGCAGGAGCCGGCCGAGACGCACGCGGCACCGGCCGGTGAAGA
The DNA here is from genome assembly GCA_902826065.1 of uncultured Acidobacteriota bacterium. GTDB lineage: Bacteria > Acidobacteriota > Vicinamibacteria > Vicinamibacterales > UBA2999 > CADEFD01. Next base: position 17,238 of record CADEDM010000021.1, on the reverse strand, counting down.
GGGCAGTCACGACGACGAAACGGCGCTCGAGCGCACGCTGATGGTGGTGTCGTCGCTCATCGCCATCATCGGCATCGCGCTGGCGGCGTTCCTGTGGCTGAAGAACCCGCAGATTCCGGCGGCGATGGCCGCCAGCTTCCCGGGCCTGCATCGCCTGCTGCTGAACAAGTACTACGTGGACGAGATCTACGACGCCGCCGTCGTGCACCCGATCCAGACGGCCTCTCGCGAGGGACTCTGGAAGGTGGCCGATGCGCGGATCATCGACGGCGCTGTCAACGTGACGGGGCTCGTCGTGGCGGGCGTCAGCGCCGTGCTGCGCCTGTTCCAGACCGGGTCGGTGCGCAGCTACGCCGCGTCGACGTTCGTGGGCGTCGTGCTGGTGCTCGGCTACTACCTCTGGAGATAACGTGACTGGTGTGCCGATTCTCACGCTGCTCGTGGCGCTGCCCCTCGTGGCGGGCGCGCTGCTGGCCGCGTTGAACAACCGCGACGGGTCGAAGGACGGCCTGGTCCGCTGGGCGGCCCTGGGCGCCTCGCTCGTGCCGTTCGTGCTCTCGCTGGCGCTGTGGGCGGCGTTCGACGCCTCGGCCGAGGCCGCGCCGTTCCAGTTCCTCGAGCGGCATGCGTGGATTCCCACGTTCGGCATCGAGTACTCGCTCGGCATCGACGGCATCAGCCTGATGCTGGTGGTGCTCACCACGTTCCTCACGCCGATCGCGCTGCTGACCTCGTGGGAGTCGATTCACGAACGCGTGAAGGAGTTCTCGGTCTTCATGCTGCTGCTCGAGGCCGCCATGATCGGCGTCTTCGTGTCGCTCGACCTGTTCCTGTTCTACGTGTTCTGGGACTTCATGCTGATTCCGATGTACTTCCTGATCGGGATCTGGGGCTACGACCAGCGGCTCTACGCCTCGATCAAGTTCATGCTCTACACGATGGCCGGCTCGGTGCTGATGCTGATCGCCATCATCGGCACGGCGTGGCTGCACCAGCAGGCCACCGGCGCCTACTCGTTCGACGTGCTGCGCCTCTACGAACTGCGTATCCCCGAGCACCTGCAGTACTGGTTCTTCCTCGCCTTCGCGGTGGCGTTCGCCATCAAGGTGCCGCTGTTCCCGTTCCATACCTGGCTGCCCGACGCCCATGTGCAGGCGCCCACGCCGGGGTCGGTCATTCTGGCCGGCGTGCTGCTGAAGATGGGCAGCTACGGGCTGGTGCGCTTCGCCTTCCCGCTGTTCCCGGAGGCCGCGCTGGCCTTTGCGCCGCTGCTGGCGACGCTGTCGGTGATCGCCATCGTCTACGGCGCGCTCGTGGCGATGGTGCAGCCCGACATGAAGAAGCTGGTGGCCTATTCGTCGGTGAGCCACATGGGCTTCGTCGTGCTCGGCATCGCGGCGATGAACACCCAGGGCCTGCAGGGCTCGGTCTACCAGATGCTGGCGCACGGGGTCAGCACCGGAGGCCTCTTCGCCATCGTCGGCATGCTGTCGGATCGCCGGCACACCCGCCTCATCAGCGAGTTCGGCGGCCTCAAGGCGGTGATGCCACGGCTGACGGCCGCGTTCCTCATCATCACGCTCGCCTCGGTCGGTCTCCCCGGCACCAACGGGTTCATCGGCGAGTTCCTGATCCTGCTCGGCGCGTTCCGCTGGGATCCCAAGTTCGTGGTCGTCGCCGGCCTCGGCGTGATCCTTTCGGCCGTCTACATGCTGTGGATGTTCCAGCGCGTCTACTACGGCGAAGTCACGAATGCCGAGAACCGGCACCTGCCCGACCTGAGCCTGCGCGAGTGGGCGGTGGTGGGCCCGCTGTGCGCCATGGCGATCGTCATGGGCGTGGCACCGAACCTGTTCCTGGCGCCGATGGAGCCCGCCGTCACGCGGATCGTGCAGCGGATGGAAGCGCGCGTCCCGATGAACGTCGACAGCGGCTGGCGGCGGTGGTTCAGCCACGACGCCGCGGCGGCGACGGCACGGGTCGGCACGGGCGAGGGGCAGTGATGACGAGCAGTGACTTCGACGCCGTCGTGCCGGTGATTTGCGTCGCGCTCGCCGGCCTCTTCGCGATGCTGGCCGAGGCGTTCCGCGCCAGGGGCGAGAAGATGCCGATCGGCGGCCTGGCGCTGATCGGCCTCGTCGGCGCCGGCGTGGCCTCGGTGCTGCTGTGGAACCGCACGGCGACGAGCTTCGGCGTCGTCACCGCCGACAACTTCTCGCTGTTCATCAACCTGGTGCTGGTGGCCGTGGGCATCCTGACCGTGGTGTTCTCGGCCGCCACCATCGAACGCGACGGCATCCCGGCCGGCGAGTACTACGCGCTGATGCTCTTCGCCATCGTCGGCATGATGCTGATGGTGCAGTCGTCGGACCTGCTGCTGATGTTCCTCGCGCTCGAGACGATGTCGATCGCGGTCTACGTCCTCACCGGCATCCGGCGCGACCAGGCCAATGCCACCGAGGCGGCGTTCAAGTACTTCCTGCTCGGCGCCTTCGCCAGCGCGTTCTTCCTCTACGGCATCGCGTTCATCTACGGCGTCACCGGCACCACCCATCTCGAACGCGCCGGCGCCGCGATTGCCGCGCAGTCGATGACCGACAACCCGATGCTGCTCATCGCCGTCGGGCTGCTCATCGTCGGCTTCGCCTTCAAGGTCGCGGCAGTGCCGTTCCACATGTGGTCGCCCGACGCCTACGAAGGCGCACCGGCCGTGGTCACCGGCTTCATGTCGACCGGCGTGAAGGCGGCGGCCGTGGCGGCGTTCGCGCGCGTGTTCCTGTCGGCGCTGGGCCCGCTGGTCGACGACTGGACGCCGGTGCTGTGGGTCATCGCGGTGCTGACCATGGTGGTCGGCACCGTCGTCGGCGTGTCGCAGACGAGCATCAAACGGATGCTGGCCTACTCGTCGATCGCCCACGCCGGCTACCTGCTGGTGGCGATCATCGCGGCCAACGACGTCGGCAAGGCGTCGCTGCTGTTCTACCTGGCGTCGTATGCAGTGACCAACGTCGGGGCCTTCGGCATCATCGCGCTGCTCGGCTCGAAGGAGCACGCCAACGACGAACTGCGTGACTACGCCGGCCTGGCGCACACGCACCCGGGACTGGCCGCACTGATGACGATCTTCCTGCTGTCGCTGGGCGGGTTCCCGCCGACGGCCGGCTTCATCGCCAAGTGGTATGCGTTCAGCGCCGCGGTGACCGAAGGCTACTACTGGCTCGCGGTCATCGGCTTCCTGTCGAGCGTCGTCTCGGTCTACTTCTACCTGCGCATCGTCGTGATGATGTACATGACCGAGCGCGACGCGCGGCCGGTGCCGCCGCCGGTGCGCGGCCTGGCGATGGCCGGCCTGGTCGTGTCGGTGCTCGCCGTGCTCTACCTGGGGGTCCTGCCGGCGCAGGTCATTTCCTGGGCCGAGCAGTCGATCGCGACGATCTTCTAGGCGCTATCGGCTGGGGGCCGGCGGTCCCAGACAGCTCGTGAGGATGGCGTCGTCCTCGGACGCGACCGTTCGCAGGTCCAGCACCACCGCGTCGTCCTGAATCCGCGCGATGACGGGCGGGTCGAGGGTCCGCAGCCACGCCTCGAGGCGGTCCGCGCTCCAGCCGTCGCGGGCGAGGCGGACGAGAGCCGTCGGCATCGTGACGCCCGGCGCGCTGCCACCACCGATCGCCGACGCACCCTCGATCACGTCCGCCCGCCAGCCCCGGCCGCGCAGCGCGTCGGCGAGCGAGCGGGCCCGCGCGACGAGCGACGCGCGCGGTGCGTGCAGCATCCGCAGCACCGGCACGGTGTCGTGGGCGCGCCCGGCTCGATGTTCGAGCAGCGTGCCTTCGAGCGCGGCGTAGGTGAGCTTGTCGACGCGCAGGGCCCGCATCAGCGGATGTGACCGCAGCCGATCGACCAGGGCCTTCCGCCCGACGATGATCCCGGCCTGCGGACCGCCCAGCATCTTGTCGCCGCTCACGGCCACGAGGTCCACGCCGGCCGCGACTGACGCCTGCACCGTCGGCTCCCACGCCGACGCGGCGTCCACGTTGCCGGAGCCCAGGTCTTCCACGACGACCAGGCCGGCCGCGTGCGCGGCGGCCACGACGGCGTCCAGTGGTGGACGTTCGGTGAACCCCTCGATCCGGAAGTTCGACGGATGCACGCGCAGCACGAGCGCGGTGGTCGGGCCGAACGCCGCCGTGAAGTCCGAAAGCCTGGTGCGATTGGTCGTGCCGACCTCCCGCAGGATGGCGCCGGACTGCGCGAGGATGTCGGGTACGCGGAACCCGCCGCCGATCTCCACCAGCTCGCCGCGCGAGATCAGCACGTCGCGTCCGCGGGCGAGAGACGACAGCACCAGCAGCATCGCGGCGGCGTTGTTGTTCACGACCACCGCTGCCTCGGCGCCGGTCAGCGCGGTCAGCAGCCCTTCGGCGTGCACGCTGCGCGATCCGCGGCGTCCCGCGTCGAGGTCGTACTCGAGGGTGGCGTAGCCGCTCGCCACCTCGTGCAGACGCTGCAGGGCGGGCCCGGCCAGCGGCGCGCGGCCGAGGTTGGTGTGGATGACGACGCCCGTGGCGTTCACGACGCGGCGAAGCGACCCGAGCGCGGCGTCGGCCAGCCGGCGCGCCGCCGTGGCGACGATGGCGTCGCCGGTGTCGGCCGTCTCGGCCTCGCTACCCGCGGCGCCCGCGTCGCCCGCGGCCAGCGACGAGCGAAGCGCCGCCGCGGCGGTGCGCAGGGCCTCGGCGGTCGCGGCCGCGCCATGATTCCGTGCAAGCGCGACGACGTCGTCGCGCCGCAACAGCCGATCAATCGAGGGAATCGCGCGGAAGTCGGTCATGGCGCGCGGGTTGCGGGTGGTGACGGTTCAGGATACCATCGAAGCCCCGCGCGTTTCGGCGCGCGTCTGCGCTTCTGTCATGGCCGACTCGCCCTCCACCATGCCGGTTTCGGTGCCCACTCGACGGCCCCTCGAACGCTTCTGGCCGTACGTCGAGCTCACCGAGGCCCCGTCCGTCGATGAACTCGCCGCGCTCGATCCCGATCTGCACGCGGCGCTGTTCGGACCGCGCGATCTGCCGTTCTCGTTCACGATCGTGTTCCCCGACTTCGACGGCGACGCTGCCGGCGAGGCCCTGGCCCGGGCGCAGGCCTCGGCGGAGTATCGTGTCGTCGGCGCGGCCGCCACGCGCCGTCATCGCGCCCGGTTCTTCAGCGGCGACGCGGCCGCCCTGCGCGACCTCTACGCGCTGGTCGGGCACCTGCCGGAGACCGAGGTGCTGATCGACGACCGGCCGGTGCCGTTCGCGCGCGAGCTGTGGCTCCCGCTGCTCTGGTTCCAACTCCTTCGATAGCCGTGCCGCCGCCCCACACGACGGAATTCGATCGGCAGCTCCGCGAGCTCGAGTCGGAGATCAAGCGGCTCGAGATCGAATACAACCTGTTCTTCGCCGGCCGCCTGCCGAAGCTGCCGTGGGACACGCGGGCCCGCGTCGAGGGCCTGGTGAAGCAGTACGACCGGATGCACATCCAGAACACGGCGGAGCGCTTCCGGTTCCAGGGCCTGCAGTCGCGTTTCAACTCGTTCTGCGAGCTGTGGGAACGTCACCTCAAGAATCGCGAGCTGGGCCGCCCCGGCCCGCAGCGCTCGCGCACACCGGATACCACGGTGCCGGCGGCCCCGCCGCCGTCGCCGGGCGCGGCGCCGGCCGCCGCCTCCGGCCGGCCCGCTCCGGTGTCGGTGCGCGACCCCGAGGCCGAGGCGCACAAGGTGCAGGCACTCCACGAGGAGTTCAACGACGCACGGCGCAAGCTGGGGGAGCCCGAGGTGTCGTTCGACCGGTTCCGCGACGTCGTGAAGTCGCAGGTGTCGAAGCTGGCCAAGGACGGCACCGGCGTCGCCTTCCGCGTCAGCGTGAAGGACGGCCGGGTGGCGTTCACCGCGAAGCCGACGGAGGATGCGGGAGACGAGTGAGGGGGGACGGCGGGAGGCGCGGGGGCAGGGGAGGGGGCGCGGACACGGCGCCGGCCCCGCGGCCGGCGCCGGATGACATCAGTGGCTCAGACGATCTGAACGTTGCCCGCCTGCGGCCCCTTCGGACCGTCGACGATCTCGAACTCCACGCCCTGGCCCTCTTCGAGCGAACGGAAGCCGGAGCCCTGGATCGCCGAGTAGTGCACGAACACGTCGCTGCCGCCCTCGCGCTCGATGAATCCGTAGCCCTTGGCGTTGTTGAACCACTTGACCTTGCCTGTGATACGCATCGTTCTTCTTCCTAGCTTGTGGCTCGCGCCACCTTACGTCCGACTCCGGACCCGCCACGCGGGCGCCGTAGCCATGAAAAAAGGCCGCGCGTTTGCGGCCTTCCGCGTTCCCACGGGGGGAACCGCGGCTGGATAATAGCGACAAGTGTCTCCAAGTGTCAATGCCTGTCTCGCCGTTTCTTTCGGGGAATGCGCGGTTTCGCCCTCGGTTCGACTGATACCCCATGCCTGAGCTCCAGCGCCGTGCCCTCCTGAGCGTTTCCGACAAGACCGGACTCCTCGATTTCGCCCGCGGTCTCCACGATCGACACTTCGAACTCGTCTCGACCGGCGGCACCGCCGCGGCCCTCGCCGCCGCCGGCCTGCCGGTGATCAACGTGTCCGACGTCACCGGGTTCCCCGAGATGATGGACGGCCGCGTGAAGACCCTGCACCCGAAGATCCACGGCGGCATCCTGGCGCGCCGGCACGAGCGCGAGGACCTCGCGTCGGCCGCGACGCACGGCATCGGCCTCATCGATCTCGTCGTGGTGAACCTCTATCCGTTCGCCCGCACCGCGGCGAACCCGGAGGCGACCTTCGACGAGCTGATCGAGAACATCGACATCGGCGGTCCGGGCATGGTGCGTGCGGCCGCGAAGAACTTCCGCGACGTGGTGGTGGTGGTCGATCCGTCGGACTACGCCGACGTACTCGTGGCGTTCGACGGCGGCGGTCCGACACCCGCGCGCCGTTTCGATCTCGCGCGCCGCGCGCTGGCGCACACCGCGCAGTACGACACGACGATCACGCAGGTGCTCGAGACCATCGACTACCGCGATGCCGGTCCCATGCGCACGCCGGCGGTGCTCGCGCCCGCGCGGCTCGTCGTCGAGGCCACGAAGGTGCGCGACCTCCGCTACGGCGAGAACCCGCACCAGGCGGCGAGCTGGTATGCGCTCGGCGACGGACGCGGCCTGGGCCGTCCGGCCGTGCTGCAGGGCAAGGAGCTCTCGTACACGAACCTGCTCGACCTCGACGCGGCGGCGCGGCTCGCCCTCGAGTTCGACGTGCCGGCCGCGGTCGTGATCAAGCACACCAATCCCTGCGGCGTGGCGATCGGCGCGTCGGCGGTCGAGGCCTACGAACGCGCCCGGGATGCGGACGCGCTCTCGGCGTTCGGCGGCATCGTCGGGCTCAACCGCCCGATCGACGCGGCGACGGCCGCGGCGTTGACGGCCACGTTCATCGAGGCGGTGATCGCGCCCGGCGTCGACGACGCCGCGCGTCCGGTGCTGGCGACCAAGGTGAACCTCCGCGTCGTGGTCGCCGAGACGGCGGCCTTCCGGGCCCCGGCGAGCGTCGCCGATCGTCGTGAGTTCCGGTCGGTGCTGGGCGGGCTGCTGGTGCAGGCGCGCGACGTCGTCACCGAGGCCGGCGCGGCGTGGCCGTCCGACGAGGTGAAGGTCGTGACGAAGCGCGCGCCGTCCACCGAGGAGTGGGAGGCACTCCGCTTTGCCTGGCGTGTCTGCGCGCACGTGAAGTCGAACACCGTGCTCTTCACCGATCGCCAGCGTACGCGCGCCATCGGCGCCGGCCAGATGAGCCGCGTCGACGCCGTGCAGGTGGCGACGATGAAGGCGAGCGGCTGGAAGGTCGAACCGGGCACGCGTCCACTGGTCGGCACGGTCGCCGCGTCCGACGCGTTCTTCCCGTTCCGCGACGGCCTCGACGCCGTGGCGGCCGCGGGTGCGACCGCGGTCGTGCACCCCGGCGGGTCGGTGCGCGACGCGGAGGTCATCGCCGCCGCCGACGAGCACGGACTGGCGATGGTGCTCACCGGCCGGCGGCACTTCCGGCACTGACCGGCGGCGCGGCGATCGACGCCGCGGGCTTCAGCCGATGCGCGCGCGCAGGTCGTCGATGGTGGCGACGGCGGTGCCGAACCGCGTCACCACCACGCCGGCGGCCTCGTTGGCGAGGCGCGCCGCTTCACTGGCCGTGGCCCCCGCGGCCAGCGCCGCCGCCAGCGCCGCGACCACCGTGTCACCGGCGCCGGTGACGTCGGCGACCTCGCGCGCCGTCGCGGCCAGGTGGCCCTCGTGGCCGCCTTCGGCGAGCCACAGCCCCTGTTCGCCCAGCGTGATGAGGACGTTGTCGATGCGGAACGTGTCACGCAGCGCTTTCACGGCGCGGCGGACGTCGTCGGCGCTGCGCAGACGCACCTGGCTGGCCTGCTCGGCCTCGCTCTGGTTCGGCGTGACCAGGGTGGCGCCCGCGTAGTACGCCATGTGCGGCACCTTCGGGTCGACGAGCAGCGGCACGCCGCGTCCCGTCGCCAGCGCCACGGCATGCGCCATCACGCGCCGGGTCACGACGCCCTTGAGGTAGTCGGACACGATGAAGGCGTCGGCCGCCTCGGCGGCCTCTTCGAGCCGCGCCACCAGCGCGTCTTCCACCACGGCGTCGACCTCGGCCGGCGACTCGACGTCGAGGCGCGCCACCTGCTGATGACGGGTCGTCGCCAGCCGGGTCTTGCGCGTGGTCGGCCGCGACGCATCGGCGACGAGGCCGCCGCCGTCGATGCCGCGGTCGGCGAGCAGGCGGCGCATCTCGGCGGCGCTGGCGTCGTCGCCGACGACGCCGACGAGCGAGACGCGCCCGCCCAGCGCCCGGACGTTGTGGGCGACGTTGGCCGCGCCGCCCGGCAGCGAGAACTCCCGCTCGAATTCCACGACCGGGACGGGCGCTTCCGGCGAGATGCGGCCCACCTTGCCGATGACGAAGTGATCGACCATGACGTCGCCGAGCACGACGACGTGCGTCCCGGGGATGGCGTCGAGGAGCGCGCGTGCACGCGCCGGGTCCAGCGGTGCGAGGGGCGGTCCAGCGATCACGGCAGGCCCCCGTCGCGATCGGCCGCGAACGGGGCCGTGACCAGCACCAGGAAGAGCATCAGGAACTCCGAGTCGCCGAAGTTGTATTCGAACAGACCGGCGGCCAGCATCGCGGCGACGGCCGCGAGTCCGCCGGCGGCCAGCGCCGGTTGCCGCGACCTTCCCAGCCGGCCCCACAGGCCGCGTGCCGCGGCGACGATGAACCACAGCCACGCGGCCAGGGCCGGCAGTCCGCGCTCGGCGGCGATCTGCATCGGCACGTTGTGCAGGTGGGGGTTCGATGCCTGGACGGCCCACGGCACTCGATAGCGCCCATAGACGTGCGAGACCATGTCGGGCCCGACGCCGGTGAGCGGATAGTCGCGCACCATCGCCCGGCCGGCTTCGAGCATCGCCATGCGATCGCGGCTGGTCGGGTCGTTGCGGTCGAACATCGAGTAGACCCGGTCGGTCACGCTGGCCGGCGCGATGCCGACACCCAGCGCGACGACCAGCGGCAGGATCCCTACGAGGCGCCGGTCCTTGAGCAGGAACACGGTGCCGACCCCGGCGAACACCCCGACCCACGCGCTGCGCGTCAGGGTGAGCGCCAGGCTGGTGACGAGCGCCGGCATCGCCACCGCGGCCCAGGCGCGATCACGCGCATCGAAGAGCAGGCGCGCGACCGCGGCGCAGATGACCAGCATCAGCGTGCCCGAGTAGGTCATCCAATGCGACAACGTGCCCTGCGGACGGCGGCCGAGCCCGCCGTAGTGCAGGACGCCGTACTGCACGATGCCGACCAGCGCGCTGGCGGCGCCGATCGTGAGCGCGATCGTGATGAGCGTGCGGGCGCGCGCGCCGCGGGCGAAGTCGAAGACGAGGGGCACCAGCACGAGCAGCAGCAGCTGCTTCGTGTCCGGCACGCTCACCGCCGGATCCCGCGACAGACCCGCGGAGAGCAGCGTCAGCGCCGCGTAGAGGCCGAGCGGCAGCGCGAAGCGAGGCAGCGCCGGCACGCCGACGCGGATGGCACGCGCCGCCCACGCGAGACCGGCCACGGCGATGCCGATCTGGGCGACCGCGATCGACAGCTGCAGCGCCGCGACGGCGACGACGAGCGCCCACCAGCCCAGGCGATCGAGCCGTTCGCCGGCATCGAGGCGGGGCACGTCGATCGCCGCGGCGACGCTCACGCGCCACCCCCGAGCAGCCGTCGCGCGGCGGCCAGGACGCGTTCGGGTGGCGTCGCCGTGAGACAGCGGAAATCGCCGGGCACGCAGGTGCGCTGGTGGCACGGCCGGCAGGGCAGCGGAGCCGGCTCGATGGCGATCGCGGGCACGGCCGGATCGCGCCATGGCATCGAGCGGGCGGCCAGCGTGGGCCCGAACAGCGCGACCACCGGCACGGCGGTCGTCGCCGCGACGTGCAGCGGGCCCGAGTCCCCTCCGATGAAGAGCTGTGCGCGCGACATGATGACGTGCAGTTCCTCGAGCGACGGCTCGCCGCAGCGGACGATGCCGGCCGCGTTGGCACCGGCCTCGCGAGCGGCGAGGTCGGCCACGGCATCGGCGGCGCCGGCTTCCGAGGGCCCGGCCGTGATCATAATGCGGCGGCCCGGGTCGTCAGCCGCCAGTGCGCCGGCGACGCGGGCGAAGGCCTCGCGCGGCCAGCGGCGGAACGGATTGCTCGCGCTGACGTGTATGACGACCAGCGTTGCACCGGTGGACACGCCAGCTGCGGCCAGTCGCGCGTCGGCGGCCTGCCGGGCCTCGTCGCCGGCGGTCATTCGCACCGGATCTGCGCCCGGCGTCGGCGCCGGCACGCCCAGCGCGCCCAGCAGATCCCACTGGTTGAGCACCGAGTGCCGTGGCGGCAGCAGATCCGGATGCCATGGCATGCGTGTCGTGTAGCAGAAGCGTCGGCCGGGGATGTCGTAGCCGATGCGACGCGGCGCCCGAGTCGCCCACACCAGCCACGCCGACCGCGGGCCGCCGTGGAAATCGAGGGCCACGTCATAGCGCTCCCGCCGCAGCCGCGCCGCGAGTGCGACGTCGTAGCGCAGGCGTGCGAGGCCGCGCGGCCGGTCCACTTCGATGACGCGATCGAGATCGGGGGAGTGGCGCACGATGGGCGCGGCCGCGGCCTCCACCAGGTAGTCGAGCCGGGCCTCGGGGAACTGCCGCCGCAGGGCGTGCACCGCTGGCGTCGTGAACACCACATCGCCCACGAGGCGCAGGCGTGCGACCAGGACCTTCAGGGCTCGACCGTGGCCTCGTCGAGGAGCATCACCGGGATGTCGTCCTTGATCGGGTAGACGCGCCGGCAGGCCTCGCACTTCAGGGCGGCGCCGTCTTTCACCGGCACGACCGGGGTCTTGCAGGCCGGGCACGCCAGGATTTCGAGCAACTCCGCGTCGATGGGCATCCGGAACTCCGGCTGCGAGTATAGCGCGGCCGGGCGGCCGATCCGGGGCGTCCGCCGCCGCGGGGGAAATGTGAAAAGATGCTGCGCATGACGCCCGGCCGCGCCGTTGCCGCCCTGCTCGTCCTCGTGGCCGCGCCGCCGGCGTCGGCGCAGACCGCGGCGCCTGCGCAGGCGGCCGCTGCGACCTCGCGGCCCGCGTCAGCCGCGGCGATGTACGAGTTCCTGCTGGCGCGCCGCGCCGAGTCCCGCGAAGACCTCAAGGCCGCGCAGGCCGCGCTCGAGCGTGCGGTCGCCCTCGACCCGTCGTCGTCGGAGCTGCAGGCCGAACTCGCCGGTTTCTTCGCGCGCCAGAACAAGGCCAACGAGGCGGTCACGGCCGCCGAGCGCGCGCTGGTCCTCGACGCCGAGTCCGAGGAGGCGCATCGCATCCTCGGCCTCGTCAACGCGGCCTGGGCCGATGGCGTCGTCGACGGCCCCAGCGGCGGCAACGAGAAGGCCTGGCGGACGGCCGCCATCGACCACCTGCAGAAGGTGCAGGCGTCGCCATCGATGGCGACCGACCTCGGCCTGCAGCTCACGCTCGCCCGGCAGTTGCTCGGTGCCGACCGTGCCGCCGATGCCGTTCCCATCCTCGAGCGCGTCGTCTCGCAAACCGGCCCGGCCGGGGAGCCGGTGTCGCTGCTGGCCGACGCGCTACGCACGACCGGCCAGCTCGATCGGGCGGCGACGGTCCTGGAAGCCGCGGCCGCCGCCAACCCGCGCTACTACATCGCGCTCGGCGACGTCTACGAGCGGCAACAGAAGTTCGACGACGCGGCGGAGGCCTTCGACCGGGGCGCGAAGGCGCTGCGTACGCCGGGACGCGAGTTGCCGCTGCGCCGCGCCAACGCGCTGCTCAGCCTGCCCGACGGGGCTGGCGCCGAACGCGCGATCGCCACGCTCACGGACCTGATCGCGCGAACGCCGAAAGACGCCGTCGCCCATTTCCTCATGGCCCGCGCGCAGTTCCAGAAGGGCGACGCCGCCGCCGCGCGCAAAGCTGCGGACCAGGCGCTGGCCATCGAGCCGCGGCACGTCCCGACGCTGTCGCTGCTCGCCGGTCACTATCGCGAGCAGTACGACTACGCGGAGGTCGTGAGCGTACTCGGCGCGATCGACGACGACGCGGCCGTCAAGGCGCTCGGGCCTGCCGATGCCGTGCGCCTGCTCGCGGAACTCGGCGGGGCGCGTCAGCAGCTCGGTGACCACGACGGCGCCGTGCGCGCGTTCGAACGCGCCAGCCGGTTGCGGCCCGACGCCGCTCCGTTCTCGGCGGCGCTCGCCCAGGCACAGCTGCAAGCCGGCCGTGCGAGCGACGCGGCGCGCACCGCCCGCGAGGCGCGGGCCAGGAACACCGGCAACACTGGCGACCTCGACCTCATCCGGATCGAAGCGCTGGCATCGATCCGCGGCGGCCGCGCCGCCCAGGGCGTCACCGACGCCGAGAACGCCGTCGCGGCCCGGCGCACCACCGTGCCCGGCGCGTTCGCGCTCGCCGACGTCTACCAGGAAGCGAAGCGACACGTCGACGCGATCGGCGTGCTGACGCCACTGGCTTCCGCGCAGCCTGACAACGACACCATCGCCTTCCGTCTCGGCGCCGCCTACGACGCCGCCGATCGGCCGGCCGAGGCGGAGCGCGCCCTGCGCGGCATCCTGACGCGCGATCCGCTCAACGCGAACACGCTCAACTACCTCGGCTACATGCTGGCGAATCGCGGCCAGCAGTTGCCGGAGGCTCTGACGCTGGTCGACCGTGCGCTGGTGGCCGAACCCGACAATCCGGCGTTCCTCGACAGTCGCGGCTGGGCGCTCTTCAAGCTCGGACGCACCGCCGATGCCGAAGCGCCGCTGCGCCGCGCCGCCACGACGCTGCGCGGCAGTTCGGTGATCCAGTCGCATTTCGCCGAGGTGCTGACCGCGCTGGGCAAACGCGACGAAGCGGCGGAGCGGCTCGAGCTGGCGCTCAAGGGCGACCTCGTCGACATCGATCGCGCTGGCCTCGAGAAGCGCCTGCAGGGGCTGCGCCGGCGCCCGCGATGACCGGACGGCTCACCGCCGCCCTGGTGGCGGTTGCCCTCGGCGCGGCCTGCGCGACGCGCGTGCCGGCGCGCCCGGTCGGCGCCGCCACCGATGACCCGGCCGCGGTTGCGGCGCTGGAGGCGGTGACGGCGCACTGCCGGCCCTTGCGCACGGCCACCGCGGAGATTCGGCTCAGCGGCCGCGCCGGCGGCGAGCGCGTGCGCGCCCGACTGATTGCCGGCTTCGCGGCGCCGGCATCGGTGCGGCTCGAAGCCCTGCCGCCATTTGGTGGGCCGGTGGTGATCCTCGCGTCGGACGGCGCGGCAGCGACGCTGTACTTCCCGCGCGAGCGGCAGGTGCTGCGCGACGCGTCGGTGGCCGACGTCCTCGACGCCATGACCGGCCTCGGCCTCGACGCCAATGACCTGCGGCGGTTGCTGTTCGGCTGCGCCATCGAGTCGGGCGGCCGCGGCCGCGCCTGGGGCGACGGCTGGCAGTCAGTCGAGGCCGGCGATGCGCAGGTGTTCCTGCGCCGCGGCGTCGTGGTGGCCGCCGACGTCCGCGGCTGGCAGGTCGATTACGCCCTGCCGCAAGGGCAGATTGCGCGGCAGGTGCGGGTCCGGCGGACGACGGCGGCGGGCGCCATCGATCTCACGGCGGCCCTCGGCGAGGTCGCGACCAACGTCGACCTCGATGCGCGCGCGTTTGCCGTGGACGTGCCTGCCGACGCCGCGTCCATCACGCTCGACGATCTGCGACGCGCCAGTCCGCTGGCGCCGAAGTAGCCGCGCCCGCATGTCGTCGACCGAGACGATCACCGTTCGCGCCTTCGCGAAGATCAACCTCGACCTGCGCATCGGCGGCCTGCTGCCCGACGGCTATCACGACGTCCGCACCGTGCTGCAGTCGATCCGGCTGCACGATCGCGTGACGTTCGTCCGGCGCCGCGGGCCGTTCGTCATCACCTGCGAGACACCGGGCGTGCCCGTCGATCAGCGAAACCTGGTGTGGAAGGCGGCGGCCTTGCTGCAGCGCTCCGTGCGCCGTCGCGACAGCCTGCCGTCGGGGGTGACCGTGCACCTCGACAAGGGCATCCCCTCCGAGGCCGGGCTCGGCGGCGGCAGCAGCGACGCGGCCGCGACGCTGCTGGCGCTCACGCGCCTCTGGGAACTCGACCTGGACCTGCCGTCGCTGCTGCGCCTCGCGGCGCAGCTCGGCGCCGACGTACCGTTCTTCCTGGCCGGTGGCACCGCGCTCGGTACCGGCCGGGGCGACGACGTCTCGCCCTTGACCGAGGCGCCACCGACCGACGTCGTGGTCGTGAAACCGCCGTTCGGTGTGCCGACTGCCGACGCGTATCGCTGGCTCGACGACGACGGCCCGGGGCGGCCGGTGCGGACGGTGCGCCGCCTGCCGCCGACGTGGCCGGCCTGGGCGGTCGGCGTCAGGAACGACCTCGAGGCGCCGGTGGCGAGGCGCCATCCCGACATCCGCCGGCTGGTGGCGCGGCTGCTGCGGCTGGGGGCGGACTATGCAGCGATGTCGGGCAGCGGATCGGCCATCTTCGGCCTGTTTCCGGACGCCCGGACGGCGGCCGCGGCCCATGGCGCCCTCGCCGACCGCGGCTGGCGCGCCTGGCAGACCCGCACCGTCTCGCGCGACGCCGTGATGCGCGAGGGCCGCCGCGCCCTTGCCGGCGGCTGAACCGGTCGTATACACTTGGGGTTTCGGCCACCCGTGATGGGCGGGCCCGACGGGAGGCGTGTGCGTCCTGGCGGACTCGAGGTCGGAGGGGTGGCGGCGGTCGACCACACGACGCTGGGGCGTGGCCAAGCGGTAAGGCGCGGGCCTTTGGAGCCCGTATTCGAAGGTTCGAATCCTTCCGCCCCAACCAACTTTTGAACGCGCAGTCCGCCCCGGGGGCGGACCGGAACGACGGGCGATGCCACAGGCCATGCCACAGACGGGGTTCGGCGACCTGAAGGTCTTCTCGGGCAGCGCACATCTGCGCCTCGCCAAGGAGATCGCCCAGTTCCTGAACGTGCCCATGGGGCAGGCCCGGCTGCGCCGCTTCCCCGACACCGAAGTCTCGTTCCAGATCGACGAGAACATCCGCGGCACCGACGTCTTCCTGGTGCAGCCCACCTGCGCGCCCGTCGATCAGCACCTGGTCGAGATGCTGATCATGATCGACGCGTTCCGCCGCTCGTCGGCGGCGCGGATCACGGCCGTGATTCCGTATTACGGCTACGCCCGGCAGGATCGCAAGGACAAGCCGCGCGTGCCGATCTCGGCCAAGCTGGTCGCCAACGTCATCGCCGCGGCCGGCGCACACCGCGTGCTGACCATGGACCTGCACAAGGCGCAGATCCAGGCGTTCTTCGACATCCCGGTCGACCACCTCTTCGCCGCGCCGGTCATCATCGACCACCTCTCGCGGCAGGATTTTCCGAAACTCACGATCGTGGCGCCCGACGCCGGCGGCGCCGAGCGCGCCCGCGCCTATGCCAAGCGCCTCAACGCCGAGCTCGCCGTCATCGACAAGCGGCGCAGTCCCGACGACGGCACCGCCGAGGTCATGAACGTGATCGGCGACATCCGTGGCCGCACCTGCGTCATCGCCGACGACATCATCGACACCGCCGGCACGATCCAGAAGGCGGCCCAGGCCCTGAAGGACGCCGGCGCCGAGCGCGTGCTCGCCTGCGCGGTGCACGGGGTGCTGTCGGGCCCGGCGATCGAGCGCATCGAGAAGTCGCCGATCGACAAGCTGATCGTCACCAACACCATCCCGCTCGAAGAGAAGCGGGCCAAGTGCGACAAGATCGTCGAGCTGTCGGTGGCCCGGCTGCTCGGCCAGGCGATTCGCAGCATTCACGAGGAGACCTCGGTCTCCTCGCTGTTCGTGTAGGCACCAGGGAACAGGGAACAGGACAACGAGTCATGGAAGCGATACTCGAAGCAACCACGCGGACGGGCAGAGGCAAGAACGAAGCGCGGCGGCTGCGCGCGGCGGGACACGTCCCGGCCGTGATCTACGGCGCCCAGAAGGCCGGCGACGCCATTGCCCCGGTGCAGGTGGCCGTGAACCCGAAGGAGATGATGCGGATTCTCCATTCGGCGTCGGGCGTCAACACGCTGATCACGCTGAACGTGGAGGGCGGCGGCACCCAGAAGGTGCTGGTGCGCGAGTTCCAGCTCGACCCGATCACCCAGCACCTGCTGCATGCGGATTTCTATCGCGTCAACCTCGAGCGGAAGATCGCGGTGAAGGTGCCGGTCGTCCTGCACGGCGAGCCGAAGGGCGTGAAGCAGCAGGGCGGCGTGCTCGAGTTCCTGCACAAGGAAGTCGAGGTCGAGTGCCTGCCGACGGCCATTCCCGAGCACATCGACATCGACGTCGCCGAGCTCGAGCTGGGCCAGGCGGTCTACGTCCGCGACCTCGCGGCCAACGCCTCGTGGTCGCCGCTGAGCGACGCCGACCTGATGCTGGTGCACGTCGTCAACGTGAAGGTCGTGGCCGAACCGGTGGCCGACGGCGCGGCGGCACCGCCTGCCGCGGCGGCCGAGCCCGAGGTCATGAAGAAGGGCAAGACCGACAAGGAAGGCGACGACAAGGACAAGCCGAAGAAGTGAA